>JAEWYL010000301.1 GCA_023395675.1 Chloroflexota bacterium | reverse complement strand
GCTCCGCCGCGCACAGATCACCCGTTTTTCCGTCTTTTGAGCGCCTTGCGGATTTGAAAGCCTGCAGGCGGGGCTTTTACGCGATAATGGCTGCAGAGGCAATTATTCTGAGCGAGACGGGGAAGTTTTTTCCGGAAAGGACCGGTTCGATGGAGCGAATCCCACCTGCGGCCGCCACCCTGGCGAAATGGCTGTTCTGCCTGGGGGCCTGCCTGGCCCTGCTGCTGCTTTCCGCCTGGGCCTGGCCTTTTCCCCTCTCTCTTTTCTAACATGCCCGTAAGCCGGGCTGCCACCCTGGAACAGGATCTAAAAATCCGGCGCGCTGTGCGCCGGATTTTTCGATCCTGTAGTTCAAGTTCCGCCTCAGACCAGCAGTTTCATCTTCATCCAGCCGCTGTTGTTGTGGAAATCGGCCACGGCGCTGCCGGGCGGGACGATCTCGTCCAGGGCGGCGGCCGCCTGCGGGTCCAGCTTCATCTCCAGCAGGGGCAGAGCGTCGTCGAGCTGGGCCTCGGTGCGCGGGCCCAGGATGGGGGCGGTGACGCCGGGCTGGTCTTTCACCCACAGCAGGGCCAGCTGCGAGGGCGTCAGCCCGCATTCCTGCGCCACCCGGGTGATCTCCTGCGCTTTGGCAATCCCGGTCTCCGACACCCGTTCGGCAGCATAGGTGCCGATGCGGGCGGCGCGCGAATCGGGGGGCAGGTCGCGGGCGCTGGCGTAGCGCCCGGCGAGCTGGCCCATCGCCAGCGGGGACCAGGGCAGCAGGCCCAGGCCGTAGCGCAGGGCCAGGGGCACCAGCTCGTTCTCGATGCGCCGGTCGAGCAGGTTGTAGGGGGGCTGCTCGGTGGCATAGCCCGCCAGGCCCAGGCGCTGGCTGGTGGCCAGGGCCTCCATCACCATCCAGGCCGGGAAGGTGGAGCAGCCGGTATAGAGCACCTTCCCCTGGCGCACCAGGTCGTCCAGCGCCCGCAGGGTCTCCTCCTGGGGCAGGTCGAAGACCGGGCGGTGGATCTGGTACAGGTCAATCCAGTCGGTATTCAGGCGGCGCAGGGAGTCCTCCACCGCCTGGAAGATATGGCGGCGGGAGTTGCCGCGGTCGTTCGGGTCGTCGGACTGGGGAAAGTGCACCTTGGTCGCCAGGATCACCCTCCGGCGGCGTTCGCCCGCCAGCGCCTTCCCGACCACCCGCTCGCTTTCCCCGCCCACGTACATATTCGCCGTGTCCAGGAAATTGATGCCCGCCTCCAGGGCTTTGTGGATCATGCGCACGGCTTCGTCCTCCGGCGTGGGGCCGCCGAAGTTCATCGTTCCCAGGCACAGGGGTGAGACCCTGACGCCGGTGCGTCCCAGCGTTCGGTATTCCATTTCAACCTCCCTTCCTACCAGGCATAAGCCTCGGGGGCAGGCCCGCCCGGGCCGGGCCAGATCTCATCCAGGCGCTTAAGCGCCTCTTCCGGGAGCTGCACTTCCAGGGCGTGCAGGTTGCCCTCGAACTGCTCCATGGTGCGCGGGCCGATGATGGGGGCGGTGACCGCCGGCTGGTGGAGCAGCCAGGCCAGGGCCACCTCCGCCGGCCCCTCGCCCAGCTCGCGGCAGAAGGCTTCGTAAGCTTCGAGCTTCTCCCGGTGCTTCTCGATCCCTTTCTGGATGCCTTCCGAAGCCCGCCGGCCCTCGCTCGCCCCGGAAAGCACTCCGCCCAGCAGACCGCCCGCCAGCGGGCTCCAGGGGATGAGCCCCAACCCGTAGTCCTGGCAGGCCGGGATCACCTCCAGCTCGAGGCTGCGCTCCGCCAGGTGGTAGAGGCTCTGCTCGCTCACCAGGCCCATGAAATTGCGCCGGGCGGCCTCGCACTGCGCCTGGGCGATATGCCAGCCGGCGAAGTTGCTGCTGCCCACGTAAAGCACCTTGCCCTGACCGACCAGCACCTCCATGGCCTGCCAGATCTCCTCCCAGGGGGTCTCCCGGTCAATATGGTGCATCTGGTACAGGTCAATATGGTCGGTCTGCAGGCGCCGCAGGCTTTCGTCGCAGGCGCGGCGGATCTGGTAGGCGGAGAGGCGCCGGTCGTTCGGCCCCTCGCCCATGCGCCCAAAGACCTTGGTGGCGATCACCACCCGCTCGCGCCGCTGCCCGCCCTGGGCGAACCAGCGCCCGATGATCTGCTCGGTGATCCCCTCTCCCACCTTCCCACCGTAGGCGTTGGCGGTATCGAAGAAGTTGATGCCGCTGTCCAGCGCCCGGTCCATGATGGCGTAGCTCTCTTCTTCGGTCGCCCGGGGGCCAAAGTTCATGGTGCCCAGGCAGAGGCGGCTCACTTTCAAACCGCTGCGTCCAAGGTTGGTGTACTGCATATGCTCCATTCCTTTATTCTTTCCGCTTATCTCAAGATCAGCTCTTCCTGCGGGGGGCCTAGGAACTCCGCCCCGTTTTCGGTGACCAGCACGTCCTCTTCCAGGCCGATATAGCCGTACCCCGGAACCGCCAGCCCGGGCTCCAGGGTGTAGACCTGCCCGACCTCCAGGGGGAAGTTGGGCGTATCCCCGTAGCGCTCCCACTCGGGACCCAGCAGCCCCGCGCCGTCGTGCGCCAGGCGGCCCAACTGGTGCCCGGTAGCGTACAGGTACTCGGGGTAGCCCGCCGCGGTGACCACGCTGCGCGCGGCCGCGTCCACCTCCTTCCCCGGCCTGCCGGGCTGCATGGCGGCCGCGGCCGCCAGCAGCGCCCGGCGCACGGTATCGAAGCCGCGCTGCACAGGCTCTGGCGCGCGGGTCTCGCCGGGGGCCAGGTAATAGGCCACGCGCTGGATATCCGAGCAGTAATCCGCCTGCTTCACGCCGAAATCCAGATGCAGGATCTGACCGCGCTGCAGGCGGATATCGCTCGGCCCGGTATGACCCACAGGGGAATCCGGCCCGGCATTGACGGTCGGGCAGTGCTGCAGCTCCCAGGCGGGACCCACCCCGTGCGCCTCCAGCAGGGCGTGCATCAGGGCGCTGATCTCGCCCTCGCTCATCCCGGGCTGCACGCGCTCGAACACCGTCTCGTAGATCTGGCGCGTGGTTTCCACCGCCTGGCGAATGCGCGCCGCCTCACCGGCGGTCTTCCGCCCTCTGAGGGCGTGGATGACCGGGGCGGCGCTCACCAGCCGTTCCCGGTAGGGCGTGCCCTCCAGGTATTCATTCAGGAGCTGGTAAAGCCCCAGGGTGAGCCCGTCGGCGTGCACGTCATCCTTCGAGTAGTTGATGGCGATGCTCCCCGGGTCCAGCCGCTGCAGGCATTCCAACAGCGGGGCCCGCAGGCCCTGGTCGTAGGGGAGCACGCTGCGGTACGCCCCGGTGCGGCGGGCGCTGTCGGCCTCGAACCGGCCCACGATGGCGATGCTTTCCCCGTCCTGGGTGAGCATCAGGGCGCTCTGCCAGGTCAGATCGTGGCCGTAGATCAGCGGCAGCACCGGGTCCCCGGCGGCGGAGGTCTCGCGCACGAAGGTCAGCCACAGGTCAATTCCCTGCTCCTGCAGAATGCCCGCGGACTGGCGCACTTTTTGCTGGACGATGGTTTCCATGCTGTTCTCTCTATTCCAGCTTGAGGGTGCGGCGGATATTCCCGGCCCGGTCGCTGAGGATATTGACCCGGATCTCCGTCCCGGCAGGGGCGCGCAGCAGCCACTCGGCCCGGGCCCGGTGGCCGGTCGGTTCGGCTACCCAGATCTGCGTGGCCCAAAAATTCCCGCTGCGCCCCTCCAGGTGCCCCAACTCGGTGCGGCGCTTGCCGCTCAGCAGGCTGGCGCCCTCGGGCAGCTCCAGCTCCGCGCGCACCGGGCGCACGAAGGTGCGCTTCTTCCCCTGGGCGCTGGTGTTCGTGGGCAGGTAGCCCCGGTTTTCCACCACCAGGCGCAGGCGGTAATCGCGCAAGCCGCCCTCGCTCCGGGCGCGCGCCGCGCCGCCCGCCGCCCGTCCCGGGGAGGATTCGGGCGAGGCGGCCAGGGCCTCCACCCGCGGCGCGCCCGCGCCGGCCTCCGGGCCGCTCTCCGCGGCGGTCTCTACCGAGGCGGACCCAACCGGTTCGATCTCCAGGGTGCGCAGGCTGAGCCGGGGGAGCATCTCGGCGGTGGAGAGGGCGAAGGGCAGGTTGCGCTCCGCCTCGGCCCCCATCAGGCCCACCGGCGGGTTGCGCCAGGTATACATCAGGTCCCAGCCGCCCAGCTCGACGCGGCCCAACTGGGGGTGCTCGAAGGGGTACCAGTCCACGTAAGCCCCCTCGCCGGCGTGTTCATCGGCCCATTTCAGGATCTTCAGGTCGTCCTCGTGCGGGTGCAGGCGGAACCATTCGCTGAATTTGCGCTCTTTGATCCCGGCTGCGGTGGGCAGATCCCACTGCTCCACGGTGAAGGAAAAGATGCCGAACTGGTCGTAGAGCCAGTCGTCAAAGGCCCCGGTGGTGACCTCCTTGGGGTGGTATTTGAAGTCGTGGAAGGTGGAGGCGTTGCGGTAGCCGGTCAGCTCGGTGCCGCGCTGTCCGATGCTCTTGAACACCCACAGGTCGGAGGTCTCCATATCGTCATCGGATTTGGTGCTGTAGGGCCGCAGGATCACGCGGCTGAAGGTGTGGTAGGTGAGGGCGATATTGATGTTCGGGTGGGCGGAGAAGAAGTCCGCCACCGCCCGGATCTCGGGCTCGGAGGCCGGGTAAGGGCCCGCGCCGCTTTCCTCGCCCTCCGGGCGCCACTGGAAGGGGAAATTGCGGTTGAAATCCAACCCCTGCTCGGGGCGCGCCATGCGGATCAGGTCTCCGTCCCAGTCCTCGATGCGTCCCTCCGGCAGCAGGCGGTAGTACTCGCCGCCCCATTCGTCCGGGGCGCGCTTCTCCATCAGGCGCGGGTCGAGCGCGCTCACCTTCCAGTCTCCGTTCGGGTCGGGGATGCGCATGAGCAGCACGCGCCTGTCGCCGTCTATGTCCTCTTCGTGCAGGCCCTCGTCTTTCTCGCCGAAGGGATACGGCCGCACGCCCGAGCGGATATAGCGAGGCCGGTCGGCCAGCGCCAGCGACGCGCCGTCGGGGTTGAGGCGCGGGACGATGTAAATGGCGCATTCATCCAGCAGCCGGGTCGCCTGGGCGTCCTGCCCGTAGCGGCTGAGCAGGGCGTGGGCGATCAGCAGGGCGGTGGTGGTCCCGGCGATCTCGGTGGCGTGGATATTGGCGTCAATCCACAGCGCCGGCTTATCGGCGTCCGGCCCGCTCTCCTGGTTGGTGAGGGCCAGGAGCCAGATCGGGCGCTTCTCGTAGCTCTCGCCGATGCGCTCCAGCCGTACCAGCGTGGGGTACTGCTCGACCCAGGCGGGCAGCAGCTCCTCCAGTTCCTCGTTTGTGAAGTAGTGATTGAAATCCATAGCCCTTTGATTATGTCCAGCCTGTGAAGTGTGCTTCACCCGGGCGGCGCTCCAGCCGGGGTGAAGCATAAAACGGCGCGTCCGTTCAGGGACGCGCCGGCTCGAACCGCAGCTTTTTGAAGGGGGCGGTATGCAGGCGCCCGTCCTCCAGGGGGATGGGCGCGCCGTCCAGCTCCGCCTTCCCCGGCTGCAGGCCGCAGACCTGAATTTCCACCTGCGAGTAGGGGAAGGGGAAGCTCCCCTCCGTCTCCCAATCCAGCTCCAGGGCGCCCCCGCGCTGCGAAAGCCGGAAGCGCTCCACCCGGTGCGGCCCGTAGCCGTCGCCGGCGTCCAGGTAGAGCGCGCTCGTGCCCTCCCCGGCGTAAAGCCGGAACACCATCCGGCCCGCTTCCTCCAGGGGGAGCAGGCTGCCCGCCCGCACCAGCAGGGGGATGCGCTCCAGCGGGGCCTGCAGGGTGACCTGCCGCCCGCCCGCCAGCCGCTCCCCGCTCCAGAAGTCGTACCACTCCCCGGCGGGCAGGTGCAGGCTGCGCTCCCGGGCGCCCGGCGCCAGCACCGGCGCGACCAGCAGGGCCTCCCCCAGCAGGAAGGCGTCTTCCACCGCCCGCAGCGCCGGGTCCTGCGGGTTATCCCAGAACAGGGGGCGGCAGAGGGGCTGCCCCGTGCGGCTGGCCTCCCAGGCCAGGGTGTAGAGGTAGGGCAGGAGCCGGTAGCGCAGGCGCAGGAACTGCCTGAGAATGGAGGTGTACGGCTCCCCGTAGACCCAGGGCTCGCGCCGGTTGTACTCCACCGCCGAGTGGGTGCGGAAGAAGGGCAGGAAGGCGCCCAGTTGGAACCAGCGCAGGTACAGCTCGGCGGGCGGGTTGCCCCCAAAGCCGCCGATATCCGGGCCGGAATAGGGAACGCCCGAGAGCCCCAGGCCGAGGACCATCGTCAGGGTGCTGCGCAGGTCCTCCCAGGTGGAGTCGGTGTCGCCGGTCCAGTTCCAGGCGTAGCGCTGCATCCCAGCCCAACCGGAGCGCGAGAGCAGCCAGGGACGGCTCTCGGGGCGCGCCCGGCGCAGCCCATCGTAGCCCGCGGCGTTCATCAGCAGCCCGTAGAGGTTGTGCGCCTCCAGGTGGTCCCCGCCGCGGCCCTCGAAGGCGTGCCGGGCGCCCAGCGGGATGGTGGAATCCCCCGAGGCGGCCAGGGTGGCGGGTTCGTTCATGTCGTGCCAGAAACCGGCGACGCCCGCCTCCAGGAGCGCCGGGTACTGCCCGGCCCACCAGTCCCGCGCTTCGGGCGAGGTGAAGTCCGGGAAAGCGGTCCAGCCGGGCCAGACCACGCCCAGGGCCAGGCTGCCGTCCGGCAGTTTGCAGAAGCAGTCCCGCTCCAGGCCTTCCCGGTAGAGCCGGTATTCGGGGTCGGTCTTCACGCCCGGGTCCAGGATGGCGACCAGGCGGACCCCGCCGGAGGCCAGCTGGCGCGCCAGGGCGGGCAGGTCCGGGAAGCGCTTGCGGTCCACGCTGAAGACCCGGTAGCCGTCCATATAGTCAATGTCCAGGTGGATGGCGCTGAGGGGCATCTCGTGCTCGGCGAAGCCCTGCGCCACCGCGCGCAGGTCGGCCTCGCTGCGGTAGCCCCAGCGAGACTGGTGGTAGCCGAGCGCCCAGCGCGGCGGCAGCGGGGCGCGCCCGGTCAGCTCCGTATAGCGTTCCAGGGCCTGCGCCGGAGGCCCGGGGATGAAATAGGAGCGCAGCATCCCGCCGGAAAAGGCGGCATTGGCCTCGCCCGCCCGGAAGCTCAGGCTGCCCGGAAAGGAGTTTTCGTAAAAGACCAGGTAGCTGCCCCCGTCCCACAGGGCCAGGTAGACCGGGATGGTCAGGTAGAGGGGGTCCAGGGGGTCCTGCGTGCCCCGGTCGCTCACCGGGTCCCGGTTCCACAGGCGGTAATCGCCCCGCGCCAGGTTCAGCCCGGCGGCGCGCTCCCCCAGGCCGTAGAGTTGGGCTCCGGCCTGCAGGGCGGCGCACTGGGTCCAGGTCTCGCCGCGCCGTTCCGGCGGGCGTTCTACCCGCAGCAGGGCGCCGCCGGGGTCGTAGAAGTGGATTTCACCCTCGCGGCCGATCTCGAGCCGCAGGGCCGGGCTGGACAGGCGCCAGCCGCGGGTGGTCTCCTCCACCTCGACCGGCGGCTCCTGCGAGGCCTCTTCACGCTGGCTCCAGGGGGAGGTGGCGTAGGGGAGGGGGGCCTGCCCCGGACCCCAGGAGAGGCGCGCCAGGTCCTGCGCCAGGAAGACGATCTCCAGTTCCGCCCTCTCGAAGGCGAACCGGGCCCCGCGCGGAGCGGCCGCGGCCGCTCGCAGCGCCCCGGGGGTGCGGGGGGGCTGGTCCGCCCCTTTGCCTGCCGTCCCCTGCGGCGCCCATTTCCGGTCCATACGCTCTTTATAACTGGTGTACTGCAGAACTCGCAGAGAATTGGCCAGGCCCAACCGGCGGAGCCCCATCATGGTTTTTTCGATGAAGTTCATAGAGTCTTCAGGAATTCCTGCACTTCGGCAAACTGCCGGAACTTTTTTTCAGCCCGGCGGAAGGCCGGGGAGTGCGCCTGCCGCCGCCCGTTCACAATGGGGATGCCCAGGTCCTTGTGCAGCAGCTCGTGATACATGACGAAGTCTATCACAGCCTCCGGAATCCCGGGCTGGTCCAGGGTGATGCTGATCAGCACCGTGTCTGAAGCGGGCTGGTAGTGCCCCAGCTTGCGGCGGGTGAGGGTGCTGTTCCAGACCAGGCGCGGGCGCTCTACCCTGCCCTCAAAGTATTCGCGGTTCACGCGCTCGAACACCGCCATCAGGTCGAAATGCCGCCCGCGGGCGGCCGAATCCCGCTCCGCCTCGGGCGGGGCCAGCTCCGCGAGCATCCCGGCGAAAGCCGGGCTGTCGGCGTAGGCGCGCAGGGTCTGCGCCGCCTTCTCCCCGCCCGCACCGAGCGCAGCGCAGACCAGGGCCTCCATCACCTCCGGTCCTGCGCCGATGAAGGCCTCGCTGGCGGTCTGATGGAGCACGCCCCGGCGGGCGCGGGCCCGGTAGAGCGTGGCGGTGTTGAAAAAGGTCACCTGTACCGGCAGCTTGCGGCGGGTGAGGGGCAGCCCCCTGCGGCAGGCGGCTTTTTCCGCCGCCTGGCGGGCGCGGCGCAGGGCCTGCAGGTGCAGTTCGAGCCGGCCCGGGCGCAGGAGAAACTTGAGCCAGCCGTAGGCGCGCCGGGAAGGCGGGGCCAGGTCCGCCGGGCTGAGGCGGTCCGGCCCGCCGCCGGCCTCGATGGGCGCCACGGTCTCCCGGATGCGCCCGCGCACCGGCTCCAGGTCCGCGCCATTCCCGGCGCCCGCCAGCGCCCCCAGCTCCTCCTGCAGCCGGTCGCAGAAGGCCAGCAGCCCGCGAAAAGCCACCCGGTTCGGGCTCTGCGGGGGCGCGGCTGCCGGGCGGCTGTCCTGGTTCTGAAGCGGCAGCCGCTCCAGATCAATGGATTTCAGGTAAAGGTAGGCCTGGCGGGAGGGTCCGGGCAGCTCCTGGGGGGTGATCCGGTGCTTCCGGCAGATGGCCTCCAGCTCGGCGATGCTGTCCAGCACCTGGCGGCGGAAACTCTCCACCGAGCCCGGGTGCAGCCCGGCGCTGAGGGCCTGGCGCGCCAGGTTCATGGAGCGCACCGCCCCGCGCACCTGCAGGCGCGCGCCGCTGCGCGGCTTTTTCATGCCCCTTCACCCTCCGGGGCCAGCCGGGCGCCCAGGGAGATGCCCAGCCCCGCCGCCGTGCGGATCAGGTCGCTGTCCAGGGGAACGTATTTCTGGCGCGCCACCGCCTCGGCGATGCGCACCGGCACGATGCGCCCCGCCTGCAGCGCAGCCATATAGCCGCTCCTGCCTGCGGCAATCATATGCACCGCCTCGGTCCCAAAGCGCGAGCCCAGCAGGCGGTCGAAGGCGGTGGGCGAGCCACCCCGCTGCAGGTGGCCCAGCACGGTGACGCGCACCTCCACGCCGCAGCACTCCTGCAGCTGCCCCGCCAGCGCCTCGCCGATCCCGCCCAGCCTGCGCATGCCGCCCGGCTCCTGTTCCGCCAGGTAGAGGGCCTCGCCGCCGGCGGGATGGGCCCCTTCGGCGGTCACGATCAGGCTGAATTCGGCCCCGCGCCGGTTGCGCTCCTGCACTTTCTCGAAAACCGTATCCAGGTCAAAGGGGATTTCGGGGATCAGGATGATGTCCGCCCCCCCGGAGATGCCCGCCTGCAGGGCAATCCAGCCGGCGTCCCGGCCCATCAGCTCCAGGATCATCACCCGGTGGTGGCTCTCGGCGGTGGTGTGCAGCCGGTCCAGGGCCTCCATGGCGGTGTTCACCGCCGTGTCGAAGCCGAAGGTGACCTCGGTGGCCTCGATATCGTTGTCAATGGTCTTGGGGATGCCCACCACGCGCACCCCCTTCTGCATCAGCTCGTGGGCGATGCGCAGCGAGCCGTCGCCGCCGATCACCACCAGCGTATTCAGGCCCAGCTCCTGGATGCGCTCCACCACCCGGTCCGACACGTCCGTCACCTGGACGCCGGTTTCGGTCTGCACCGCGTAATGGAAGGGGTCGGCCCGGTTCGTGGTCCCGAGGATGGTCCCGCCGCGCGGCAGGATGCCGCGCACCTCCTGCAGGCCCAGGGTCTGCCCCTTGCCGGGCAGGATCAGGCCCTCGAAGCCGTCCTCGACGCCCATGACCTCCCACCCGTAGACGTTCACCGCGGTTTTCACCACGGCGCGGATGACTGCGTTCAGGCCCGGGCAGTCTCCGCCGCCGGTCAGCACTCCAATGCGCTTGAATGCAGCCATTTTCTCCTCCCTTCCAAGCGGATGCGAACAGCCGGCGTTTTAGAGTGTTTCGGTGACCTTGGTGATGCCCTGCGGCTGGTCGGGGTTGAAGCCGCGCGCCAGGGCCAGGTGCAGGCCGAAGAGCTGCCCCGGCAGCACCGCCACCATGGGGCTCAGCCACTCGGGCATCCCGGCCGGGAGCGGCAGGGGCAGGTGCGCCTGCCGGAGCAGCTCGGGCTGGTCGGAGATCAACAGCAGCTCGGCCCCGCGGCGCAGGATATCGGCGGTCAGGTCCTGGATATCGGCGGAGACGGCGCTGCTGGGCGCCAGGACCATCACCGGGAAGCCCTCTCGCACCAGGGCGATGGGCCCGTGGCGGAAATCGGCCGAGGAATAAGGCTCGGCCACGGTGCGGGTGAGCTCCTTCACCTTGAGGGCGATCTCGAAGGCGGTGGCGTAGTTGAAGCCGCGCCCGATCACCGCGCAGTGGTCCATATAGCGGTAGCGCTCCACCCGGGCCATGAGCGGCTCCAGGCTCTCCAGGGCCGCTTCGATGTACCCCGGCAGGCGCTCCAGGTCGCCGGCGTGGCCGCCGTCCTCATCCAGCAGGGCCGAGAACAGCGCCAGGGAAGCCAGCGAGGCGGTGTAGGTCTTGGTGGCCGCCACCGCCTGCTCCTTCCCCGTGTGGAGTTGGATCACCCTTCCGGCGGCTTCGGCCAGGGGCGAGGCCGGGTCGTTGGTGATGGCGATGGCGGGCCGGCCCTGCCTGCGCCCTTCGGCCAGGACGGAGACGATATCGGGCGACTGCCCGGACTGTGAAATGCCGATCACCAGGGCGCGGTCCAGGCTGGGCGGCCTGCCGTACAGGCTGAATAAAGAGGGCGTGGCCAGGGCCACCTGCAGGCGGTTGTGCGCCCCGAACAGGTACTGGGCGTAGCGGGCGGCGTTGTCCGAAGTGCCCCGCGCCGCGATGACCACATAATCGAAGGTGCCGCGCACCTCTTCCACCAGGCGCGCGATGGGGCCGCGCTCCTCTTCCAGGAGCCTGCGGATCACCCGGGGTTGTTCCATGATTTCTTGTTGGAGAATAGAGTTTCCCATGTTCTTTACCCGGTAGCGGTTGTCCTGCGCCTCTGGAGACCTGACCCCCTCCTGGGCCCCGGAAAGCGGGCCGGGTAAAGCGTGGGTCAGTCTACAAAATAGCTGCGGCAGGCTTCGTCGACGAGCTCGTTGGTCATTCTGGGCGAGGTGCCGTCGTACTCGCACACCGCCTTGATGATGCGCAGCAGGTCGCGCGGGTGGACCGCCTGCAGGGCGCGCCCCGTCTGGCGGTACCAGTTCTGCAGCAGGTACAGGAAGGCGTCCTTGTCGAAGGGGATGCCGAACTGCTTGCAGTTGAAAACAAAGATCTGGTAGAACAGCTTGTCGTCGGGGGAGCCCACCTCCACCTTCATCTGGATGCGGCGCAGGAAGGCGTCGTCCACCAGGGCGTTCGGGTCCAGGTTGGTGCTGAACACGGTGAGCTGGCGGAAGGGGACCCCGATGGTCTGCCCGCTGGTCAGGCGCAGGAAGTCCATATGGCTTTCGAGCGGTACGATCCAGCGATTGAGCAGGTCGCCCGGGCGCACCTGCTGGCGGCCAAAATCGTCGATCAGAAACATACCACCGTTGGCCTTCAATTGCAAGGGGGCTTCGTAGATCTTGGCGATGGGGTCGAAGCGCAGCTCCAGGGCGTCCATCTTGAGCTCGCCGCCCACCATCACCGAGGGGCGCTCGAACAGGCCCCAGCGCCGGTCCACCCGGCCCAGCTCGTTGGTGCGCCCGTTGCCGATGGGCAGGGCTTTGTGGATCAGGCGGTCGTGGATCTGGATGATATGCCCGCCCGCGGTGAGCGAATAGGGGATCCAGATGGGATCGGTGCCGGCGATCAGGCGGGCGATGGCCTGGGCGATGGTGGTCTTGCCGTTGCCGGGCGGGCCGTAGAGGAAGAGGGAGGCGCCCGAGTTGATGGCGGGGCCGATGCGGCGGTGGAAATTGGGGGGCAGGATCAGCTCTTTGAGGGCTTCCTTCACCTGCTCGGCGGCGACCCGCACCCGCTTCTGGGTCTGCAGCTCGATGCCGTGCTGGTAGAGGTTGATGGGGACGGGGACCGGGCCGACGTAGAGGCTGCGCTCCAGCGCGTCCCGGGCGCGCTGCCGGCCGGCGTCGGTCAGGGAATAGACGTAGCCCAACCGCCCGAGGTCCGAGGTGGCGCGCGAGACCTCCACCTGGTGTTCTTTCTGCATCCAGAGCAGCAGGCTGTCAATGATGCGGCTGGAGATCTTCAGGACTTCGATGAAGCGGCTGAAGGCGACGTTGCCCTCATTGAAAAGGAGGCGCAGGATCAGGTCGATAACAATACTGGAGGGAATATTGAGGTCTTCGAGGTTCTCCGGCTCGGCCAGGAGCTGCTTCAGTGTGGGTTGATCCTGCATTAAATGGCTCATGCTCCTCTCGGGAATTTGACCATAATTCTATCACCCGGAGAGGAGAAAAAGCCCAAACTCGAGCGGCGCCTAAACAATTAGAAAGGCGCTGCAGGGCGCCAACAAAACCCCTGAAGGTCTTGGAGACCTATAGAACCTATCCGAATAATGATTATGTAGTTCTGTGGGGCGTTTTCGGCGCCCCACAGAACTACATCCAAATTTTTTTAGATTGTTTCTCAGGGTCCTCAATTACCGGTCAGCAGCGGCAGCCAGAGGAAATCGTCCGCCGGAGCTCGCGGCCCGACCCGGGCCGAGTTGGGGCTGCCCATCAGCCCGCTGGCGTCCACCGCCTCGAAATCCGAGCCGCGCACCCG
>JAEWYL010000300.1 GCA_023395675.1 Chloroflexota bacterium | reverse complement strand
CTCGCTCAATACGGCGTAGCGGCTGGTCTCGAGGCTCACAGATCTCCGGCGCAGGGTGCGCCTCCAGGCCCCCACAATATGCCCGTCGATGACCAGGATATAGGTCAGGGCGTTTCCCAGCGCCTGCAGCCTGTTGGCGCGGTCCGTATCCACGATGGCGCTCCAGCCCTTGTAGCTGGAGATGTACTCGTCGAAAATGGACAGCAGGTGGACGAGCGGAGGATTGAGGGAGGCCTGAGGTTCCTCCGGGGAAAGCCAGCAGGGCTTCCCGTCCACCACCTCCTGCCGGAGCCTGGATTTCACCGCCTGGAGGCCGGCCTCCCCGTCGGCGACCGTCAGGCCCGACCACTTGGCGAAATCCTGCACGGTCGCCGGCCCGCGGCTGCGGAAATAGCGCAGGGCGAGCTCCGCCAGGGCCTCCTCACGCGCCAGCGCCCTGGCCTCCGGCGCGCGCTCCGCCAGCAGGGCATAGGTGAACTGTTTGCCGCGCCGGGGCCCGCTGCAGATCACTCCGTCCAGCTCGGCCCCCATCATCAGGTAGCTCATGCGCAGGCCGTCGCCGGTGCGGACTCCGGCCCGCTCCAGCACCTCCCTGAGCTCGTCGCGCGTCCGCGACTGCCCGCCAGCCAGGGCCTGCTCCAGGGCAGCGCTGCTCTTGCGAAAGGTCTCATCGTCCAGCTCCAGCTTGCGGTAGTAATGGGCATTGGCGGCATGCACGCGCGGCGCAGTGAGCGCCAGGAGCCAGCCGATATCCGCCGGGGTGACGAAATGCCAGGTGGGGCGCAGCAGGTGGGTGCGCAGGATGGCGCCCTCATTGAAGGCCTGCTCCACCCGGCTGTCGGCGGCGTTCTGCATGCGCAGCCCGAGCGCCCATTTCGCCCCGGCAAAATCCTGGGATTGGACAGCCACCAGCCAGTCCACCACTTCCTGCGGGGTTTTGAAGCCGGCGCCGGTCAGGCGCTGGCTGCCCAACCTTAGAATCGGCACGTCCACAGTTTGAATCTCCATCCTTCTCCCACCTTTCGAGTTAAGTCAAGGAGGTGCGGCATGCAGGCTTTGCC
Source organism: Chloroflexota bacterium (assembly GCA_023395675.1). Lineage (GTDB taxonomy): Bacteria > Chloroflexota > Anaerolineae > Anaerolineales > UBA4823 > JAEWYL01. The sequence goes on along the minus strand of JAEWYL010000300.1, from coordinate 11,602 downwards.
CGCACACCACACCTCCTTTTTCACAACATTTCAAGCTCTAAAACTGCGCCCTGGTCCGGCTCAGGCAAGCCCCGCCAAGGAACGGAAGAAACGTCCCAGGGTGAACGGCTGCCCGGAAAGCAGGGTCTGGGCCCGGAAGAGGTTCGTCACCATGCGCAGGATGATGAATGCCGTGAGCAGCAGCAGCCCGGCGCTCAGCAGGGGCTGCCAGACGGGCACGCCCCCGGCCGAAAGGCGGGTCATCATCACTACCGGCGCGGTGAGCGGGAAGAGGCTCAACCCGGTGGCGAGCGCGCCGTTCGGATCATCAATGATCGGGGTGATCAGCATCAGGGGGATGATCAGCGGGATGATGACCACAAAGGTCGCCTGCGAGGCCTCCCGCAGATTCGGGACCAGCGCCCCGACCCCCGCCATCAGGCTGGCGTAAATGGCGTACCCGAGCAGGAAGAAGACCACCGACCAGAGCAGGAACGAGAGGGGCAGCTGGAATGAGGCCGGCAGGCTTAAGGTGCGCCCGCTCAGGCGCAGGAGGGTAATCGCCGTCCCGGCCCAGAGCACGGTCTGCCCCAGCCCCACCAGCGCCAGTGCGGCGATCTTCCCCATCAGGAGCTGCCGGGGGGAGACGGAGGCCATCAGGACCTCCATGATGCGGTTCTCCTTCTCCTTGGTCACGCTGTTCAGCAGGAAGCTGGAGGACATCATGATCATCACGTAGAAGAGCATGGTCACCCCGTAGGGCAGGAAGAAGGTGAGCGGGTTGTCCTCGTCCCGCGTCTCCTGCTCCGGCGCCAGCGAGACCACCTCGGGCGTGATGGGGTTATTGATCCGCTGCGCCAGGTCTTCGTCGCCGCCGAGCAGGTTGACCGTGAGGATCCACTGCATCAGGCCCGACTGGTCGAAGGCGGAAAGCGGGTTGAAGTCGGGGCGGATATATACCAGCTCGCCGCTCTCCAGATAGTCCGGCGCGATCAGGTAAAAGGCAGCGATCTCACCGGCCTCCAGCGCCTGGCGGGCGGAGTCTTCATCCGGAAAAGCCCGTAAAGCCTCCGCCGGGACGCCCTCCGGCAGGGTCTGCACCAGCCCGGCCGGGTCCACGTAGCCCTCCGGGAGGGCGCTGCGCTCGGTTTCCCCGCTGAAGATATTCGATACCGCCCCGGCGGCCCCGCTCTCGGGATTACTGTTAATGGCCGACATGACCAGCAGAGCCAGCACGCCGAGCAGCGGGACGCCGATGGTCGTCAGGATGAACGATCGCCGCCCGACGGTGGTAATGATCTCGTTTTTCAGGACAAGTAATAATTTATCCATGCTGGGCCTCCTTCTGTCGAGGCGCACGTCCGAAAAGCTCTCCCCAGGAGACCCGCTGCCCGTAGCGCAGCATCCCCAGGCGGAAAGCCCGCCCCGCCAGCCAGAGGGCTGCCAGGGCGAAGAGGGTCAGCACAGCCAGGTTGAGGGCAATCTGGGTGGTGCTGAGGGTGGTAAAACCGGCGCGCATGGTCAGCGCCACCGGAGAGGTGAGCGGGAAGTAGCTCAAAGCGACGGCCAGCGGCCCGTTCGGGTTGCTCATGAGCTGGTAGGTAAACCAGTAAGGCGCCACGACCGGCAGGGTGAAAATACCGGTGATCTGCTGTCCTTCGCGCTCCTCGGTCACAGTCGCCCCGACCATCGCCATCAGGGCGGAGACCAGGACAAAGCTGGGGATCATAATCAAAAAGAGCAGACCCACATAACCCGGGTCAACGCTGATGGAGCCCAGGAAGTCCACGTACCGGCCTCCGATCACCACCGCCAGGACTGCAGCGGCGACCCAGACCAGCAGTTGGGTCATACCTACGCCGATGATCCCCACCACCTTTCCGCTCATCAGAGCCCCCGGGGATACGGAGGTCACGACGATCTCCATGGTGCGGTTTTCTTTCTCCTCCACCACGGCCTGCATCAGGTAGCCTGAGCTGGTAAAGATAGCGAGCATAAACACCAGCCCGGCCGCGAAGGGCAGCAGGATATTGAACCAGTTGCGGTCCGAAATCTCCCTGCGGCCGTCGGGGGTGCGCACCACCAGCTCCGCGCCGGAATCCACCCGCTCGAAGACCTCGGCAGGCTGGTCTGCCAGCAGGTTGGCCTGCAGCAGCTCTTCAAAAGCCTCCACGGCCCCCTCCCGCGGCGGCTTGAAGTACACCAGCTGCACCTCGCGGTCCTGGGGGTATCCGGACGGCAGCAGGTAGTACGCGCTGATCTCCTCGCCTTCCAGGGCAGCCCGGGCTTCCTCCTCAGTGGTAAAGGCGCGCAGGTTCTCCCGCTCGTCCTCCAGGCCCTGAGGCCAGATGGGGTCCGCCAGAAAACCGGATGAGTCGACGTATCCAATGGGGCCGGTGGAGGTCTCCATCCGTACGACTAGAAAACCTACCAGCACCATCACGCCGATCAGGGCCGGCACGCTCAGCAGCGCGAAGATAAAGCGCCGCCGCAGCACGTGCCGGGAATATTCATGCCAGACGACAAGCCAGAATTTCTTCATGGTTCTTTCCGTTCCAATCAGGCTGCCAGGGCGCCATCGCGCACCACGTGGATGAAGATCTCGTCCAGGGTGGGCACGGCGATCTCGAAGCTCTCCAGCGGGATACCCTGAGAGACCAGGGAGCGCAGGACATCCTGTTCCGTCACCTCAGGCCGGAGCGAGAGGCGGATGGTCGAGTTGTGCTGTTCCGCCCGCTCCACGCCCGGCACCTTCTGGCTGAAATCGGCCGCGGACAGGCGGCTCCCGTCCGGGCAGATCCCGGTGCGCACCATCACCGCGTGCCCGGCGAAGCGGCGGCGGATATCGTCCAGGTCGCCGTAGAGCACCACCTCGCCCCGGTTGATCAGCACGATGCGCTCGCAGAGCTCCTCCACCTGGTGCATCTGGTGGGTGGACATCAGGATGGTGACGCCCTGGTTGTGCAGCTCGCGCAGCAGTTCCTTGACCATCTGGGTGTTGACCGGGTCAAGGCCGCCGAAGGGCTCGTCAATGATCAGCAGCTCGGGCTGGTGCAGCAGGGTGGCGATAATCTGGGCTTTCTGCTGCATACCCTTGCTCAGTTCTTTCACCTTCTTGTTCTTGTGGGCGGCGAGATCAAAGCGCTCCAGGTAGCCGCCCATGCGCGCCCGCGCCTCTGCAGGCGGCACGCCCTTGAGGCTGGCGAGATAGGTCAGGCAGTGCTCCAGGGAGATATCCTGGTACAGGCCGCGCTCCTCGGGCATATAGCCGATACGGTCTTTTTTCGCCTCGTTCATCGGCCCGTCCAGGATGGAAATGCTCCCGCTGTCGGGCCGGAAAATGTCCAGCATGCAGCGGATACTGGTGGTCTTGCCCGCGCCGTTGGGCCCAAGCAGACCAAACAGCTCCCCTTTTTCGACCGCAAAGGAGACATCCACCACGGCCTGGACCGGACCAAAGGATTTCTTGATATGCGTAAGCTCTACGGTTGCCACTTCTCTTTCCTTTCTCTATAAACAGGCCCAGACCTGCGAAAATCAGGCTGGAGCTTGACATTTCCCACTCTCCTGCGCCACAAATTAAACCGGGAAGGCTTCTGCGCCTTTCCGGGAGCGGCATTGCAGGCATTTCGCGACGAAAGCAGGGCGTAATTTTTTTATTATACCGTTTTATATACGGAATAGTTCGGGCTATGTTGCGGTTCGAAGCACTGAAAAAGGGCGAAATAAGGGGCGATTTCTGTGTGATCCCGCCGCGACAAATTAGGGATGCGCCCTACCCGCCCTGTCGCAGCAGGCCCCAGCGAGAAAAGCGCAGGGAAGTTCGCGGCCCCGGTTTTGTTGTACAATTGCCGCTATGCCTGCTATTCAAAGAATTTGCGTATTCTGCGGCTCGACAGACAGCGTCCACCCGGCTTTCCTGGAGGCGGCGCATGCGCTGGGCGCGGCCCTCGCCCGGCGCGGGGTTGAGCTGGTGTACGGCGGGGGGAGGACCGGACTGATGGGCGCGGCCGCCGGCGGGGCGCTGGCTGCCGGCGGGGCTGTGACCGGCGTCACCTCCGTCCATTTCAACACCCCGCAGCTGGCGCATCCCGGCCTGACGCGCCTGGAGGTGGTCGAAACGATCCACCAGCGCAAAGCGCGCATGGCCGAGCTCTCCGACGCCTTTATCGCCCTGCCCGGCGGTTATGGCACCTTCGAGGAGCTGTTCGAGATCCTTGCCTGGGCGCAGATCGGCCTGCACTCCAAGCCGGTGGGGCTCCTCAATGTGCGCTGCTTTTACGACCCGCTGCTGAAAATGGTGGAGCACGCCTTCGCCGAGGGCTTTATCTACAACCGGGAACGGGTGCTGCTATCGCAGGCGGCCGCTCCCGAGGCGCTGCTCGACGTGCTGGTAGGCGCACAGCCGCCCGCCTAATTTCACTGCACCTGCGCGACTAGAGCTGCGGTCCTTCGGGAGATGTTTTTTTGTTGTTCAGGGGGGAAAAATAAGCTGGGGTAGGGGCCTGGCCGGACGGGTGAAGGAGAGATGCAAGCCGTTATGCGGACAGATTGTTTCAGCAACTGAACCCGCTACCCCAGCGTGCAGAGGATACCTCAATGAATGGCTCGATCCTGGGCGGTAATGGTGTGCGGCGGTGATGCCTCTCTGCTATGTAGATCATAGCAGAACTTCCGGAAATATTTTTTTATAACTTTCCATGAAATCATTAGGGAGTCTTAGAACCTATCCCCTAAAAGATTAATTATTGAGTGGGGCGACTTCCTCGCCCCACTCAATAATTAAATATTTTTTGAGCGTTACTTTGAGACCAGCAGGCCCGCCCACTCGCCGATCTGGCGCTGCTCGACCAGGCGCAGCCCGTGCGCTCCAGCCGCGGCCAGCACATCCGGCGCCTGCCCTTCCAGGATCCCGGACAGGACCAGCCGCCCTTCTCCGTCCAGCAGCTCGCCCAGGCCGTCCTCGAACAGGGCGATAATCACCGGGGCGAGGATATTGGCGAGCACCAGCGGCGCCCGGCGGAACGAGAACGCGCCGGACAGGACCTCGCCCACCGAGCCCCGCCCGACCTCCAGGCGCTCCGCCACCGCGTTGGCCTCCGCGTTCTCCCGGCTGGCGTCCACCGCGGCCAGATCAATGTCCACCGCCAGGGCGCGCCCGGCCCCCAGCTTGAGAGCCGCCACCGAAAGAATCCCCGAGCCGCAGCCGACGTCAATCACCTGCTGCGGGGGGTTAGGTCCGGTCTGCAGTTCTTCGATAAACTCCAGGCAGAGCTGGGTGGTCGGGTGCGTGCCCGTCCCGAAGGCCATCCCCGGGTCCATGCGGATGGCGATGCGGGCCGGGTCGGGAGATTCCAGCCAGGCGGGCACGATCATCAGCCTGCGCCCGATTGGGATGGGATGGTAGTGCTGCTTCCAGGCCTCGGCCCAGTCCGTCTCCTGCACCACTTTGAACTGCGCCTCGGGCAGGGGGCGGATACGGCCCAGGTACCAGAGGGCCTCCTCGAGCTTGCGGCGGGTGTCCTCGTAATCGGCGTCCATGCGCAGGTAGCCGATCACCCGCACCGGCCCCACCGGGCGGCCTTCGCCGTCCGGGTCAATCAGGGTGCTTTCCACCGCCACCCCGTTGGGCACGTAGCGGGCCAGGACCTCCGCCACCGCCTCCGCCAGCTCGCCGTCCACGGTGAGCGAGATCTCCAGCCAGGATTCAGCCGCGTTGTTGGCGCTCATCGCTCAGCCGCCCAGGGTCTCTTTGAGCCAGTCCAGGAAGCTGCGCTCCTGGGGCCGGACCTCGCTGCCCAGGCTGCGGGCGAGCTGTTCGAAGAGCTGGCGCTGTTCGGCGCTCAGGTGCGTGGGCACCTCGATATTCACCACCACCAGCTGGTCCCCGCGGCCCGAGCCCTGCAGGCGGGGGACGCCCTTGCCCCTCACCCGCAGCACCTTGCCGGGCTGGGTGCCCGAGGGAATTTTGAGATTGACCGGCCCGTCCACGGTGGGGATCTCCACCTCGGCGCCCAGGGCCGCCTGGGCCACGTTGATGTCCAGGTCCAGCAGAATATCGTTCTCACGGCGGCGGAAATACTTGTGCGGTTTGACCCGTGTGATCACAAACAGGTTCCCGTTCGGCCCCCCGTTCATGCCCGGCTGGCCCTCACCCGCGTAGCGAATCTGGGTGCCCGTGTCCACCCCGGGCGGCACGTTGACCACAATGCGGCGCGAGCGGCGCTCCAGGCCCCGGCCCTGGCAGGTGTGGCAGGGAGTGGAAATCACCTCGCCCCGGCCCTGGCAGGTCGGGCAGGTGACCACCTGCACAATCGGCAGCCCGCTGATGGACTGGCGCACCTCGCCCCGCCCGCCGCAGGTGGCGCAGCGCGTGGCGCTGGTGCCCGGCTCGGCCCCGCTGCCGGAACAGGTCGAGCAGACCTCGTCGCGGCTGATGTCCACATCTTTGGTAGCCCCGAAAACGGCCTCCTCGAACGTCAGGTCCAGGTAATACTCCAGGTCCCGGCCGCGGCGCGGCGCATTGCGCGCCCGCCGCGAGCTGCGCCCCATCCCCCCGAACCCGAAGATCTCTCCCAGGATATCGCCGAAATCGAAGTCTACGGTGGTGAAGTCCGGCGCGCCGCCCATGCCGCGCACCCCCGCATGCCCGAAGCGGTCGTAAGCCGCCCGCTTTTCAGGGTCGGAGAGGACCGCGTAGGCTTCGTTGATTTCCTTGAACCGCTCCTCCGCGTCCGGCGCTTTGTTCACGTCCGGGTGGTACTGGCGGGCCAGGCGGCGGAAGGCGCCTTTCAGGTCTTCGGATGAGGCGCCGCGGGGAACGCCGAGAACTTCATAGTAATCACGCTGGGCCATAGTTTTACTCGTTGATACGCCAGAACGTTGGGACGCGCCTTGCGGCAGCGCCCCAACGCTCTGCATTCATTGGAACCGGTCAGATACCTCTATACGTTGCGGAACTCGCCGTCCACCACGTCCTCGCCGCCCTCTTCCGGCTTGGGACCGGAGGGCCCCTCCTCGCCCGGTGCTCCGGCCTCTGGGCCGGGCTGCTGGTAGGCGGCCGCGCCGATCTGCTGCACTTCACGCATCAGGGCGTCGGTGGCGGTGCGGATCTCCTCGGCATTATCGGTCTCCATCGCCTGGCGGACCTTCGCCACATTGTCCTCCACCCGGCTGCGCAGGTCGCCCGGCACTTTGTCGCCCAGGTCGCGCAGGGTCTTCTCGGCGGTGTAGACCGTATTGTCCGCCGTGTTGCGCACCTCGATCAGCTCTTTCCGGCGGCGGTCCTCATCCGCGTGCGACTCGGCCTCCCGGCGCATGCGGTCCACTTCCTGGTCGCTCAGGCCGGAGGAGGCCGTGATGGTGATATGCTGGCTGCGCCCGGTGGCCTTGTCCTGGGCGGTGACTTTCAGAATCCCGTTCGCATCAATATCGAAGGTCACTTCGATCTGCGGGATGCCGCGCGGCGCGGGCGGGATGCCGTCCAGGATAAACTTGCCCAGCGATTTGTTATCGCTGGCGAGAGGGCGCTCGCCCTGCACCACGTGGATCTCGACCTGCGACTGGGAGTCGGAGGCGGTGGAGAAGATCTGGCTCTTGCGGGTGGGGATGGTGGTGTTGCGCTCGATCAGCGGGGTAGCCACGCCGCCCAGCGTCTCCACGGACAGCGACAGGGGGGTGACGTCCAGCAGGAGGATGTCTTTCACCTCGCCGCCCAGGACGCCCGCCTGGATCGCCGCGCCGATCGCCACCACCTCATCCGGATTCACGCCCTTGTGGGGGTCCTTGCCGAAGAGCTTGCGCACCGCTTCCTGGACTGCCGGCATACGGGTCATACCGCCCACCAGCACTACCTCGCCGATCTGGTTGGGCTGCAGGTCGGCGTCCTTCAGCGCCTGGCGCACCGGGCCCAGCGAGCGTTCCACCAGGTCCTGGGTGAGCTGCTCCAGTTTGGAGCGGGTCAGGGTCATCACCAGGTGCTTCGGGCCGCTGGCGTCGGCGGTGATATAGGGCAGGTTGATCTCCGTCTGCATCAGGCTGGAGAGCTCAATCTTGGCCTTTTCGGAGGCTTCCTTCAAGCGCTGCAGCGACTGCCGGTCGTTGCGCAGGTCAATCCCGTTCTCGCGTTTGAACTCGTCGGCAATATAATCAATCAGGCGCTGGTCGAAGTCGTCGCCGCCCAGGAAGGTGTCGCCCGAGGTGGAGCGCACCTGAAAGACCCCATCCCCCACGTCGAGGATGGAGATGTCGAAGGTGCCGCCGCCCAGGTCGTAGACCGCGATCACTTCGTCCTTCTTGCGGTCCAGACCGTAAGCCAGGGAGGAAGCCGTGGGCTCATTAATGATCCGCATCACTTCCAGCCCGGCGATTTTTCCGGAATCTTTGGTGGCATTGCGCTGCGCGTCGTTGAAATAGGCCGGGACGGTAATCACCGCCTGGGTGACCGAGTCGCTCAGGTAGGCTTCGGCGTCTGCCTTCAGTTTGGACAGGATCATGGCCGAAACCTCGGGCGGGGAATATTCCTTGCCGTCGAGGACCACGCGCACATCGCCGTTCGCCGCTTCAGCTACCCGGTAGGGGACGCGGGAGAGAGCCCGCTGCACCTCGGCGTCCGAGAACTTGCGGCCCATAAAGCGCTTGATCGAGAAAATGGTATTTTCGGGGTTGACCACCGCCTGGTTCCGGGCGACCCGCCCGACCAGGCGTTCGTGATTTTTATTGACCGCTACCACAGAGGGGACCAGACGTTCGCCCTCGGCTGAAGGAATGACGGTCGGCTCGCCGCCCTCCATCACCGCCACGACCGAGTTCGTCGTACCCAGGTCGATTCCAATGATTTTCGCCATAATTGCTCACTCCTCGCGTTTAATGTAAAAACTGCGCGCTCGCCTATCTGGCCACTCTGACCAGCGCCGGGCGGAGAACACGGTCGCCAATCAGGTAGCCCTGCTTGAGCACTTCGATGATCTGCCCGCTCTCGTGAGCGGGTGAGTCTTCGCTGGAAATCGCTTCGTGGAGGTTCGGGTCGAACAACTGCGCCTCACTGTCCATCGCCACCACCCCTTCGGCCTCCAGCAGGTTCAGGAATTTGCGGTAAATCAGTTCGATCCCCTGCGCCCAGGCGGCCCCTTCGCCTTCTTGCGGGCGGTTTTTTAGGGCCCGGTCCAGGTCATCCAGAATATCCAGGTAGCGCCGGATCACGTTCCCGGCAGCATTCAGCTGGTATTGGGACTGGTCGCGCTCCACCCGGCGTTTGTAGTTTGCAAACTCGGCCCGGGCGCGCTGCCAGCCTTCCAGGTACTCGTTGACTTTTGCCCGGCATTCCTCCAATTCGCTCAACACGTCATTCTCCCCGTTTTCCGCCGAGTCCTGATGTGCATCCAGTTCTGCGGCTTCTTCTTCCGTCATTTCGTAGAATTCATCATTCTCGAAATCGGCATTTGCATCTGTCATTTTTTGGTCCACTCCTGATTGAGAAATCGCCGGCGCTGCCTGCTAATCCGAATGCATTTCGACCACCAGATCACTCAGCAGCCCGGCAACAAAGCGTACCGTAGAGATGGTGCGCCCGTAGGCCATGCGGATCGGCCCCAACACCCCCAGGGTTCCGGTCGCCACGCCGGGCGCGCCGTAGCGCGCCAGCACCATCGAGCAGTCGCGCAGCTCTTCCCAGGTGCCCTCGCCGCCGATCAGCACCTGCACCCCGCCCACGTTGGCGGTCAGGACGGTGCTGCGCAGCAGCTCTTCCAGGAAAGAGCGCTCCTCGAGCACGCGCAGGGCTTTGCGCGCCGCGTCGGCCTCGGCGAACTCCGGCTCTGCCAGGATCTGCGTCAGGCCGTCGCGGTACACCTCGCCGCCCAGCACGCTGTCCTGGTGCTGCAGGTCATCCACGATCAGGCGGAGCACGTCCTGGCCCAGCGCGTCTAACTGGGGAGCGGCTGCCTGGATCCCTTCCAGGGACTGCCCCTGGCACAGGCGGTTGATCTCGTTGGCTGCGGCGCTCAGGCGCTCCTGGCCCACCGTTTCGGCTAAAATCAGCATCTGCTGGCGCACGTCGCCGCCCTGCAGCACCAGCACCATGAGCACCTGCCGCCCCCGGGTGCCGATCAGCTCCAGGTGCTTGAAGCGCGGCTGCTCGGTCTGCGGAGCGGTGACCAGCGAGGCGGCCTGAGACTGGTGCGCCAGGACAGAGGCCGCCAGCCTCATCCAGCGGTCCACGTCTTTCCCGGCCTGGTAGAACTGGTGGCTGATGGTGCGTTTGGTGTTCAGGGGCAGGTCGGTCTGCCCCATCAACTGCCCCACGAAATAGCGGTAGCCCTCTTCCGTGGGCACCCGCCCGGCGGAAGTGTGCGGCTGGCGCAGATAGCCCTTCTCAGTCAGCACCACCATCTCATTGCGGATCGTCGCCGGGCTGATATCCAGGTCATAAGTCTCGGCTAACTTCACCGAACCGACGGGCTGGGCTTTTTCGATATAGTGGCGGATTGCCAGGGCTAAAATCAGCTTCTGTCGCTCAGTAAGATCGCTCATTTTTTGCATTTCGCTACCGGCTCATTTTTAGCACTCTCTTCATTAGAGTGCTAAAACAATGCATACGATCATACCATGCTGGAAAAATAACGTCAAGAAATCCCATTTATGCCTGAGAGTTTCTGATAAAGGATTAACAAAACTGTGGGTGCTCTCACCCGGCATGGTATTTGCCCTGGCGCAGCCGTTCCAGGGCGGCGGAAAACTCCGGCGGGTAGGGCGCTTCGAACGCCAGCCGCTCGCCGCTGAGGGGGTGCAGCAGCGTGAGGGCGCAGGCGTGCAGGGCCAGGCGGCCGGGGGAAAGCGGGGGAGCGCCCGCCTCTTCCGGCAGGGTATAAAGCCGGTCGCCCAGGATGGGGTGACCGAGCGCCCACAGATGGGCGCGGATCTGGTGCGTGCGCCCGGTGCGCGGCCGGGCCTCGACCCGGCTGGCCTCACCAAAGCGCTCCAATACGCGCAGCGCCGTCTCTGCCGGTTTGCCCTGCCGGTGGTCCACCGCGGTGCGCTTCCGGCGGCCCACCCCGGCGCGCAGCGGCAGGCTGACCGTCTGCTCCTGCCAGGCGGGGCTTCCGGCCACCAGGGCGTGGTACACCTTCTCCACCTGGCGGCTCTCGAACTGCCCGTTCAGCGCCCGGTGCGCGGCCGCGCTGCGCCCCAGCAGCAGCACGCCGCTGGTCCCCTTATCCAGCCGGTGCACGATCCACAAAGGCCCAAAGCGCGGTTCGAGCAGGCCCTTCACGTGCGGCGCTTCCGGCTCCCAGCCCTCCGGCAGGGTCGCCAGCCCGGCGGGCTTGTCAATTACCAGCAGCTCGGGGTCGGACCAGAGCACCGCGTTTTCCAGCTCAAACTGCGCCATCCGCCTGTTTTCCTTCGCCTGTATCTACGCTTCTGATCCGCAAAAGTTACGTTTTTTTCTGTTTCACGGTAAAGCCCGGACCTGACCAGCCTCGAAAACCCCGTTTTAGAGCGGCCGGTCGTGATGGGTACCCGCTTGATTTGCGGGAAATAAATTCAAGCACAAAATGATTATCGAATAGAAGTCACACAGTTGGTCAGGGGGCAGTGGTTTGTGCGGGCTGCGCCCGCACAAACC
>JAEWYL010000112.1 GCA_023395675.1 Chloroflexota bacterium | reverse complement strand
GCGCATTGCAGAACCAGCAATGGGAACGACAGTAAGGACCGGACTGTGTCCCACGAACGCCTGTGGGATTTTTGTTTTTTAAAACCACGCTGACGCGGAAGGAGGTGAGAAAATTGGCATCTGTAACGCTACGTCCTAACGAATCGCAGGACCAGCTGCTCAAGCGTTTTCGCAAGAAAGTGGCCAAGAGCGGTATCCTGAGCACGGTTCGCCGCAAGCGCTGGTTTGTCTCCAAGAGTGAGCTGCGCCGTATTCAGAAGAAGAAATCCATCCGGCGTTTGAAGCGCCGGCAGTACACGGAATACGAATAAGCAGCTATCCTGAAATAACCGGGTGTGGGTGTTCTGGGGGGTTGAACCGCCCAGAACATCAAACCCTTTTTGGGATAGACAAGAAGATTGGTTTGATGAGATTTACGCATTCAGGAGGTGCGGATGGCTAAAGACGAAGGCAAAATTCAGGTTGAAGGCACTGTGGTAGAGGCGCTGCCGGGCACTCAGTTTAAAGTGCGCCTGGAAAACGGGCATGACGTTCTCGCATATCTCTCGGGCAAGATGCGCAAGTACTATATCCGCATCCTGCTTGGAGACCGGGTGCGGGTAGAGATGTCGCCTTACGACCTCACCCGCGGGCGGATCGTCTACCGGCACAAAAAGTACGCCGAAGTGCCTGCTGAACCTGAAGAAGTATAGCCTGATCCGCCCACCCGCAGTGACGACCACTGCCCGGCGGGTCGGGAGCGCTCCATGCCTGTAAACCAGGCGGCCGGCGCCTCCAGCACCCAGAACCGGGCTGGTGCTGGTTGAGAATATTGTTCACAGGACCTTACACAGTTCAGGGAGTACGCGTGGGTTTCGGGCGGGCTGCGCCCGGCTGGAACAATCACACCAAGGTTCCCCCTCTGTAAGCCTCCACACAAAAAACCGGTCCGTCTGCCTTTACGGTAGACGGACCGGTTTTTGATTCTATCCAGCTATAGGGGCTGGCGCATCAGTAAGAGCTGAGGACTTTCATGTAGTTCGCCCGCTCGAACTCGCTGGGCTCGGCTACCGATTTCTGGCTCATACTGCCCTTCATCTGCGAAACGGACTGGTACTCGTGCGTTTCCATCCATTCCCGCGCCCCGTCCAGGATCACCCCGGCGTGCTCCACGCCGTTTTTCAGCAGGGAGGAGGCCGTCATGGCGACGCTGGCGCCCGCCATCAGGGCTTTGAGCATATCGGTAGAGGTATGCACCCCGCTGGTCAGGGCGAAATCCGCCTCCACCCTGCCGTGGAGGATGGCGATCCAGCGCAGCGGCAGGCGCAGCTCTTCCGAGGTGCTCAGGGTCAGGTTGGGCATCACCTCCAGCTCCTCCAGGTCCAGGTCGGGCTGGTAGAAGCGGTTGAAGAGCACGATGCCTCTGGCGCCGGCCTGCACCAGGCGGCGGGCGAAATTGGGCAGGGCGGTGAAGAAGGGACTGAGCTTCACCGCCACGGGGATGCTCACCTTCTGAACCACGTCGCTGACCAGGGAAATGTACATCTCCTCCAGGTCGGCGGAGGTCTCGGCGGGATCGGTCGCCAGATAGTAGAGGTTCAGCTCCAGGGCGTCGGCCCCGGCGCCCTCGATCTTGCGGGCGTACTCGATCCAGCCGCCCGTGGTGGCGCCGTTCAGGCTGCCGATGACGGGGATATTCACAGCCTGTTTGACCTTGCTCAGGTACTGCACGTAGGTCTCCGGGCCGATGCTGTAGCGCCCGATCTCCGGGATAAAGGTCGTGGCCTCGGCAAAGGAGTAGGCGCCGCGCTCCATGTCCTCGTGCTGGCGGATGCTCTCGCGGATGATCTGCTCTTCAAAGAGCGAGTAGAGCACCACGGCCGAGACGGCAGCTTCTTCCAGCTGGCGGACCGTCTCCACCTTCTGCGTGAGCGGCGAGGAGGAGGCCACCAGCGGTGTTTTCAGCGTCATTCCTAAATAGGTAGTCGTCAGGTCAACCATTTTTTATCCCTCTTTTTTTTTCTAAAGTTTAGAAGAACCGGCGGCCGGTTTTCTGCCCGGCCGCCGGTCTGGTGTTCAGCTCACTTCTCAGTCGCTGCTGTCCGAGCCGTTGGAGCCGTTCTTGCCGTTGCCGTCGTAGTGCATGGCGGCCATCTGGCGGTAGAGGTCCCAGCGGCTGCGCACGTCCTTCTGAGCCAGCTTGATCAGCTCTTCAGCGCGCGCCTCATCGGTGCGGACAAGCTGCTTGTAACGGGTCTCGTTATAAGCGTACTCTTCAAACGGGATCGAAGGATCCTTCGAGTCGATCGAGAGCGGGTTCTTGCCATCCGGGATCAGGGCCGGGTTGAAGCGGTAGAGAGGCCAGTGACCGCTCGCCACCGCAAGCTTCTGCTGGGTCAGACCGTTTCGCAGGTCAATCCCGTGCTGGATGCAGTGCGAGTAGGCGATGATCAGGGAAGGACCATCATAAGCGTCGGCCTCGATGAAGGCGTTCAGGGTCTGCTGGTCGCTGGCGCCGAGGGCCACCCGGGCCACGTAGACGTAACCGTAGGCCATGGCGATCATGCCCAGGTCTTTCTTGGGCATGGCCTTGCCCTGAGCGGCAAAGCGGGCCACCGCGGCGCGCGGGGTGGATTTGGACGCCTGCCCGCCGGTGTTGGAGTAGACCTCGGTATCGAGCACCAGGATGTTCACGTTGCGGCCGGAGGCCAGGACGTGGTCCAGACCGCCGTAGCCGATGTCGTAGGCCCAGCCGTCGCCGCCGATGATCCACACGCTTCGCTTCACCAGGACGTCCGCCAGGCTGAGCAGATCGCGCGCCTTCGGATCGTCCACGTTCTCCAGGCGCTGCTTGAGCAGGTCCACCCGCTCGCGCTGGGCCTGGATACCGGCCTCGCCGCTCTGGTCGGCGTTCAGCAGCTCATTCACCAGCTCCTCGCCGATCACGCCGGCCAGCTGCGGCAGCAGCTCACGGGCGTACTCGGTGTGCTTGTCCACGGTCAGGCGCATACCCAGGCCAAACTCGGCGTTGTCTTCGAACAGCGAGTTAGCCCATGCCGGGCCGCGGCCTTCCCGGTTCTTCGACCAGGGGGTGGTGGGCAGGTTGCCGCCGTAGATGGACGAGCAGCCGGTGGCGTTGGCGACCAGGGAGCGGTCGCCGAAGAGCTGCGAGACCAGCTTGATGTAGGGGGTCTCGCCGCAGCCGGTGCAGGCGCCGGAGAACTCGAACAGCGGCTGCAGGAGCTGCGAATTCTTGACCGTCTTCACGCTCATGGCGGTGCGGTCCACCTCGGGCAGCGTGAGGAAGTAATCCCATTTGGCGTTCTCGACCTCGCGGATGGGCGGCTGGAAGGCCATGTTGATCGCCTTGCGGCCGACCTGGCTCTTGTCCTTGGCAGGGCAGACTTCCACGCACAGGCCGCAGCCGGTGCAGTCCTCGGGGGAGACGGACAGGGTGTACTTCATCCCCGGGAATTCTTTCCAGCGGGCGTCCACGCCCACCCAACCCTCGGGAGCGCCTTCCAGGTACTTCGGATCGTAGACCTTCTCGCGGATAACCGCGTGCGGGCAGACGAAGGAGCACTTGCCGCACTGGATGCATAGGTCGGATTCCCAGACCGGGATCTCCAGGGCGATGTTGCGCTTCTCCCACTGGGTGGTGCCGGAGGGGAAGGTGCCGTCGGGCGGGAAGGCGCTGACCGGGAGCCGGTCGCCTTCGCGGGCGAGCATCATGCCCTGCACCTGGCGGGTGAAGTCGGGGGCCCCAGCCGGGACAGCCGGGCGGCGGGTGAGCGTGCCGGTGGCGGTCTGCGGGACCTTAACCTCGTGCAGGTTCGCCAGGGTCTGGTCTACCGCTTCAAAGTTGGCCCGCACCACGGCCTCGCCGCGGCGCCCGTAGGTCTTCTCGATGGATTTCTTGATCTCGGCGATGGCCTGCTCGCGGGGCAGGACGCCCGAGATGGCGAAGAAGCAGGTCTGCATGATGGTGTTGATGCGCCCGCCCATGCCGGTGTTCTTAGCCACTTCGTAGGCGTCGATCACGAAGAAGCGCAGCTTCTTGTCAATGATCGCCTGCTGGGCCTCGACCGGGATATTGTCCCAGACAACCTCGGGGCCGTAGATGCTGTTCAGCAGGAAGACCGCGCCGGGCTCGGCGTACTTGAGCACGTCGAAGCGCTCCATGAAGGAGAACTGGTGGCAGGCGACAAACTGGGCCTTGCTGATCTGGTACGGGGCGCGGATCAGTTTGGGGCCGAAGCGCAGGTGCGAGATGGTGACCGAGCCGGACTTCTTCGAGTCGTACACGAAGTAGCCCTGGGCGAAGTTGTCGGTCTGCTCGCCGATGATGCGGATCGAGTTGTGGTTGGCGCCCACAGTGCCGTCGGCGCCCAGGCCCCAGAACACGCAGCGCACGGTCTCGGGCATCTCGATGCTGAAGGAGGGGTCGAAGTCCAGGCTGGAATTGCTGACGTCGTCCACGATGCCCACGGTGAAGTGGTTCTTGGGCTCGGCCTTGCAGAGCTCGTCGTAGACGCCCTTGACCATGGCCGGGGTGAACTCTTTGGAGGCCAGGCCGTAGCGCCCGCCGATGACCCGGGGATAGGGCCGGCTGGCGAACTGCTGGTAGGGGGCGCTGCCCTCCGCCAGGCCTTCGTTGATGGCGGTGATGACATCCTGGTAGAGAGGCTCGCCGGCGCCGCCCGGCTCTTTGGTGCGGTCGAGCACGGCGATGGAGCGCACGGTCGGGGGCAGGGCCTCGAGGAAGGCGGTTACGGAGAAGGGCCGGTACAGGTGAACCTGGACCACACCCACGCGCTCGCCGCGCTCGATCAGGTACCTGGCGGTCTCGACCGCGGTCTCGCCGCCGGAGCCCATCAGCACAATCACGCGCTCGGCGTCGGGAGCGCCGTAGTAATCGAACAGGTGGTACTGGCGCCCGGTGATGGCGGCGAATTTGTCCATGTATTTCTGGACGATGGCCGGGGTAGCGGCGTAGAAGGGGTTCACCGTCTCGCGCGCCTGGAAGAACACGTCGGGGTCCTGGGCGGTGCCGCGGATGACGGGGCGGTCAGGCGAAAGGGAGCGGGCCCGGTGAGCCTGCACCAGCTCGTCGCTGATCATGGCGCGCAGGTCTTCATCCAGCAGTTTTTCGACTTTGTTGATCTCGTGCGAAGTGCGGAAGCCGTCGAAGAAGTGCAGGAAGGGCACGCGCGCCTCCAGGGTGGCGGCGTGAGCGATCAGGGCCATATCCATCGCTTCCTGGACGGAGGCGGAGGAGAGCATGGCCCAGCCGGTCTGGCGGGCAGCCATGACGTCGGAGTGATCGCCAAAGATTGACAGGGCGTGCGAGGCCACGGAGCGCGCGGTGACGTGGAACACAGCCGAGGTCAGCTCGCCTGCAATCTTGTACATATTGGGGATCATCAGGAGCAGGCCCTGCGAGGCGGTGAAGGTGGTGGTAAGGGCGCCGGCCTGCAGTGCGCCGTGCACCGCGCCCGCCGCGCCGCCCTCGGATTGCATCTCGATGACCTGCGGAATGGTGCCCCACAGGTTCGGGCGTTTTTGCGCCGACCATGCATCAGCGTGCTCGCCCATGTTCGACGAAGGGGTAATCGGATAGATGGCAATGACCTCGCTCAGTTTGTGAGCGACAAATGCGGTTGCTTCATTCCCATCAATCGTTACCATGGGTCGTTTCATAACTGCCTCCATGTTTAAAATAATCCAAGTCTTGCTCAGATTTAATCTACGTTATTCGTGCGGCTCTCTTATCTCAAAAAACAGCAGAGAGGCTCTCACTCGTCCTGGCGTGAGACACCGTCTGCTGTTTCTGCAGTGTTACGGCTTAGTGATCGCAGGGAGCCGCTGCGCTATCACAATAGCTCGTGGAGTTACAGCGAGTCTACAGCCTTCAGGTTCTTAGTTTAGTCGTCAAGCAAGGGAGTTACCAGTAATATTTAGCATAAAAAAGAACGTGCATTGTCATATTTCGACCGGATCAGTCATATTGTCTGACAAGCTCCAGTTTTTCTCCCCGCCCACCGCCTGATTCGCCCCGCCAAAGCTGTGCTATATTAACCTCAGCATGGAATAAACAACCACAGGAGGCATTTTTGGTGTTTTGGGCAGCGGCCTGACCCAGGCTCAGCCGCCCGGAACAACAAAATCACCCTTATGGAAGCGGGGGAATGGCGGCGTTCGGCGCTGCAGGAGGAGGCCATGATTCGGGGCAGGACAGCGTTTATAACCCTCTCGATCTTGATCCTTTGCCTGGCCGCGGGCGCCTGCCGGGCGCTCGGGAGCGCAGCGCCGGACCCGCGGCAGCCGTCCGGCCCCAGCGCCACGCCCCCGCCTCCCCAGCTGCCCACCGTATTGGTCTCCACCCGGGCAGCTCCCGGCCTCCCCTCCCCCACGCCCGCCCCACCCGCCGCCGCGGCGCTCCCCACGGATGCACCGGAGGCCGGGGCCTTCACGGAGACGCCAGGCGCGGCGCCCTCCCCCTCCCCGGAGGCCCCCTCGCAGGAGGTCGCCGGCCCGCTCAGCTTCGAGCCGGCGCCGTGCGATTTCGCCCTCCCCGAGGGCTACCAGCCGGAGTGCGGCTACCTGAGCGTGCCCGAGGACCGGGCGGCGCCGGATTCCGCCGCCATTCGCCTGCACGTGGCGGTCTTCCGCAGCCGGGCCGCGGACCCTGCCCCCGACCCGCTGGTCTATCTCTCCGGCGGGCCGGGCCAGTCGGCGCTGGACGAGGCGCGCGCCCTGTTCGAACGGGGCCTGGACGCGGCGCTCGAGGGGAGGGACCTGGTATTCTTCGACCAGCGCGGCACGGGCCGCTCGCAGCCCCGGCTGGACTGCCGCCCCGCCGAGACCCTCCAGCGCTGCGGGCAGCGGCTGCAGGAGGAGGGCGTGAACCTGGCGGCCTACCACAGCGCCGCCAGCGCCGCCGATGTGGAGGACCTGCGCCTCGCCCTGGGCTACCCCCAGCTCAACCTGTACGCCGTCTCCTACGGCACGCGCCTGGCCCTGACCCTGATGCGCGATTTCCCCCACGCCGTGCGCAGCGCCGTGCTCGACTCCACCTACCCGCCCCAGGTGCACCTGTACGTGGAGATGGCGGCCAACGCCCAGCGCGCCTTCCACGCCATCTTCGACCTGTGCGC
>JAEWYL010000100.1 GCA_023395675.1 Chloroflexota bacterium | reverse complement strand
AGCAGCCCAAAGGCCACCACCCGCCCGGGGTGGATCCCCTCCACCTCGCCTGCCAGGTATTCCAGGTCTTGCGGGTAAATATTCTTCCCCCCCACGATGATCAAATCCTTTTTCCTGCCGGTGATGTAAAGCTCCCCGCCCGCCAGGTAGCCCAGATCGCCGGTCAGGTACCAGCCGTCCAGGAAAGCCTTGCGGGTCAGGTCCGGGCGGTTGTAATAGCCGGTCAGCATGCAGTCGCTCTGCAGCGCGATCTCTCCCACCTGGCGTTCGGACAGGTCGCGGCCCTGCCCGTCCACCACCCTCACCCGGGTGCCGGTAATCGGGCGGCCTGCCGACAGCAGGCGCGCCGCTTTCCGGCCTTCCTTTTCGGCCTGGCCGGCCTCCAGCGGCAGGGCGCGCTGCGCTTTCAGCAGGCTCTCCAGATCCACCGTATCGACGCTCACCGGGGCTTTGATTCCGCCCTGGGTGACGGCGAAGACATTTTCCGCCATCGCGTAGCAGGTCGCCAGGGCTTCCGCCCTCAGCCCGTAGGGGGCGAACCGTTCCTGGAACAGCAGGTGGCTCTGCAGGTACATCGGCTCGGAGCAGTTGATCACCGCCCGCCAGCTGGACAGGTCCACCCCCTCCAGGTCGCGGGCGCGTATCTTCTGCGCGCAGAAGTTGTAGGCAAAGTTCGGCAGCCAGGTGAGCGTGCCCCGGTAGCGGCTGACCGCCTGCATCAGGCGGTAAGGCGCCCGCACCCAGTCGAAAGGCGACATCAGTACCAGGGGAGTGCGGGTGAGCAGGGGCAGCAGGAAGCCCGCGATCAGGCCCATGTCGTGGTAGAGGGGCAGCCAGCTCACGATCACGTCCCGGGCATCCAGCCGGATAGCCTGCGTATAGCTTTCGATCTGGTTGAATACAGCCTGGTGCGAGAGCGCCACGCCTTTCTGCAGCCCGGTGGTGCCGGACGAGTGCTGCAGCAGCACGATCTCCTCCGCAGGACGCTCGAGACCGGGCAGCTGCGCCGCCTGCGGCTGGATGGGGGAGAGCGTACCGCTCAGCAGCAGCCCGCGGAATGAGGCCGTCCCCGCGGCTGCCCGCCGGAGGCGCGCCTCGAACTGCGGGTAGGTGACCGCTGCAGCCGGAGAGACGATCCTGAACAGGGCTTGAAGCGCTTCCTCATAGCGCTCGGGGGAGAGTTTTTCGGTCAGGTAGGGCATAATGGAGGGGACGGCTCCGTGCAGGACCGCCCCGAGGAAGGAGAAGAGCAGGTCTTCTCCGTGGGGGAGGATCAGGATCACAATCTCCCCCGGCTGCAGGCCGGCCCGGGCATAGGCGCGCGCATAACCCGCCGCGCCGGAGAGCAGGGCCTCCCAGGTGAGGGTCCGGTCCGCCTCCCTGCTGTCCAGCAGGTGCACCGCGGCTTTTTCAGGCGTCTCTATGAAGGTGTTGTACAGGGTCCGGGCCAGGTTGGACATGGCGCCGCCGTCAGCGCCGGGAGGCGATCAGGCCGGCGAGCTGGTCCAGCGTGTCGAAGGTCTCCGCGTTCAGCTCCGTATCGTCAATGCGCACCCCGTAGGTATTTTCGGCATGCAGAGCGATATCCACCAGGCTGAAGGAGTCAATCAGCCCGCTGCTGATGAGGGGTTCGTCCCTCTTCAGGCTGCGCCCGGGCTGTTTCAGGATCTCGGTCGTGATAAAGACCGCCAGGTCCCCGGCGATTTTTTCTGTTGTCTCGGTGTTCATGGCTCTCATTCCTCGCTCACAGCCTGCAGCACGCTGTCCAGCACCTGCAGGGCGGTCAGGTTCCGCACCGGCCAGCCCTTCTGCATGGCGTTCGGGTCGTTGAACCGGTTGGCGCCCCAGGTAATATGGGCTTCATCCTCCTGCAGTCCCCCGTCGGGCAGAGGCTGGACGGCGAGCCAGTAATTCCACAACGGCAGCTCGTACTCCACAGCCAGTCGGGCGATGGTGGCGTTCAGCGAGCCGTCTTTCTCCAGGTTATCCGCCTTGGTGGCGAGCACGGGCAGGATGCCGAGCTCGATCGAATACTCGATCACCTGGCGCATCTGCGGCTCGAACGAATCGGCGTGCCACACGTCGTTCGTGCCCAGCGTGATCAGGGCGATGCTGGGGTTGTGCAGCCGGTATTCGCACGCGAGCGGGTTCTCGTTCGCCTCGCACTGCTCCCGGTCGGCCCACAGCGGGGCCAGCAGGGAAGAGGTGCTGAAGCCCGCTTTTGCCGCCAGGCTGGCGCGCCCGAAGGAGCCCTGGAAATGGGCGATCACGTTTTCGAGAGCGGTGAACTCGCCCAGCTCGTAGAACCTGGGCCCGCGGTCGAAGTCGCCCAGGAACCAGGCGGGCGTGCTGCCGCAGTCGCCCACCTTGGAAAAGGCGTGAGGATTGCGACCGAGCTGCAACCCGCGCTGGAAAATCTCCCGGGCGCGCGGGCTGACGGCTGGGATCACCGGAAGGTTTTGCCATTCATCCGCTTCCAGGCGCCGGTCAGGCCCGGCCTGCGGGCCTGGTTCCTCGGTGGGGCTGGTTGGCTCAGGGGCAGGTGCATCCTCCGTGGCCGTGGCAGCCGGAAGCTCCGTAGGAGCCGCCGAGCTGGGCTCCAGCGTGGTCAAGGATGCAGGCACAGGTTCGTCCGTCGTGAAAGCGCTTTCGGCCGGGGCCGTACCGCCGGGATCAGGCGGGGTCGCCGTGCGGAAGACGGCCGGCGCGGGGGTAGCGGCGTTCTCCGCTCTCGCGCAGCTCGCCAGGACCAACAGCGCCACAAGGCAGCAGAGCAGGGTAGCTTTTCTCATCGGCAGAGCATTATAACAAATTCACGCGCCTCGAGCCGTCCAGACCCTTAGCACCAATCCGAAAAATATACTGTTGATGTGATGGGGGCGCAGCCCTCATCCCAACATAAATAAACTTTTAGGATAGGATCTTAGTTCGCCAGCCTCAGGATCTCGGCCGTGAGCGCCTGCGCCAGCAGCCGGGTCCCCTCCGGGCTCATATGCACCGCGCTGTTGGTGAATTCCTGCGGCGAGACCAGGTCCCAGAGATCGAGGTACAGCCAGCCCTGCTCCCTGGCGCGCGCCGCCATCATCGCGCGGTAGTCGTCGTAAGCCCAGCGCGGGTAGTAAAAATTATAGCGAATATCGCTGTTCTCCCCCCGGCTGGTGAACATTGGCTCGTTGACGAACAGGATGGGAACGCTCCCCGCCGCGCGCCGGCCCGCCTCCAGGATCTCAAAAGCCATGGCCTCCTCCGGCAGAGAAGGCGGGCCCAGTTCGTGGAAGCTCTCATCGTCCGGCAGGTCTTCCATGCGGGGCGTGTAATCCTGCGGGATGTCCTGGTCAATGCCGGTCGCCGCCCACATCACCCCGTATAGCTGCAGCCGGACCAGGTCCGCCAGGTCCCTGCGGCGGCTCACCAGCGAATTCTCCCAGGTCTGGCGCCGTACCAGGCCGGGGTCGTCCAGGTCCAGCGCCAGATCGTACGCCTCCACCAGCCCCG
>JAEWYL010000063.1 GCA_023395675.1 Chloroflexota bacterium | reverse complement strand
CTCCACGATAGAGCCAACAAAAAGATCGGCGTTATCAACGCCGATCTTTTTATGCTTTCTTTATCAAAACGCGGGTGGAGCAGCGCGGCTACCCCAGGTATTCTCTCAGTTTGCGCCGGATCGCCGGGTGCCGCAGGCGGCTGAGCGCCTGCGCTTCGATCTGCCGCACCCGCTCGCGGGTGACGCCCATCTTGCGGCCCACCTCTTCCAGGGTGTAGGCCTGCCCATCCAACAGACCGTAGCGGAGCTGCAGAATACGCACTTCTCGCGGCGGCAGCCCGTTCAGGACGCTCTCCAGGTGCTCCCGCAGCAGGTTGTACGTGGCCGATTCGTCCGGCGCGGGCACTTCCTCATCCTGGATAAAGTCGCCCAGGACGGAGTCCTCTTCGTCGTCCGTGGGCGTCTCCAGGGAAAGCGGGCGGCGCGCCACCTGGATCATGTTCTCCACCTTGGCCGGGGTGACATCCAGCGAGTCTGCCAGCTCTTCCACCGAGGGATCGCGCCCCAGGCGCTGGGTGAGCTGGTGCTGGACGCGCAGCAGTTTATTGATCTGGTCGCCCATATGGACCGGAACGCGGATCGTCCGCCCCTGGTCCGCAATGGCCCGGGTCACCGCCTGGCGGATCCACCAGGTGGCGTAGGTGCTGAACTTATGGCCCCGGCGGTAGTCAAATTTCTTGGCTGCCCGGATCAGGCCAATATTCCCCTCCTGGATCAGGTCCAGGAAGGGCACGCCGCGGCCCATGTATTTCTTTGCCACGCTGATCACCAGCCGGGAATTGGCTGTGATCAGGTGCTCGCGGGCCGCCCAACCATCTTCAATCAGGAGCTGGAGGTCCCTGCGCCGCCGCGGGAGGACATTCCCCTTCGCCAGTTCTTCCCGCGCCAGGCGCCCGTTTTCGATCCTCTGGGCGAGGGTGACCTCCTCGTCTGCGGTCAGCAGCGGCACCCGGCCCACTTCCTTCAGATACAGGCCGATGGTGTCGTCGGTATCGATATTGGCCAGATAATTATCGTCTGCCGCGAGGTCTCGGGGAGTCTCTTCTTCCGCCTCGTCCTCGTCCTCCGAGAGCTCTTCATCGCTGGGTCCCAGGGCCGGCGCTTCGTCAATATACGGGACGCCGGCACTGATCAGAGCCGCAAACGCTTCTTCCAGTTGGTCAACATCCTGCTCCGCTTCTGGAAAGAAGGTCAGGATATCATCGATGGTTACATATGATTTCTGCCGCCCAAGTTCAATTAACCGAGCAACGGCAGGGTGTTCCTCATCCCGTTCCTCGATATCGCTCAATAAATCTTCATCAATCATTTTTTGTCTCTGGAAATGTTTTTTATCGTTTACTCAGGATACACTTTTTTTTGCCGGAAATCAAGTACCAATTCCCTGCGGCAACGGATCTGCAACGCCGGGTATCGCATCCAAAAACCTGGCTGCGGGCCGGCGAAATGTGTTCCTGAACCAGGCAGCGAACGATCCCAATGCGGTAGAACAGGCCGTCCGGGCGCTGATCATACCACATTGGGATCCTTTAACGAGGGATCTCTACGGCGCCGCCGTCCCCTGTTCTGTCGCCTCGGGTTCGGGCGTCTCGCCCGTCCCCGGCGTCGGGGTTGGCACAAACGGAGGCTCCTCCAGCAGGTCGATCAACGTCTCCACCGAAAACTGGTTGACCACCGCCACCGGCCCGCCGTCCACCTGCAGGTAGTAACCGCTGCCGGTCACCGTCCGCCCGCCGATCAGCACGGTGTGCTCGCTCCCGTCCTCCAGGCTCAGCGTGAGCGCGTAACGCGGGGGCTCCAGGCCGATCACATCCAGGGGCGGCGGAGTTTCAAGCGTATCCAGCGGGCTCGTCAAAATGAGCTGGCTCAGGGCTGACTCTACCGTACCGCTCTCCAAGAGCATCTCATCCAGCCCAACCGCCGACCAGACCCCGCTCCCATCCTTCGCGAACACCAGTTCGGAATATACTTCCGGTTCCGGCAGCGTGGCGGTGGCCGTCAGGGTACCGGTTACCGCCAGGGTGGGGGTCGAGGTCGGCGTGCGGGTCAGGGTGGCCTGCAGAGTCGCCTCGGCCCGGGCGGTTTCGGTGGCCTGCGCCGCCGGTGCGCCAACCGCCCGGATTTGCAGGCCCGTCACCGCTTCAGGCTGAAAGTCGAATAGAGGCACGGCAGTCGTCCCCGCCGTCGGTGTGGCCGCCTCTCTCTGCAGCGGCGAGTTGGGGTTCTGCAGGGCCCAGGCCAGCGCTACCAGCAGGATAAAAACTGCCAGGACGATCAGTGTCGTGCGCCGGATCATCCCGCTAACCCCTCCTGCGTCTCTGGATGAACACCACCACACCGGCCAGCAGCACCAGCGCCGGCGGCAGGAAGATCGAAACGAGCTGGATTAATCCCTGCGCCTGCGTGGTGGGCGGCACGATCAAGCGTTGGGTAAGCTGGGGTTGGGTCAGGTTGATCAGGTTTTCCTGCTCTGCGGCCCAGTCAATCGTGTTCACCAGCATATCCCCATTGGCATACTCGACGAAGTACTGGTCCGTAGCGAAATCCACATCGCCGAACACGGCAACCCGCTGCTTGCCCGACAGGTCTTGCGAGACAACCGCCACCGGCACTGGCCCCATCAGATCTGTGCCTTCATCCGGCTGCGGCGCAGCCTCGCTCTGGAGGGCTTCCAGGTCCTTCTCTGCCCAGGACTGCGGCGAGGTCGCGACCAGTTCCTGAGAAGTATATCCCTCCACCTCGCCGGAGCTGACGCTGCGGGCGGTCGGATAATAGGAGACCGTGGTGCTGAAACTCTGGGTGATGGGGTGGTCGGCGTAGCTGCCTGCCAGGGCCAGGGAGAGCTGGTTCGTGCTGTAGTCCAGAATCAGATCCTCCCCAAGCGCAATCCCGTAAGCTTCCTGCAGGAACGCGGCCAGCGGATCTTCCGCCTCGCCGAAGCTGGTCAAAAACTCGGGCTCGGAAAGCACGATGAGGGAACCGCCGCCCTCGACGAACCCCTGCAGCAGGGCCACTTCCTCTGCGGAGAGCGGCACGTTCGCCCCTCCGGCCACGATGACCTTCGCGTCCTGGGGGATCTGGTTCGTGGTGAGCAGGTTGAGCTCGTTCACCACGTAGCTCTTCGCCTCGAGCGCCGCTTTTGCCTGGGAGAAACTGCGCTGACCGCCCGCCTGGAGCGAGGGTTCGCCGTGTCCGGTCAGGAAATAGACGCTCAGGCGGTCGCTCATCAGCCGCACGAGCCCTTCCGTTACTTCCGCCTCGGTTACCGGTGTGATCAGCTCCTGGCGGTCCCCCATTGCCAGCAGGAGGGTGCCATCCCGGGTAATGCCCGCATTTTGGGCCGCGACCGGGTCCTCTTCAGGGTTGACGAACCGGTATTCGAACTGGTCGTTCGAGTTGAACTCGTATTGCGCAAGCAGACTGGAAGCCTGCGTGCTGTCCACCCGGGTCGTGTAAAAGGCGACCGCCTCCACGGTTTGGGGCAGCCGTTCCAGCGTCTCCAGAGTCTCCGGCGCGAGGGTATTGGTTCGATCCTCGGTCAGGTCCCAGCGTTTCGGGTTCTGATAGACCAGGTAGTTGATTACCACCAGGATTCCGGTGAAAGCGAGGACCAGCACCAGGGCATTGCTGCTGTGGCGCGCCTGGCGCCCGGTCAGAAGCAGCCGCACCCGCTCAGGGTCGAGAATGGCAAAAAGGGCCAGGCCGATCACGAATAGGCCCAGGCTGATCTGGATATACAGGTTGAAATCTTTGAAAACGATGTAAAGAATCACCGCGGCGACTGCCGCCAGAAGTGACAGATAGAGGCCAAAGGGTGCAAAACGACGCCATTCGGGTTTCATTAGCGCCACCTCCGTGTCTCAACCGAGATCGAGCCCAGCAGCAGGGCCAGAGCGGTTACGCTGAGATAGTAAACGACACTGCTGAGATCGATCACGCCCCGGTAGAAGGTTGTGTTGTAGGTCTCGCTGAAGTCCAGGTAGCGCAGCAGCTCGCCGCCCACCCCGCCAGAAGCCTGCGCCGGCAGGGAGATCAACCAGAAGACCAGGAAGACCGCCAGGGTAGCCACGAAAACTGCAATCTGGTTGCTGAACAGGGAAGAAATGGCCACGCCGATGGCGGTGAAAGCCGCCACCATCAGGATCAATCCCAGGTAGCCGCTCAGGAGCACACCCTGATCAATTCCCGGTTCCACCATCCGGTTGAGGATGATGGGGTAGATCCAGGTCAAGGCCAGGAGGGTGACCATAAAAAGGAAACCACCCAGCCACTTCCCCACCACCAGCTCCCAGTCGCGCACCGGCGCGGTCAGGAGCAGCTCCATCGTCCCCAGGCGCTGTTCATCCGCCAGCAGCCTCATGGTGATGGCCGGGGTCGCGAACAGGAGCACCGTGAGCATCGGGCCGATCACCACCTGTACCCCTGGCGCGCTCCCGCCGAACTGGCCGGAGAGGGATGCGACGATATTGGCGTAAAAGATGATTCCCACCACCACCAGCAGCATAAAAGCCACCAGATATGCCGCCGGGCTGGCGAAATAATGCTTATATTCTCGGCTGGCGATTGTCCATACGTTTCGCATGGGGCTATCCTCTTTCCTCTTCTTCGGGCAGGGTTTCATCGCCAGGCGCTGCCGGCTCCGAAATTTCATCTTCCAGTCCGGAATCAGCCCCGGCTTCCACCTGAGCGGCGGCCGCTTCTTCGCGGGTCAGCTCCAGGAAGATGTCCTCCAGGCTCAAACCAACCTGGTGCAGCTCGAGCAGGTCAAAACCGGCGCCCACCACTGCCCGCGCCAGGGCCGGCCGGCTCTCCTGCCCCGGCGTCACCTCCACCTGGGCGCTGCCGTCCTCGACCTTGACGACACTGATCACCCCGGGCACAGTTCCCAGCACGGCCGCCAGGTCCCCGGTGCCTCCACTCACCCGCACCTGGATGCGCTTGCTGCCCGCCAGGCGCGCCTGCAGGCTCTCCGGGGTATCTTCGACCACGATGCGCCCGCGGTTGATGATCAGCACCCGGTTGCAGACCTGCTGCGCTTCCGACAAGATATGGGTGGAGAGCATCACCGTCCGCTCTCTCCCCAGGGAGCGGATCAAATTGCGCACTTCGTGAATCTGCGCCGGGTCCAGGCCGATGGTCGGCTCATCCAGGATGAGCACTTCCGGCTCGTGCAGCAGCGCCTGGGCCAGGCCCACACGCTGCCGCATCCCTTTGGAAAGGTTGGCTATGTATCCTTCCGACCGCTCTTCCAGATGCACCTGTTCCAGCACATCCTCCACCCGCTCCTCGGCATCGGGCAGGTGGCGCAGGTCAGCCATGAACTTGAGGTAATCGAACACGGTCATGTCCGGGTAAAGAGGTACGGTCTCGGGCAGGTAGCCTACCCGGCGGCGCACCTCCAGCGATTGCTCCAGCACATCGTACCCGGCGACAATCACCTTCCCGGAGGTGGGCGGCATATAACCCGATAGGATGCGCATGGTGGTCGTTTTTCCAGCGCCGTTCGGACCCAGAAAACCCACGATTTCGCCTTTATCCGCGTGAAAGGTGAGGTTGTCAATCGCCCGGCGTGCGCCGTAATCCTTTGTCAAACCCTCGACGTGGATCATCGATTTCTCCCTAGCACAATGGTATTGGACAACAAAAAGCACAGCAGCCGTTCCCCGGCGGCGGTGCTCAGTCTCCAGGGTGCACTATAAGTCAATTTCGGTCCAGAGGAACTGGGCCTGGAATCAGAATACATAGACCCGAGATAATTTATACATTAAAGACAGAAGCCGAGTCAAGTGGGAATATTTTTTTTAATAAAATCTTAATAAGTAGATTCAAAAAGAATTGCTGTTTTTTCAACCGCTATTCCAAACTGATTGCGCTTCTTGACACATTCGCTTCCCAAATGTAAAATGAAGCAGCATGGTCCGCCATGCTTTTTGTTCGCGCACGCTCTCCTGGGGAGGATTGATGAGGAGGTCGCAATTTGAATCGACTTAATAGCCCATAGCGATTCATTACGTTTTTCACTATCTCTCACTGCTTTGCTCTTAACAATTAAATAGGCTGCGCGGCAGCCAATGACCTATCATGGGAGGATTCAGTTGATATGTATGGATTATCTTCGTTCGAGCAAATTGCGATCTGGAGCGTATTAGGCGTCGCCATTCTCGGTCTGCTGTATGCTATCTTCCTGCGCAACCAGATCCTGCGGGAGGACATGGGATCGCAGAAAATGCAGGAAGTCTGGGGGGCAATTCGGGACGGGGCGGATGCCTATCTCCGGCGGCAGCTTGTCTCGATCCTGCCGTTGATCGCCGTTCTCACCATTGCTCTTTTCTTTTCAGTTTACATCGTCCCGCCCACCGAAGAGGCCCTGCAGCGGTTTGAAGGCATGGCCCCGGAACAGGTGCGCCTGATCATCGGCCTGGCCCGCGCCCTGGCTTTTGTCATGGGGGCGGGCTTTTCGCTGGCGGTGGGGCAGATCGGTATGCGCATGGCGGTCCAGGGTAATGTGCGGGTGGCCTCCGCTTCACGCCGCTCCTTCGGCGACGCCCTGCGCATTGCGTACCGCGCCGGGACCATCACCGGCATGCTCACCGACGGCCTGGGCCTCTTCGGCGGCACGCTGATTTTCATCGTGCTGGGTATCGCGGCCCCCGACGCTCTGCTCGGGTTCGGTTTTGGCGGCACCCTGCTGGCCCTCTTCATGCGCGTGGGTGGGGGCATCTATACCAAAGCCGCAGACGTCGGGGCCGACCTGGTGGGTAAGGTGGAAGCCGGTATCCCCGAGGACGACCCTCGCAACCCCGCCGTTGTGGCCGACCTGGTAGGCGACAACGTGGGCGACTGCGCCGGTATGGCGGCGGATATTTTTGAGTCATACGAGGTCACCATCGTCTCCGGCCTGATCCTGGGCCTTGCTCTGTGGCATATCACCGGGCGGCTGGAATGGATCATCTACCCCCTGTTGGTGCGCGGGATCGGGGTGCTTTCATCCATCATCGGCACCTATGCAGTCCGGGGCGGGCCGGGCAAGAGCGGCGACGCGATGAAAGCCATCTTCAGGGGCTTCCTCTCCTCCGCCGCCATCTCTGCCGTGCTCTTCTTCCTGGCCGGTTATCTCTACCTTAACACGCCGGAGTTCTCGGTTTGGGGCGGCTGGTGGCGGGCGCCCCTTGCCGTGGGTGTGGGCGTTGCCCTGGCCATCCTGATTGACCGCCTGACCGAATACTTCACCGGGACTCACGGCGCCCCGGTGATCGAGATCAAGAAATCCGCCGACACGGGCCCGGCTACGCTGATCCTGCAGGGTATCTCGGTCGGCTACGAATCCTCCGTCTGGTCGGTGATCGTCATTGCCCTCACCATCGGCGCAGCCATCGGCATCTTCGGCACGATCCCGGGGGTGGAAGCCGCTCAGAGGATCACCTTCATCCTGTACGGGGTGGCTATGACCGGCATCGGCATGCTCACCCTGACCGGGAACAACGTTGCCATGGACTCCTTCGGCCCGATCGCCGACAACGCCAACGGGATCGGTGAGATGTCCTGGAGCGGTATGGACGACCCGGAGACGCGCGCCGCCCAGCAGATCATGGCGGATCTGGACGCGGTGGGCAACACCACGAAAGCCATCACCAAGGGCGTCGCCATCGGTTCCGCCGTCATCGCCGCCGTCTCCCTTTTCGGCTCCTTTCTGGTGGATGTGAGCCGCGCCCAGACCAACCTGGGCGTCCCGGTAGCGCAGCAGATCCAGTCCATCGGCATCCGGGTGGACATTCCGCAGGTGTTCGTGGGCATGCTGATCGGCGGCGCGCTGCCCTGGCTCTTCTCGTCCTTTGCAATCCAGGCAGTCAGCCGCGCCTCCGCCCTCATCGTGCAGGAGGCGCGCCGCCAGTTCCGCCTGGGCGTGCTGGATGGAAAGGTCAAGCCCGACTACCGCCAGGCGGTGGCGATCTCCACCACCGCGGCTCAGAAAGAGCTGGTCTCTCTGGCCCTGCTGGGCGTGATCACCCCCATCGTGGTCGGCCTGGTGCTGCAGGTGGAAGCCCTGGGCGGTTTCCTGGCCGGTATCATCCTTTCCGGGCAGCTCCTGGCGGTCTTTATGAATAATGCGGGCGGCGCCTGGGACAACGCCAAAAAGCTGATCGAGGATGAGCCCAAAGAGCCGTTCCGCAATATGGGGAAAGGCTCTGAAAGGCACAAAGCCGGGGTCGTGGGCGACACAGTGGGTGACCCGATGAAAGACACCGCCGGCCCTGCCCTCAACCCCATGATTAAGGTGGTCAATCTGGTATCGGTCATCATCGCCCCGATCGTGGTGCAGTACCGCTCCCTGGGCGTCGTTGGCTGGTTGATCGTCATCGCTCTGCTGGTGGTGCTTGCCTGGGCTATCTGGAAGAGCAAGACTCCCGCCCCGCACGTCACCGACACCGATGTTGTCCCTGCTCCCGGGGACTGAGCCGTTCCGTTTTATCGCCTGACATCCCCCTCCCTGAGAAATTCAGGGAGGGGTTTTTTTATGACCCGCCCCCTGCCTGCTGCAAGAAAAATAGAGAAGAACCGCGCTGGTCTCCGATAGGGCGGCTCAGCTTACCCCCTATAACCCACAAAAATGCTAATTGTTGTCACAATCTCTTGCAACTTTGATTAGAATAGGGCATACTAATGTGGAAAGGGAGCAGATTATGGCTAAGATTCCACTGCGCAATTATCTACGCGAAATCGATGAGCTGATCGAACGCGAGCTTTATGATGAAGCAATCGCCCACTGCCGCCACATCCTCGAGGATTTTCCCAAACACATAGACACCTACCGGGCCCTGGGGAAGACTTTTCTGGAGGCCAAGCGCTACAGCGACGCGGCCGATATCCTGCAGCGTGTCCTTTCCAGCCTGCCCGCAGACTTTATCGCCAACCTCGGCATGAGTATTATCCGGGAGGATGAGGGCAACCTGGATGACGCCATCTGGCACATGGAGCGCGCCTTCGAGATCCAGCCGTCCAACAGCACCATCCAGGCCGAGATGCGCCGCCTGTACGGGCGCCGTGATGGGATCGAGCCCCCCAAAGTGCGCCTTACCCGGGGCGCGCTGGCCCGCATGTACGTCAAAGGGGGCCTTACTCCCCAGGCAGTCGCCGAGATCCGCGCCGCCCTGGCCGAAGACCCCGACCGAGCCGACCTGCAGGTCCTGCTCGCCAACGTCTACTATAACGCCGGCCAGCGTGTGGAGGCTGCAGAGGTCTGCAGCGCGCTGCTGAAGAAGCTCCCCTACTGCTACGACGCCAACCGCATCCTGTCCGAGATCCTGGAGGAAACCGACCGCGCCCAGGAAGCGCGGGCTTACCGCGAGCGGGTCCATGCGCTGGATCCATATGCGGCCTATGTTTCTCCGGCTGCCCCTGCGCCGGAGCAGGTGCAGGCGATCAGCGTGCTGGTCGAGAAGCTCGATTACCGCCCGGAGAATAAAGAAGCCGCCGGGCCGGAGTGGGCGGCTTCACTGGGTGTGGCGGTCGCATCGGAGAAGCCGGACGAGGAGGAGATCCCGGACTGGATGCGGGAGGCCGGCTGGGGACCTGCCAGCGGCGAGGCCGTCGAGAGGCCTCTCGATCTCCCTGTTGACAAAGAGCCCGCCGGGCCTGCTCCCACCGGAGAACTCGAAGCCACTGACCTGCCCGACTGGCTGCGGGATATGGATCCTGAAACGCCCGGCTGGGAGTCCGGAGAAGAGAGCGGAAATCTGGAGACGCCGGACTTTCTCGCCGGCCCGCTGGAGGGTGATGAAGAAACGACAGCCGCCGCAGGAGACCTTCCAGAGTGGATGAAGGAGTTCGAGTCTGAGGCCGGCGCAGAACCGGAAGCATCCGGTGAGGAGGGCCCTGCCCAGAGCTATGACCTCCCCGACTGGATGGACTCTGCTGAGAGCGCTGCCTTACCGGATGCAGAAGCAGACCTGCCGGATTGGTTGAAGGAGCTCGACCCGGGAACGCCGGAAACACTATTCACGCCCGAACGGACGGGACAGGCAGACGAGCCGCTGGTTTGGGAGCCGGATGAAGGACCGGCAGAGACCGGCGGGCCGGCAGATTGGCAGCCTGAGAACGCCTGGGATGCAGATGAAGCCCCTGCCGGGGCGGCTCAGGAAGATTCAACTTCTCCATTCACCCCGGAAGAGGAAGATGCCGCCTTTGCCTGGCTCGAGGGGCAGGCTTCATCCGGAGCGCAGGAAGCGGATACGGGCGCCGGAGACCAGACCCCGGATGCCGAGAGCTTTGCGGTGGAGAACCGCCCGGCCGACGGGGAGCCGGAGGATGAACTGCCCGACTGGCTGCTGGAATCCGAGGCGGAGACGGCATTCGGCGCGGCGGTATTTTCGATTCCGCAGCCGCCCACCGGGGAGCCTGATGAAGCGAATTTACCGGCTTTCTTGCATATTGATGAAGGCCCGGTCATCGAAGGCGATACCCAGCCCACCCGCCCGCATGCGGCAGTCGAACAGGCTGCTGAAACTGGCGCAGAGCCGGAAATTGAGGCCCGTGCCTCTCAGCAGCCCTGGGCCCCCGAACAGCCGGAGATGCCCGGCGAGGGGCAGGACGAGGCTGCACAGCCTGCATTTACAGAGGGAGATCACGAGCCCGAAACTCCTGCGGAGGTTTCTTCTACCGTAAGCGAGACGGAGGAAGGTCTGCCCACTTCCCCGGCTGAGGGCGAGGAACCGCCCGCCGCCGAAGACGAATACCCGGCCCTCAGCCCGGATGCCGAGGCCGAAGCTTTTGCATGGTTGGAGAGCCTGGCTGCCCGCCAGGGCGCCGAGGAGGCCCTGCTGCTCCAGCCCGAGGAGCGCCTGGAAACCCCGCCCGATTGGATCCAGGAGGCCATCCAGGCAGCCGAGAACGAGGCCGGCGCGGATACCGAGAGCGAAGCCTTTGCCCCGGCAGACGCCTCGGGGGCCGCGCTGCTGGGTTTCTCCCAGCCTTCCGCCCCTCAGGCGCCGGAACAGCCGGCTGCTGAAGAAACGCCGGTCGAGGAAGCCCCCGCGGAAGCGCCCCTGTCCGAGCCGGAAGTGGTCCAGGGCCGCATGGAAGAACAGGCCTGGCAGGAGGAGGCCGGGGTAGAGACCGAGGCGGATCGTCCCGAACCCGGGGAAGAGCTGGGCGGCGGCGACGAGACCGCTGCCCGCACTGCAGAGATGCCCGCCCCGGTGGAGAGTGTGGAAACCGGGCCTGTGGAGCCGGCAGCAGAACCACCGGCTGAAGCGCCGGTCACGAGTGAGGAGCTGGAGCAGGGCATCCAGGAGGAGCGCGCCTGGCAGGCCGGGACGGAAAGCCCCGAGCCCGGTGAAGAACCTGGCGGAAGCGCCGCGCTCGAAGAAACCGGCGCTGCAGAGGCCGCGCTCGAACCTCCGGAAGGGACGGGAGAGCAGCTGCCAGAGCTGCCCACCTGGCTGGCCGGGCTGGACGAGGAAGCCGGCGCTCAGGAGGAGGCCGTTCCCTGGACCCCGCCTGAGGAAAGCCGCCCCCGCCCGCTTACCGACCTCAACCATGCGGCTCTGAACGAGCTGGAGCGGCTTCCGGGCATCGGTTTTATCCGCGCCCAGACCATCATCCAGCACCGCGAGCGCCACGGAGACTTCGCCAGCGTGGATGACCTGCTCCAGGTGCCCGGCTTTGACCCCGATACCCTGGCCGGAGTCAGGAGTTACCTCTTCGTAGAGCCGCCGAAGCCCGCGGCCGGCGCGCTCGTGGCGCAGGAGGCTGGAGAGGCCCCGGCGGATGCCCCTGCTATCGAAAATATCGCCCCCGAGCAGGTGAGGCTGATCCAGGCCCGCAACGCCCTGGCCCAGGGCCGGAGGGATGAATCTCTCGCTCACTACGACGCGTTGATTCGCGAGGAACGCCTGCTGCACGAGGTCATCCAGGACCTGCACGAAGCGCTCTACCGCTTCCCGGTGGACGTTGAGATCTGGCAGGCCCTGGGTGACGCCCATCTCCGGGCCGGACAGTTGAAAGAGGCGTTAGAGGCCTATACCAAGGCTGAAGAGCTGCTGCGCTGAATTCCGGCGCTCTCTCGCCTGAAATCGCGTTTTCAGCAGGGATGCGGCCCTTATAGAGCCGCATCCCTTGCGTTTCACCCATGCGCGCTCCCCGGCGCGGTATTTTGATATAATTCTTTTCGTCTTTGCCTGGTTCTCACCCCCTCCGGCGTGAGTGGATCCGAGGGGGCGAGGCGGCGGACATTCTAATCTTCCTGGAGGAACTTGTGGAACGTACCCTTGTACTTGTCAAACCCGACGGCGTGCAGCGCGGCCTGGTCGGGGAGGTGATCGCGCGCTTAGAGCGGCGCGGGCTCAGGCTTGCGGCGGCTAAGTTTCTCTCTGTCAGCCAGCAGCTGGCCGAGACCCATTATGCCGTTCACCAGGGAAAACCCTTCTATGCCGGGTTGATCGAATACATCACCTCTGCCCCGGTCATGGCGATGGTGTGGGAAGGCCCAAATGCCGTCGCAGCCGTGCGGCAGACGATGGGCGCAACCCGCCCAACCGAGGCCGCTCCCGGCTCGCTGCGGCACGACTTCGCCCTGGAGGTGGGACGCAACCTCACGCACGCCTCGGATTCGCCCGAGAATGGAGAAAAAGAAGTCTCGCTCTGGTTCAAACCGGAAGAGATTGTTACCTGGGAGCGCGCGGTAGACCGCTGGGTCTTTGAGAAATAACCCCAGACGGGGAGATTAAATTAACGCAAACAGATAAGCTATGGTGGTGGGCGGAGTGTGCCTCTGCCCACCACCATATAATAGAAGGGCCAATCCGCCTGCGCTTCGGGCGGCCTGAAGCAGGCACCGCCACGCGTAATCCCCCTTCACAGACTTGTAGAGCACCCGAGTCACAGCCGGCAGAGACAGATATTCTTTGTCTGGTATAATCTACGTTCTGAATAAGCCCGGAGGGGGAACCCGTACCACGCCCGTTCTTCACTTCGGCTGGCTGCATCAGGCACAATAAACCCACCCAAATAGTCCACGTTGGAAGAATAGATGATGATGACTTCCTTACCGGTATCTAAAAACCTAAAAATCACTCCACACGAAATCCGGAGCAAACTCGAGCGCATCCTGCCCACGGTTGAGAAACCAGGGCGCTACATCGGAGGAGAGCTGAACCAGGTGGTGAAAGACTGGGAGGCGGTGAAAACCCGTGCTGCTGTGGTTTTCCCCGACCTCTACGACATCGGTATGTCGAACCTGGGTCTGGTAATCCTTTACGAGCTGCTCAATAACCGCCCGGATACCCTGGCGGAGCGCTCCTTCGCCCCCTGGAGCGATATGGAGGCCGCTTTACGGAGAGAGGGCCTGCCGCTCTACTCGCTCGAGACCCTGCACCCGCTGCGCGACTTCGATATCATCGGCTTCACGCTGCCGTACGAGACTCTCTACACCAACACCATCAATATCCTCGATCTCGGCGGCGTGCCCATCTTCGCCTCCGAACGCACCGAGGAACACCCCCTGGTGATTGCCGGGGGCCACGCGACCTACAACCCGGAGCCCATGCACGCCTACATTGACGCCTTCGTCATCGGCGAGGGCGAAGAGGTGATTGGCGAGATCGTGAACGCCCACCAGGCATGGAAAGCCAGCGGAGCCCCTCGCGTCGAGCTGCTGAAATCCCTGGCGCGCATCTGGGGCGTATACGTACCCGCCTTCTACGAAGCCCACTACCTGGATGACGGCTCGTTCTCTCACCTGGATAAATATTGGGACGAGGCCCCCCTGCCAGTGGTCAAGCGCATCGTTCCCCGGCTTCCGGCGCCGCCCACCCGCTTTATTGTGCCGTATATTGATACCATCCACAACCGCATCCCGGTGGAGATCATGCGCGGCTGCACCCGCGGCTGCCGCTTTTGCCATGCGGGCATGATCACCCGCCCGGTGCGCGAGCGGCCCGTGAGCGAGATTGTGGACGCCCTGGAGAAAGCCCTGGGAAACACTGGCTACGAGGAGATCGCCCTGCTTTCCCTCTCCTCCTCGGACTATACCCATATTCTGGAGCTGGTGAAAGCCGTCTCCGAGCGCTTCAACGGGCGGCATTTGAACGTCTCCTTGCCCTCCCTGCGCATTGAATCTTTCTCGGTGGACCTGATGGACGCGCTGAAGGACTCGCGCCGCAGCGGTTTCACCCTGGCCCCCGAAGCGGCCACCGAGCGCATGCGCGAGGTGATCAACAAGCCGGTCAGCACCCAGCAGCTCCTCGATACCGCGCGCGCCATCTTCTCCCGCGGCTGGCACACGATCAAGCTCTACTTCATGATCGGCCATCCCAGTGAAACGCTCGAAGATGTGCAGGCGATCGCCGACCTCTGCAAGGCGGTCCTGGCGGTGGGGCGCGAGGTGATCGGCAAGCGGGCCCAGGTAAACGCGGGCGTCAGCACCTTCGTCCCCAAACCCCACACCCCCTTCCAGTGGGTGCCCTGCGACACGCACGAATCCATCCGGGCCAAGCAGGACCTGCTCCGGCGCAGCCTGCGCGGCCCCGGCCTGAAACTCAACTGGAACGCCCCGGAGGAGACCATGCTCGAGGCCTGGCTCTCGCGCGGCGACCGCCGCATGGCCGAGGTGGTTTACCAGGCCTGGAAGCGCGGCGCAAGGTTCGATGCCTGGCAGGAACACTTCCGCTACGATCTCTGGCTGGAGGCTTTCGACGCGGCCGGCCTGGAACCCGCGTTTTACACCCATCGCGAGCGCCCGGTTGATGAGACCTTCCCCTGGGAGCATATCAACACCACGGTACGGAAGAAATTCCTGGTGGAGGATTACCTTTGGAGCCAGCGGGGCAAGACCCGGGTGGACTGCCGCGAGCGCTGCTTTGCCTGCGGCATTCTGCCTACCTTCGCAGACCTGCGGCGGGAGAACCCGGGCGAGGTCTGGCAGTGCCCCGAGGTGAAGTCCAAGCGCATCCCGGTGCGCGAGCTGATCCCTACCGACCAGATCCCCGTCGGGGATTGACCCAAATCAAAGGACCGGCGGCTCCTGTAGAAGGAGCGCCGGTCCGCTTCCCACCTGAAACTTATCTATGCGCATCCGCATCACGTTTGCTAAGAATGAAGCCATGCGCTTCACCTCTCACCTCGACCTGCACCGTACCTGGGAGCGCACCTTCCGGCGCGCCGGGCTCCCGCTGGCCTATACGCAGGGATTCAACCCGCATCCCCGCATTAACCTGGCGGCGGCCCTGCCTCTCGGGTTCACCGGCAGCCGTGAGCTGGTGGACGTTCACCTGGAACAGGAACTACCTCTGGAGGAGGTGGCTGCCGCGCTGCGCCAGGCCGCCCCTCCCGGCATCGAGGTCCTGCAGCTCGAGGAGGTCCCACCGGGCCAGCCCGCCCTGCAGAAAAGCCTGACCGCCTCCGAGTATCTCCTCACCTTTCTGGACCCTCTCCCGGACCTGGAATCCCGTCTGCAGCAGCTCCTAGACGCCCCCAGCCTGCCGCGGGAGCGCCGCGGGAAAAGCTACGACCTGCGTCCCCTGATCCACAGCGTCGCCCCGCTGGAGCCCGACGAAAGCGGCTGCCAGCGCCTCAGGCTGCAGCTCTCCTCACGGGAAGGGGCAACCGGCCGGCCCGAGGAAGTCGTCCACGCGCTGGGCGGAGATCCCCTCGCCGCCCGAGTTCACCGCAGCCGCCTGATCTTTCAACCCGAGGCAGAATAACGAAATGGGTCTCCTGCTCTCGATCCTCTCCGGTTTTCTCCCCATGCTGCTGTATGCCTGGCTGGTGTACTCCATGGACCGCTATGAAAAAGAGCCGGGCAGGCTGCTGGGCGGGGTATTTCTCTGGGGGGCGGTCGCAGCCGCCGGGGGCGCTTTTCTGATCAACAGCGTGCTGGGGATGAGCGTGCTCGCGTACACCGGATCGGAGACCGCCGCCGACCTGGCGACCGGCTCTCTCATCGCCCCGGTTGTGGAAGAGACCCTGAAAGCCTGCGCGATCCTGGTCGTCTACCTGCTCTTTCGCAGCGAGTTCGATTCTTATCTGGACGGGATCGTCTACGCTGCCATCGCCGCCCTGGGATTTGCCGCCACCGAGAATGCTTTTTATATTTATCAATACGGGTTTGTAGAACAGGGTCTGGCGGGACTGCTCTGGGTGCTGTTCGTACGCGTGATCCTGGTCGGATGGCAACACCCCTTCTATACCGCTTTCACCGGCCTGGGGCTGGCCGGGGCGCGCCTCACCCGCCATCCGGTCATGAAAATCGCCGCTCCGCTCCTGGGCTGGAGCGCGGCGGTTTTCACGCATTCGCTCCACAATACCTTAAGCGACCTGCTGACTGGGGCCGAGGGCCTGCTGGTCGGAACCCTGGTGGATTGGACCGGCTGGGGGGCGATGCTCCTGGTGATCGTATGGGCCACGCGTCGAGAGGGACGGTATTTGAACCTGCACCTCAAAGAGGAAGCCGATATGGGGCTGATCTCCCCCTCGCAGTACCGGACCGCCTGTTCAGCCTGGCACCAGTGGCTGGCTCGCCTGAGCGCTCTGCCGGCAGGAGGCTACCGGACCACAAGCCGCTTCTATCAGGTCTGCGCCGAACTGGCCCATAAAAAGGAGCAGTACCACGGCGTCGGCGATGAGGAAGGCAATGCGGTCATCATCATCCAGCTGCGTGACGAGCTGGTAGAGCTGGCGCCTCAGGCCCGCAGCTATCCCGCCGCAGCTCTGGTCCAGGACCGTTCCAATCTCACCGGATCCTGATAAAAGAATATTGAGAAAATAAATCGTTGATTTGGGCGGTTATGCCTGTGACAGGCCGCTGCCCAAATCAACGATTTTTAGGCGCGCTTAGCGCTCATTCACAAGCACACGGATATATCCAAGGTGCTCGTTGAAATGCTCGTAAGTGTTCCCGATAATCCAGTCAATCACCGGGTCCTGGCGGCTGTCATCTCCGCCCGGAACGTAATCGCGATAGGGCCGGTTCAGGTCCTCATCACTCATCCCGTTGAGGGTCTCTATCATCTGGCGGTGCGCTTCTTGGAAAAAGGCCATCACCTCCTGCAGCGACAGGTGCGCGTGGCGGCGCTGGACCAGGTCGTTGATCTGATCCGTGTCCAGGCCCACCGCCTCTCTCGGGTCCAGGCCCATGGCCTGCAGTCTCGGGTGCTGCTGCAGCAGGGCTACCATGCCGGCCTCCCAGGCGGCCAGGTGAGCCAGATGGTCCCGGATGGACCAGCCCTCCCTGCCCGGGCGTGTCAGCAGCTCCTCGTCCAGACTGTTTAAAGCATCTTCAAGCGCCGCTCGAGAGCTGTAAATCCGGCTCAGAAGCTCCGATTTTCCGGGCCTTTCATCAACCTGTTCCCCATCGTTTAGCTGATCGCTCATCTCACAATCCTTTTTCCATCCCAAAATGCTGTTGACCGCTAAAGACTCGCAAAAAATAACCGCCATGACGCCCAATCAAGCCAGGTTTGTCTGCTCAAGATAGCGGATCACCTTGCACGGGTTGCCCGCCGCAAAGACCCCCTGGGGGATGTCTTTCACGACCACACTGCCCGCCCCGATCACGCTGCGGCTGCCAATGCTCACCCCCGGGCCGATCACCGCCGAGCCCCCGACCCACACCCCCGAACCGATGCGAATCGCCTTCCCGAGCTCCAGGCCGGACATCCGTTCCTGGTAATCCACCGGGTGCGTGGCGGTGTAAATCTGAACATTTGGGCCGAACAAAGTATCCTCCCCCACCTCCACCCGGTTCACATCCAGCACCACGCAGTTGAAGTTGAAGAAGACATTCCTGCCCAGGTAGATATTGGAACCATAATCGCAGAAAAAAGGCGGCTCGATGAGTACATTCTCGCCCATGCCGCCCAACAGTGCGGACAGGATCTGCCGCCGCTTCTCCTGCTCCTCGTCCAGGGTGTTGTTGTACTCGCGGAACAGGTTGCGCGCTTTGCGGCGCTCCTGCACAAGCTGCGGGTCGTACGCGTAATACAGTTCACCGGCGAGCATCTTCTCTTTTTCGGTCTGCATCTCTCCCTCCTGGGTTTGTGAACAGACCCCCCAAAACCCCATTCCCCCTGCCGCTCTGAACGGTAATTGTACCAAACTGTGGCCCCCGTTTCTGTGCAGGCCAGGGTTGTCCGTAATCATGATGGTTATCTGCTCACGTGCTGTGCGTGTATATCCCTCATTTTCTTTTTTTGCAAAAAACCAGATCTGTGGTATACTCTTGTGCCGTAATCAAGGCCGGTTTTGGTCTTTCGCCCCCATAGCTCAGTGGATAGAGCGTTGCCCTCCGGAGGCAAAAACCTGCGTTCGAGTCGCAGTGGGGGTACACATGGTCCTCAGACCTGCCGGACTCAATGCCAAGAAAGGAGCTGCCCACAAAGGGCGGCTCCTTTCGCCATTTATTGCTGGTTTATGCTAACCTGGGGTTACTTAGTCTTCCGGATCGAAGGACCATTGGCCGGAATCGATGGAAGCCTTACGATCATTCGCCGCTGTTGAAGGAGCATATCGATCGCTCCAGACCCTCCAACTGCTCCATCGTAACCGGCTTGATCACATAGCCGGCCAGCTGCAGGTCGTTCAGGTCGAAATAATCCTTCTCACTCTCTGTGCCAAACATGACCACGATCGGGAGCCGGCCGGACCAGGCTGAACGGACCAGCTGGACGAGCTCGCCCAGCAGATACGTGGATGGATAGAGGTCCACCAGGAGGATGCAGGGATGAGCGAGCGCAGTCCCCTCTGGATGCTCAGCGCAGGCCTTAAGCCATTTCAGGAACTCATCCTCATCGGAAAAAAGTTGGATCAGACCGCTGCGGGGCTTGTGATAGATGATTTCAGCCTGGATAAGCAGCACCTCGTCCAGGTCATTTTCAATGATCAGGAAAGTGCAGGAGCAGCCCTGTGCTTCAGTCATGCGCATCTCCGTTCGCTCTATTCAAAGTGAGCACTTTCTAGAAAGCGCGAACTGAGGGATATCCAGCCACCTGCCGGAGGTTTGCTCGATACGTCTCTTTCCTAATACCTAAATTCAAGCCACGATGTTCAGGCGAATCGCCGCCGGACCTTCAATGCCTTGGAGCCTGTTTCGATAACAATGCCGGGAAAATGTCAGGGATCGCAGGGAACTAACATTAGAATAACAGAATAATTTCAGCGCCGCCAGTACTATTAAGTACTATTTCTGTATTACTATTTGTTACATAATCAGGTTGTTAATCGAAATTGCCTCTCCCCCGATATCCGAGGGCCTGGACTTAACATCCCGAAAAATGCGGCTCTTCAGCGGGCAGTCTCTCAACTATAATAACGGGCAGATCAACGCGAGAGGCAGAGCTGCTGGATACCACCGTCCATTTATGAAAAGCTATACAGGATACGGGGAGTAAAGTCGCGATGAAGATCACCGTCTACCAGGCGCCCTATGATTCGGGCCGCCGGGGCTCCAGAATGGGAAAAGGCCCCGAACATTTCGTGCAGAATGGACTCGTCACCCGCCTGTGGTCGCTGCGCTACGAAACCGAGGTGAAGCTGGTTGAAACCAGCGGGGCTTTCAATACCGAGATCAGCTCTGCGGTGGAACTGGCAGGCCTGGTATCGGAGGGGGTCAGCCGGTCAATTCAAACGGGCGCCTTTCCCCTGGTGCTTTCCGGCAACTGCAACGGCTCCTGGGGCACGCTGGCGGGCCTGTCCGCCGCCGTTCAGGAGAATTTTGGCGTGATCTGGTTCGACGCCCACGGTGACTTCAACACCCCCGAGACCACCCTCAGCGGCTACCTGGACGGGATGGCGCTGGCGGGCGCGGCGGGCCTGTGCTGGAGAAGATTGCTGGCAGGGGTCAGCGGCTTTCGGGCCGTGCTGCCCGAGAATATCATCCACGTCGGCGGCAGGGATTT
Source organism: Chloroflexota bacterium (assembly GCA_023395675.1). Classification (GTDB taxonomy): domain Bacteria; phylum Chloroflexota; class Anaerolineae; order Anaerolineales; family UBA4823; genus JAEWYL01. The sequence continues at coordinate 2,490 of JAEWYL010000063.1, read as the reverse complement.
TGACCCTGGAGAAGCCGAGCTTCTGCTGGAGTCCGGAGCGGCGCGGGTCAGGCCCGAAGAGATCGAAAGGCCGGGCGTCAGAGAAGCCCTGGACCCTTATCTGAATGCCCTCTCCGGCCGGGTCAGCAGCCTTTACCTGCACCTGGACCTGGACGTGCTCGACCCCGAGACCACGCCCGCCAACCACTTCCGGGCGCCCGGAGGCTTAACCCCGGACCAGGTAATCGAGGCCGTGGAAGCGATCAAAGAGAGGTTTACGATCGCCGCCTGCGGCGTCGCCTCCTACGATCCGGATTATGATGCTGAGGGCCGCACCCTGCAGGCCGGCCTGGACATGATTCAAAGCGTTCTCTTCTCACCCGCAGTGGGTTGAGAAGCATGCTCCCCCTCAATTACCGGTTTTAACGCTCCGGTTCTTGATCTCCGGCGGGGCGTTCTTCAGCAGGTCTTCCAGGAAGCTCTCTTTGCGCAAGATCTGCTTTTCGATCTTCTCCGCCATCTCCTCCAGCAGGTCTTTCCCGGCTTTCTCGGCTGCCTGCATCTGCTCGCGCAGGCGGAAGGCAAACGTCCCCTTCAGGTGGTCCAATTCCACACGGATGGCCCGCAGGCGCTCTTTTGCGCGGGCAATCAACCGCAGGGTACGCTCGAGCCTGGCCTCCAGGCTGTCGCCCTGCACGGCCTCGGGGCTGGAATGCCACTGATCCAGCAGCGAGGCCAGGCGCTCCTCATCTCCGGCGCTGTAGGCGGAGTTGATCTCCGCCATCCACTGGTTGCGTGTCTCGCGCTCGGCGTCGTCTCCGGCCAGGTCGGGGTGCACATTTTTGGCCGCCTCGCGGTACAGCGAGCGCAGGTTCTCGCTCGGCTTAAAGTGCGTGCTCTCCTCCGGGGCTGCCTGGGCTTCCTTTGCCCGCTGGCGCGTCTCGGCAGCCTGGCGGCAGGCCTCACGGGCGCGGTCCTGGGTCTCCTCTTCATCCGGGTTCAGGCGGGCCAGAATCTCGGTGATGCGGGCGTCCAGCAGTTCAAGCTGGGCCAGCCTGCGGCCCACCCGGCGGATATAGAGCAAATCAATGGCCTTGAGTTCGTTGCGGAGGGTCTCCAGGTCCAGCTCTCGCTGCGCCAGATCGCCCTCCAGCTTCTTCAGCAGCTTAAGGTTCTTCTGCAGCTCGCGCTGCTCGGAGGTGCTTGTCTTGGTGATTGCATCCGTCATGTCAGATAACTCGAGACTCCTTCTCTACAGGAAAGCTTAAGTTTATAAGAAAATTCAAAATTTGCAACCCCGAAAATGAAATTGCAATGTATACTCATCGCTGATGGAAATTCAGACCCGCCTGGAAGCCGCCCTCCGTTCTCCTGAACCTGAAAAGGAGCTTTTCAGGCTGGTGCGAAAGCTGCTCGAAGCCGGCTGCGAGCGCGCCGAGGTGCAGGAAGCTTTCGTGGCAGCCAGGGATAAGCTGCTGCTGGAGGGTGAGGGTGAACTGGCGGAACTGGTCATTGACGCCCTGGACAGCCTTACAGGCTGGTGCAGGTTGGAATAAGTGAAACGACGATCCCACTGGCCTCGCCTGCTCCTGCTCATTCTGCTTCTCTCAGCCTGCAGCCCGGCTGACCGGGCGCCCGGGTTATACGAGACCGGCTGGCGCTACAGCGATCTCCGGCTTATTGACGCCCCCGGCGGCGCTCCCGGTCTCGATCTGGTCGCGCTCTACCTGCGCGGCAGCCCGGACGAGCTGCAGATCCGGCTGGATTTCCTTGACCTCACGCACCGCCCCGAATACGACCTCTATCTCGCGCTGGACACCGCCTCCGGCGGCTCTCACCCCCTGCCCCTGGACACATCCGCCGGTATCGCCTGGGATACGCTCATCACCATACCGGCCTCCGGTTCGATCAGCGCGGTGACTGCAGAAGGGGAAACCCGCCCGGAGCTTGCCGTATGGGTCCAGCGCGACCCGGTGCTGGACACGCTCACCATCCAGCTCAAGCGCCTCGCCCTGCCCCGGACCCGGTTCGAGCCGGGCCTGCAGGTCTTTCTCACCGCGCCCGGGTCTGAGGAGGTGAGCGATCAGTCGGACCCGGCCCGCCTGGGGGGCTCTCCCCCGCCGCCCGCCAGGGCCCTGCTGGCCTTCTGGAACGCCTTCCCCGCCTACACCCCTGCGACAGCCCTACGCCGCTGGGACGGCGCGCATACCGGCCCGCTGGGCGGGCGCCACGGGCTCTACAACCTGCTGCGCACCGCCCGAAACCATGCCATCCCTTTGGCCCTGCTGGACCTGAAAAACCCTTCCAGCCTGGCGGCTCTGGATTACGCCGGCGGGCTCGAGCTGGTCCGCGAGCTGGAAGCGGCAGGGCTGCTCACCCTGCCCGAAAGCGCGCCGGCTCTCTCCGGCTATTTTCCCGCCTGGGTCCTGGAGCGGGCGGTCGAGGAGAGCCGCGCGGCCGCGCGCGCCTATGGTTTTCCAGACAGCCAGCTGCTCTACCTGCCCCCAGGCC
>JAEWYL010000060.1 GCA_023395675.1 Chloroflexota bacterium | reverse complement strand
GGGGGAGGGGGCGGCGCGGGGCGGGGCGGGGAGGCGCCTGCGGCTCGCCGGCGGGCGCCGGGACGGGGGCGGCTGCCGCGGGCTCCGGGTACAGCTCGCGGGCAGGCGCGGGCTCCGGCGCCAGGCTTTCCTGCGGCTGGAGGGGCTCTGCGGCGGGCGCAGCCTCGCGGGCCAGCCCGGCTGCGGCCTCGATCTCCTGCACGCGCTGCCTCGCTTCGCCGTTGCCGCGCCCTGCCAGCAGGGCAAGCCGGGCCTTGAGATAATCCAGTACGCTGGGTTCGTTCATGGCGGTTCGGAAATCATCCCGGGACAGGCGGGGTTAAACCGTTTTCTGGCAGAGGGCGATCATGCTCTCGCCCATGCGAAGAGGTATGATACTCCATCCCAGGACTGCCTGCAAGCCCCCGGGCGCGCCGAAGAGCAGCTTCTGCAGCGTTTTGGGCAGCCCGATAACGTAGGGCGCATCCCAGAAGCCGTCCGAGAAGACCCGGCGCGGGCGCAGCCCGTGGAGGCGCAGCAGCGCCAGCCACTCGGCGGGCGGGCGCAGGTTGATGTGGGTCGGGTCCTGGTAGCCGACCCAGTGTTCCTTCTTAATCGCCCGCATGGGGGAATCCAGGTTGGGGGTGGCGAGCACCAGCAGCCCGCCGGGGGCCAGCACGCGGCTCATCTCGGCGACGGCGCGCTCCGGGTCCGGCAGGTGCTCCACCACGTGCTTGGCGATCACGATCTGGAAAGAGCCGGGCAGGAAGGGGCGCAGGTCCTCGGCGGAGAGCAGGGCGAAATGCCCGCGGGGCACGTTGCGCCGCGCCTGCTGCAGGGCCCAGGGGTTGATATCGGTGCCGTAGACCGAGTAGCGGTCCGCCAGCCGGTCCAGCAAATGCCCCAGCCCGCAGCCCACCTCCAGCACGCGCCCGGAAGGGGGCCCGAAGCGGCGCGCCAGCAGGGCGTAGAAGCGGTTCGACCACCAGTACTGGCTGTACTTGCCGAAGGACACCTCGGCGTAGCGCGCCCGGCTGAAATAGGTCTCGTCGAAGGGGTGGTCCTCAGCCATGGGGCCTCCTGCGGGCGACGTAGAAGGTGAAGGTGCCCTCGGGGTGCGGCTCGGGGCTGGCATGGGGGCGCACCATGCGCTCCACCAGGCGCAGGCCCGGGTTCCAGCGCTCGGGGAAGAGGATCCAGCGCCCGGTGAGGGTCCGGGTGAGCAGGGCCGGCGCCCCGAAATAATGCCCCCACTCGAGGATGCGCATGGCCTGGGGCGAGAAATAATGCCACCAGCGCTCCAGAGTAAAGCCGGCGCGCTCCAGCCGCCCCTGCCACAGCGGGGGCTCGTCGGCGTGGTGCACGCGCGAGATCTTGCGGAACCATTCGCGATAGGCGCGGCCCAGGCCGGAGAGCCCGGCCCGCTCCAGCCCGCCCGAAACGGAGAGGGCCGAGAAGTAGCGCGGGTTGGGCACGCAGAAGAGGAAGGGCGCGCCGGGTTTGAGCACCCGGGCGGTCTCCTGCAGCACCGCCTCCACGTGGGGGATGTGCTCCAGCACCGAATTGCTCAGGGCGCTGTTGAAGAACCCGTCCGGGAAAGGCATGCGCCCGCCGTCGGCCTGCACCAGGCGGCAGTAGCCGCCGCGCTGCCGGGCCTCGCGCAGCGGGCCGGTCCAGGGGTCCAGCCCGACCTCCAGCCGGCGCTCGAAGGCCAGGGAGGCGAAATGCCCGTCGCCGCAGCCCACGTCCAGGGTGGGGGCGGGGAGCTCGTAATCCTGGTAGACGCGCGCCTCGGCGGCGCGCAGCATGGCCCGGAAATAGGGCAGGTCGCGCAGGTGCAGCCAGAGGAAGTCTTTGCCCGCCACGTTCAGTCCCCCTTTTCCACGCGCGGCAGCTTGCGCAAGGCGGCGGGTTCCGCCTCTTGCTGCCCCGCCAGCTCGGCGAAGAGCTTCTCGTAAGATTCCGCCAGGCGGTCGAGCGAGAAACGCTCCGCCACCGCCGCCGGGTCCGTGACGTAATCCGGGCGGTGCTCCAGCACCTGCAGGATGGCCTCCGCCAGCGCCCCGGAGTCGGCAGGGGGGACGATGCGGCCCATGCCGGTCATGCGCACCGGCTGGCGCACCCCCGGCAGGTCGCTGGCGACCACCGGGGTGCCGCAGACCATGGACTCCACCTGCACCAGGCCGAAGGCCTCGGTGGAGTTCAGGCTGGGCAGCACGGTGACCTCGCAGGCGCGGTAGAAGGCAGTCAGCTCGCCGGGGCTGAGGTTGCCCAGGAAGGTCCAGTGCTCGCCCAGGCGCTGGATGAGGGGGGCCAGGCGGGCGGCGTACTGCTCCTCGCCGAGCACGTTCTGATACTGGCCCATGAAGAGCACCCGGGCCTGGGGGAAGCGCTCGAGGATGCGCGGCATGGCCTCCACCAGGTATTCCACCCCCTTCTCGGTCGCCAGGCGCGCCGCCATGCCGATGATGCGCTGCCCGGGGCGGATGCCGGCCCGGGCCTGGAAGGAGGCCTGCTCCGCCGCGCTGGGCTCCACCAGTTCCACCGAGGGGGTGACCACGCGCACCTTGTCCATATAGCGGCGCAGGAAGAAGGAGTGCTCGGCGTAATCGCGGGAGGTGCTGACGATGCGCCCGGAGGCCAGGGCCGAGAAATGGTTCGCCAGGTGCGAGACCTGGTTGGCGACGGCGTGCACCAGGCCCTGCGGCAGGCGCAGGTCGCACTGGTAGGTGAGCACCACCGGCTTGCCCTGCAGGCGCGCCAGGGCGGCGATGACGGCGGCGTCGAACTGGGGCAGGTGCAGGTTGACCGCGTCGGCCTCCCGGATCAGCTTCCAGGCCCGGAAGGGCATGGAGGGCATAATCACGCCTTTGCTGACGCGCAGCAGCACGGGCAGGCGCAGGATCTCCACCCCATCGCGCACCTCCCGCTCGGGCAGGTCGGGGCTGAAGCGCGAGGTGAGCACCTGCACGGAGTGGCCGCGGGCGGCGAGGGCGCGCGCCAGGCGCTCGGCATAGATGGTCAGGCCCGAGAAATGCGGGCGGTAGTAGGTCAGGGCAATCAATACACGCATGGATCGAAAATCCAGTTTTTTCCTTTCAGAGCGTTTGCGGCGGCTCTGCAGTCCGGTTTATTCATGGAGATGGGGGGTTCGACGGCGCTTTGCGCCGCAAAACCCCCCAGATGCCTCCTGGCGCGGGGCTCTCACCCGCCGGCCGGCGCCGAGGCGGCCTGGCGGCTGCGCAGGCGCCGGTAGAGGGCGAAGAGCGATTCCCCCTCGCGGGCGAAGCCGGCGATGCCGAGGAGCGAGACCAGGTACTGGATCAGGTGGATGGTCACGGAAAAGGCCAGGGCCAGGGAGGGGTCCAGGCCGAAGGCGGTGAACGCGCCCCAGATGGCGGCGTCCAGGGTGCCCAGCCCGCCGGGGGCCGAGGGGGCCGCCAGGCCGAAGGCGGCGGCGCCCAGCCCGAAGGCGGCCCAGATAAAGGGGGGATCGGGGGTGAAGGCCCCGAGCACAAACCAGTACTGCCCCACCGCCACCAGCCAGTTCAGGGCGATCCAGAGCACGGCCTGCAGGAAGGTCCAGCCGCTGGTGAGCACCGAGAGGCCGTCCAGCACGGCCGGGACCACCCGCCCGCCCAGGCGGCGCGCCAGGGGCAGGCGCTGCGCGACCCAATCGAAGAGGGCCAGGGCCTTTTCCCGGTTGCGGGCGCTCAGGTAGAGCAGCAGCAGCCCCACCCCCACCAGGGCGGCCGCCAGCAGGGCCGCCGGGCGGGCCCACTCCATCTCGACCACAAAGGGCAGGGTGACCAGCAGCAGGGCGGCGGCGAAGGCCAGGTCCAGGGCGCGCTCGATCAGGATGGTGGAGAGCGCCTCCCAGAAGCTCAGGCCCGGCTTGCGGCCGATGAGCAGGGCGCGGGCCGCCTCGCCCAGCCGGAAGGGGAATATATTATTAAGGAGGTAGCCCTCGCTGTAGGTGAAGAAGGCTTCCCGGTACGAGACCTTCCCCTGCAGGAGGATGCGCCAGGCCTGGGCCCGCACCAGCAGCCAGAGCACCGAAAAGAGGAAGCCCAGGGCCACGAAGCGGTAATCGGCCAGGCGCAGGTATTCGAGCATGCGCCCGAAATCGGCGAAATAGAGCACCAGGGCCAGGGTGAGCAGGGTGACCAGCAGCCCGGGGAGCAGGCGCTTCCAGCCCGGGGCCTGCCGGGCTTCCAGCCCGCCCTCCCGGGAGGCGCTTTCCTCCGGGGCGGGGTGTCTTTCGTCCGTTGGCTTACTCCTCCCCCACGCGCAATACGGCCAGGAAGGCCTCCTGGGGGATCTCTACATTGCCGACCATCTTCATGCGCTTCTTGCCGCGCTTCTGCTTCTCCAGCAGCTTGCGCTTGCGGGTGATATCGCCGCCGTAGCACTTCGCCAGCACGTCTTTGCGCAGGGCCTTCACGTTGGCGCGTGAGATCACCCGCCCCTGGGCGTATGCCTGGATGGGCACCACGAAGAGCTGCTGCGGGATCAGGTCCTTCAGCTTGGAGATGATGGCCTGGCCCTTGTGGTAGGCGTCGGTGCGGTGCACGATGGTCGCCAGGGCGTCCACCGGCTCGTCATTCACCAGGATCTCCAGCTTCACCAGCTCGTCGGGCTTGTACTGGCTGAACTGGTAGTCCAGGGAGGCGTAGCCGCGGGTGCGGGACTTCAACTGGTCGAAAAAGTCCACAATGATCTCGGAGAGCGGGATCTCGAAATTGAGCTGCACCCGGTTCTGAGCCGGGTAGTCCTGGGAAAGGAAAATCCCCCGCCGTTTGGTGGTCAGCTCCATCACCGCGCCGTAGAAATCGGTGGGGGTGAAGATCTCGATCTTCATCCAGGGCTCGCGGATCTCGGCGATGCTCATCTCGTCCGGCAGGTCGGCGGGGGAGTCGATGCGGATGATCTCGCCGCTGCGCAGGACGACCTCGTACTCCACCGTGGGGGCGGTCATGATAATGTCCAGGTCGTACTCGCGCTCCAGGCGCTCCTGGATGATCTCCATGTGGAACATGCCCAGGAAACCGCAGCGGAAGCCGAAGTTGAGGGCCTGGGAGGTCTCGGGCTCGTAGACCAGCGAGGCGTCGTTGAGCTGGAGCTTCTCCAGGGCCTCGCGCAGGTCCTCGTAATCCTCGCCCTCCACCGGGTAGATCCCGGCGAAAACCATGGGCTTGACCTGGCGGTAGCCGGGCAGGGGCTGGGCGGCGGGGCTGCGGGCCTGGGTGAAGGTATCGCCCACGCGGCACTCGTGCACGGTCTTCAGCCCGGTGGCGACGTAGCCGACCTCGCCCGCCACCAGCTCCTTCGTGGCGCGCATCTCGGGGATGAAGACGCCGATCTCCACCGGCTTGATCTCCGCCCCGGTGACCATCAGGCGCAGGGCGTCGGTGGGGGCGATGCGCCCGTCCATCAGACGCACGTAGGCGACCACGCCCTTGTACGAATCGTAATGGGTGTCGAAAATGAGGGCCCGCAGGGGAGCTTCCGCATCGCCTTTGGGGGGCGGCACATTCTGGACGATGGCCTCCAGCACCGCCTCGACGTTGAGCCCGTCTTTGGCGGAGATGCGCAGGATATCCTCCTCGGACACGCCCAGCAGGCTGCAGATCTCCTCCACTACCTCGTCGGTGCGGGCGGAGGGCAGGTCAATCTTGTTGACCACCGGGATGATCTCCAGGTCGGCGTCCAGGGCGGAGTAGAGGTTGGCCAGGGTCTGGGCCTCGATGCCCTGCGAGGCGTCCACCACCAGCAGGGCGCCCTCGCAGGCGGCCAGGGCGCGGCTGACCTCGTAGCCAAAATCCACGTGACCGGGGGTGTCGATCAGGTTGAGCTCGTACTCGCGGCCGTCGCGGGCGCGGTAGAGCATGCGCACGGCGGAGGCCTTGATGGTCACACCCTTCTCGCGCTCCAGATCCATGGCGTCCAGCACCTGCTCGGTCATCTCGCGGTCGGAGATGGTGCCGGTGAGCTGGAGCATGCGGTCCGCCAGGGTGGACTTCCCGTGGTCAATATGGGCGATGATGCAGAAGTTCCGTATATGGTCGGTCATAAGCAACGTATAAGTATAACCGATTTTCGAGGCGGC
>JAEWYL010000032.1 GCA_023395675.1 Chloroflexota bacterium | reverse complement strand
CCCGGCGGCCCCCCCAAAAACACCCGGGCAATTCCGGATTTTAGGCGAAGATGAAACGCATCTACGAAAACCTGAAGAGAACCTTATGGCGACCCTGATTGAGTATTTGCAGTAAAACTTTGCCCGGTTGGCGGACCGGTATCTCCAGAGTTGAACAGGCGGCCGGCCTGGCAATCCGGCTGCTGTGAATGAGAAAACTACGAGTATAATTCCCTTAAGTAAGGGGCCGTCCAAAATCAGCAAATTTCAAGCGTTTTTTAACCGGCGCAGGCGCGGCTGCGCCGCAGGCAGCGGGGAACAGGGCCGCGCAGGGCTACGGCGAGACGGCGCGCACCCGGGTCACGCATAGGGGCGGAAATCTAAATTGACATCAAATTAATCCCAAGGAGAACAGCCATGGCCTATCAACATATCCAGGTCCCCAAAGGCGGGGAGAAAATTTGCATTGAAAACGGGGAGCTGCAGGTCCCGGACCGGCCGATCCTGCCCTTTATCGAGGGCGACGGCACCGGACGGGATATCTGGAAGGCATCGGTGAGGGTGCTGGACGCTGCGGTGGAGAAGGCTTACGGCGGCAAGCGGCAGATCCATTGGATGGAAGTGTACGCCGGCGAAAAGGCCTATAACAACTTCGGCTCCTGGCTGCCGGATGAGACGGTCGAGGCCTTCCAGGAGTTTCTGGTGGGGATCAAAGGCCCGCTGACCACCCCCATTGGCGGGGGGATCCGCTCGCTGAACGTGGCCCTGCGCAAGACCCTGGACCTGTTCGTCTGCCAGCGCCCGGTGCGCTATTTCGCCGGGGTGCCCTCCCCGGTGAAGCACCCGGAATACGTGGACATGGTGGTTTTCCGGGAGAATACGGAGGACATCTACACCGGGATCGAGTTTGAGCACGGCAGCGAGGATAACCGCCGCTTCAAAGAGCTCCTGCAGAGCCAGTTCCCCAAGGAGTACGCCCGCATCCGCTTCCCGGACAGCTCCGGGCTGGGTCTGAAGCCGGTCTCGCAAGAAGGGACGGAGCGCCTGGTGCGGGCGGCCATCCGCTGGGCGCTGGCGAACGGGCGCCGCAGCCTGACCCTGGTGCACAAGGGCAATATCATGAAATACACCGAGGGCGCCTTCCGCAACTGGGGCTACGAGCTGGCGGAGCGCGAGTTCGGCGACCGGGTGTACACCTGGGCGCGCTGGGAGGACACGCGCACCGAGGCGGGTGAGGCGGCGGCGAACGCCGAGCAGGAGGCGGCGCTCCAGGAAGGGCGGCTGCTGATCAAGGACGTGATCGCCGATATCGTCTTCCAGCAGACCATCACCCGCGCCAGAGAGTTCGACGTGCTCGCCACCATGAACCTGAACGGGGATTACCTCTCGGACGCGCTGGCTGCTCAGGTGGGCGGCATCGGCATCGCCCCCGGCGGGAATATCAACTACGACACCGGGCATGCCGTGTTCGAGGCCACCCACGGCACCGCGCCGAAATATGCCGACAAGGATATGGTCAACCCCGGCTCGGTGATCCTCTCGGGCGAGATGATGCTCAACTACATGGGCTGGAACGAAGCCGCCGAACTGGTGATCAAGGGCATGGAGGGCGCCATCCAGGCCCGGACCGTGACCTACGATTTCCACCGCCTGATGGAAGGGGCCACCCTGCTGAAGACCTCCGAGTTCGGGGAGGCGGTCATCCGCCATATGGATTGAGGCTTATTCAGGCGGAGCGGCACGGGTAAAGTAAAAAATGCAGGTATTTCGGGTGGGCTGAGCCCACCCGAAATACCCATATTAAGAATTAAGAGCTGTGCCGGGCGGGCAGGACGCCCATGCGATATGAATTGTAGTAAAATACACAAAAGGGGCGGAACCTTGCAGGCTGCAGGTTCGAAAAGCAAAGAGGGGGGATCGTTTTGCACTGTTCATCTCCATTAATAATTAAAAACCCAAAGGAGGTTTGAATGGATCTCGTTCGCACAAACGTCACCGGTCTGACGAAATACCGCGGGCGCACGGGCCAGATCACCTTTCTGCTGCACCGGCTGACGGGCCTGGGCACCCTGTTATTCCTCGCCATTCATATCCTGGACACATCCACCGTCTATTTCTTCCCCTCTTTGTACGAGCACGCCATCGCCCTGTACCGCTCGACCCCCATGATGTTGGGAGAAATTATTCTGGTTTTCTGTGTGATCTATCACGGAGTGAACGGCATCCGCATCGCCGTCTTTGACCTGTTTTTCCCCGATAAGTGGACCCTCGAAATCCAACCGAAAGTGGCGGTGTGGTCAATCGCCATCTCCGTCCTGCTCTGGCTGCCGGCGGCATTCCTGATGGCCCGCGCCATCGTCACTCACAACCTGTAGGGGCGCAGTAGAAAGGAGTTATGAAAATGGCAGCAGTTGAGGGAACGAGAACGGAACGCCGGCAGGTGCGGGTCCGGCAGGGTTATGATATCACCGCCTGGAAATGGATGCGCTACAGCGGCATCCTGCTGATCCCCCTGGCCTGGCTCCACGTGGCCATCCAGGACGTGCTGGTCGGGGTGCACGCCATTGACCTGGATTACGTGGCCATGCGCTGGGCCTCCATCGGATGGCGGGCGTTCGATTTCGCCCTGCTGGCTTTCGCCTTCGCCCACGGGATGAACGGGCTGCGGCAGGTGCTGAACGACTATATTCGCGGCGAGGGGGCGCGCCGCACGATTTCCTGGGTGCTCCTCATCGCCTGGCTGGTGATCTCGCTCATCGGCGGGATCGCGATCATCGGTGGGGTGACCACGCAGGCCGCCTGAACTCCGGGCGCTTCCGGCTGGCAGGGCTGGGAGCGCCTGCCAGCAAGCAGACAGGATTGCGAACAAGATGCAAACAAAGGAATAAGGAGGTCAGAAGAACGCTCCATGAAAACACATCAATTTGAGGTTGTCGTCGTCGGAGCCGGGGGAGCGGGATTAATGGCGGCCCTGTACGCCTCGCGCAGCGCGAATACCGCGGTGCTGAGCAAGCTTTACCCCACTCGCTCGCATACCGGCGCAGCCCAGGGGGGGATCGGCGCGGCGCTGGGCAATTATGAGGAAGACCACCCTGAGTGGCACGCCTTCGATACAGTCAAGGGCAGCGATTACCTGGGCGACCAGGACGCGATCGAGTTTATGTGCGCCGAGGCGGTGAAAGCGGTGTACGAGCTGGAGCACCTGGGCCTGCCCTTCTCCCGCACGCCGGACGGCAGGATCGCCCAGCGCCCATTCGGCGGGCACACCAACAACCTGACCGGCAAACCGGTGCGCCGGGCCTGCTACGCCGCCGACCGCACCGGGCATATGATCCTCCAGACCCTGTACCAGCAGTGCATTAAAAATAAAGTTAATTTCTTCGACGAGTACCACGTGCTGGACCTGATCATCTCCAACGGGGCCGCGGCGGGCGTGGTCGCCCTGGAGCTGGCGACCGGCGAGCTGCACGTGTTCCACGCCAAGGCGGTGATCTTCGCCACCGGCGGCCACGGGCGCATCTGGGAGGTGACCTCGAACGCCTACGCCTACTCCGGCGACGGGGTGGCGATCACCCTGCGGCGGGGCATCCCGGCGGAGGACATGGAGTTCTTCCAGTTCCACCCCACCGGCATCGCCAAGCTGGGCATCCTGATTACCGAGGGCGTGCGCGGCGAGGGCGGGGTGCTGCTGAACGACCAGGGCGAGCGTTTTATGGAGCGCTACGCCCCCCGGGTGAAGGACCTGGCCTCGCGCGACGTGATCAGCCGGGCCATGTACCAGGAGATGGCGGAAGGACGCGGCATCGGCGGAAAACGCTACCTGCACCTGGACGTCACCCCGGAGACGGTGAACCGCTTCGCCCGGGAGGACGAGCGCCTACGGCCCGACGGCTCGCCCTACGCGGTCACCGGGCAGGAGATCCTCTCCAAGCTGCCGGATATCGTTGATTTCTGCCGCACCTACCTGGGGGTGGACCCGATCACCCAGCCCATGCCCGTGCAGCCGACCGCCCACTATGCCATGGGCGGCATCCCCACCAATATGTACGGCGAGGTGGTGGTGGACGAGAACAACCGGGTGCTGCCCGGGCTGTACGCGGCGGGGGAGGTGGCCTGCGTCTCGGTGCACGGGGCCAACCGCCTGGGCACCAACTCGCTGGTGGACCTGATCGTCTTCGGCAAACAGTCGGGCCTGCAGGCAGCCGAGTTTGCCCGGGGGGCGAGCTTCGCCCCGCTGCCCGCAGACGCCGACGATTACGCCCGCCAGCAGCTCAGCAGCCTGCTGAACAGCCCCGGCACGGAGCCGGCCTCCAAGATCTCCGAGGAGATGAAGGCCGTGATGTTCGACCACGTGGGCGTTTATCGCACCGAGAGCGGCATGAGCCAGGCGCTGGCGAAGATCCGCGAGCTGAAAGAGCGCTTCCGGCGGGTCAAGGTGGACGACCAGGGCCGCCTTTACAACACCAACCTGCTGGGCGTGTGGGAGCTGGGCAACCTGCTGGACCTGGCCGAGGTGACCGCTCTGGCAGCCCTGAACCGGACGGAGAGCCGCGGCGGGCACGCCCGCGAGGACTATTCCAAGCGCGACGACGCCAACTGGCTGAAGCACAGCCTGGTGTGGTGCCGGGACGGGCGGCTGGAGATCGGCTACAAGCCGGTGGTGATTACCCACTACCAGCCCAAAGAGAGGACTTATTAAACGTGAGTCCGGGAGAACCCAGGGAGAGTCTTGGGCTGCTTTGGGCCGCGGCCCAAAACAATCCGAGATCACCCTTCTCCCGTATTCAGGAGGTTCAGAAGCTATCCGGCGGGCTGCCGGTTGTGTTTGCGGCTCCGCCCGAGAGAACAACACTATCATCATTTGAAAGGCGCTAGATAGAGGAAAACGCCATGCAAGTCACCCTAAAGGTATTTCGCTACAACCCAGAGAAGAATGAGAAAGCGCATTACGAGACCTACACGCTGGAGGCCGAGCCGACCGACCGCATTCTGGACTTGCTGGAATATGTCAAGTGGAATTTCGACGGTACGCTCTCTTTTCGCCGCTCCTGCGCCCACGGGGTGTGCGGCTCGGATGCGATGCGCATCAACGGGCGCAACTACCTGGCGTGCAAAGTGCTGGTAAAGGACCTGGGGACGGACAACTTCACCGTGGAACCGCTGCTCGGGATGCCGGTGCTGAAGGACCTGATCGTGGATATGGAGCCCTTCTTCGAGCACTACCGCTCGGTGCTGCCCTTCCTCATCAACGACGAGCCGGAGCCCGAGAAGGAGCGCCTGCAGAGCGTCGAGGACCGGGAGCGCTATGACGACACCACCAAGTGCATCCTGTGCGCGGCCTGCACCACTTCCTGCCCCTCGTTCTGGGCCAACGACCGCTACGTGGGCCCGGCGGCCATCGTCGCCGCCCACCGCTTCATCTTCGACAGCCGCGACCGGGGGGCGGCCGAGCGGCTGGAGATCCTGAACGACCAGTTCGGGGTCTACCGCTGCCACACCATCTTCAACTGCACCGAAGCCTGCCCGCGCGAGATCCAGATCACGCGCGCCATCGGCGAGGTGAAGAAGGCCATCGCCACCGGGAGCCTGGAGTAGGGAGGGGAGGAAGCGCGTTGTACCTGTGCCTTCGATGGCGGTCAGGTGCAGGGCGCTCCCCCGCCCGGGCGGTTTTCGCACCGCTGAGGGCCTTTTCCCTGCCCATCCTGCGGGCCGGGGATGAAAGCGCCACGCACCCAGCCAAGGGGTGCGAGGCGCTTTCTCGCCTGTTTTCGGATAGGTACTCAAGGTCTTGGAGACCTTGTGAACTTTGACAATCAAAATCGGTGACAGCCACCGGGAAACCCTAAAGGTCGCCACAAGGAGCCAGACTGAAAAGAGACCTGAAGGCGACCATTAGGGTTATTGTTACCGATTCTGAAATTCAAAACGGATTAGGGGCTTCTGGCAGCGGCTGCAGCCGGGAAAGCCCGGGCCTACAGCGGCGCGGGTTGCATTTGCCTCCTGGAAATGTTATAATTCCGGCTACGCCCCAGTAGCTCAAAGGACAGAGCGAGGCTCTCCTAAACTTTGGGCTCTCCGGGAGAAATCCCGGGGATGAATGTGGTCAAATTCGGGAAACCCTACAGGGAAAGTCAGCCGTTATCCTGGAAGAGCTACAGAACTTTGGGTTGTTGGTTTCTGCCGAACAGGTTAAGCATTTCACGATTTTCCCCATGGCAATCCCGAGCCAAGCCGGAGTCGAAGCTGCAACAGGGTTGATTATAGCTTTGCTGCTGCGAGTTCGGAAGGTGTAGAGACTAGACGGCCACCACCTAAGGCAAAAGTAATTTGCTATGGTGAAGGGATAGTCCAGGGAGCCAGGAAACTGGCACAAACCAGAAGGCCGAGGTTGGGGGTTCGACTCCCTCCTGGGGCGCCTGTCATCAATCGCTGCAACATAGCTGCAACCCATTTAATCTTGATTAAATGCGGTAAATTATATAAAATACGATTACTCCAACGACCGGGTGCCCCCCTCACCCGGTCGTTGGAGTTTTTAAGCCCGGAAGCGCCTGAAAGGGGCGCAAACCGTTATCCTTCCCTGCCCCCGCCCTGACCTTTCAAAAATGCAAGGAAAAAGGCTTGATTTTTCCGTGTTGATCATGTATGATCTAAACATCAAACGCCCGGGTGCCCCCCTCACCCGGGCGTTTGATTTTAACCCTGCCGCCGATCATGACCGGGCTGCCAGCCATGCCGGGATTACGGCTTCGGGGCAGAAATCCCCAATTCATTGCGAAAATAAATTGTATTGATACGGAATCCATCGCATTCTTTTGTACAGGTTCCAGTATGATATTCACAGCAGATGCCTGGGTGCCCCCCTCACCCAGGCATCTGCTATTTAACCCCGGTCCGGGGACAGATTTCCAGAGAAGCTATTCGTACGCGCATAATTCAACTGCCGGCCTGAAATGGGTGGGACTGCAGCCGGGCCGGGCTATAATTAACGAAGCCGGTTCTGCCCGATTTCTCGAGCCGAACCGAAATTTATTCCTCCTGCACCTGACCTGAGCGGAGAAAACTTGCCATGACCCTCGACCTTCCCACCATCCGCGCCCGGTTTCCGGGCCTGCAGCGCCCGGCGGTCTTCCTGGACAACCCGGGCGGCACCCAGATCTCCCAGGACAGCCTGGACCGTATGCTGGATTACCTGGTGCACCACAACGCCAACCACGAAGGCGCCTTCCCCACCAGCCAGGAATCGGACGCCATCCTGGCGGAGGCGCACCAGGCGATGGCGGATTTCCTCAACGCCGCCCGGCCCGAGGAGATCGTGTTCGGCAACAATATGACCACCCTCACCCTGCACCTCAGCCGCTCGCTGGCCGCCACCTGGAACCCGGGAGACGAGATCGTGGTCACCCGGCTGGACCACGACGCCAACGTCACCCCCTGGGTGCTGGCGGCAGAGGACCGCGGCTGCCGGGTGCGCTGGGTGGATTTTCACCCGGAAGACGGGACCCTGGACCTGGAGGACCTGCAGCGGGCCCTGGAGGGCCGCCCGCGCCTGCTGGCGGTGGGCTACGCATCCAACGCCCTGGGGACCATCAACCCCCTGTCCGAGATCATCCCGCGCGCGCACGCGGCCGGGGCCCTGGTCTACGTGGACGCGGTGCAGTACGCCGCCCACGGGCCGGTGGACGTGCAGAAACTGGACTGCGACTTCCTGGTCTGCTCTGCCTACAAGTTCTTCGGCCCTCACGCCGGGATCCTGTACGGGCGCTACGAACTGCTGGAAGGCCTCAAAGCCTACAAAGTGCGCCCGGCCTCCAACGCCCTGCCCTACAAGTTCGAGACCGGGACGCAGAACCACGAGGGCGTCGCCGGGGTGCTGGGCGCGCTGGAGTACCTGGAATGGCTGGGGGAGAGCTTCGGCGGGCGCTACGCCGAGAAATACGTGCACAAATTCGAGGGCCGCGCCCTGCGCCTGAAGCAGGCTCTGTCCGCCATCCGGGCCTACGAGTTCGAGATCAGCCGGGCCCTGCTGGAGATCCTGGAGGAGACCCCCGGGGTGCAGGTGTACGGGCCGCGGGATATGCGCCGCCTGGAGGGGCGCGTGCCCACCTTCTCCTTCACCCTGGAGGGCGTGCACCCGCGCCGGGCGGCGGAACTGCTGGCGGCAGAGGGGGTTTACGTGTGGGACGGCAATTACTACGCCCTGTGCGTCACCGAGCGCCTGGGGCTGGAGGAGCGGGGCGGGATGGTGCGCGCCGGGCCGGTGCATTACAACACTCTGGAGGAGATCGCCCGGTTTGGCGAGGCGCTGAGGCAGGCCGCCGCGGCCCGGTAAAATCAGGGGCGCGGGACGGTGCACGGCACGAGATCCGCCCGACCCGCACACGTAGGGGCACGGCGGTGCATCAAATGTCATCCGCCCGACCCGCCCTCAGCCGTGCCCAACCGCCGGGCGAGAGAGCGTTATGCGCCGCGGAAGGGCACGGCTGGAGGCGTTATTGCGCTGGTTTCGGGGGATTCACCGCCGTGCCCCTACGGCCCGTCCTGGATGCGGTGTCGGACCGCAGAAGGTCATTTTTCGTAAGCAGCGGTTGGGGCACGGCGGTGCATCAAATGTCATCCGCCTGACCCGCCTGCAGCCGTGCCCAACTGCCGCGCAGGGGACAGCCTGGCTCAGTTTGGCTCGGCGGACCCGGAGGCCAGCGCCTCGGCCCGGCTGAACTCCTCGGGCGTGTTGACGTTCCAGAAGGCCAGGCCCTGCGGGTCGTGGCGGGCGATCTCTTCAGGGGAGAGGAAGCGAATCTCGGCGAAGGGGAACCAGGCGTCCACCCGCCAGCGGTCCGCCTGGAGGGCGGCTTCCACGGCGGGCAAACAGGCCTCCCGGTCGTACACGGCATGGAAGGGCTCGGTGCCCCGGGCGTGGCGCGGGATCACCGCCTGCACGCCGCTCTGCAGCAGGAGGGCGCGCTCGGCCTGCAGCAGTTCCGGCGAGACGAAGGGCATATCGCAGGCGACCACGCCCACCAGGGGGTGGCGGGCGGCGGCGAGGGCGGTGTAGAGCCCGCCCAGCGCGCCGCGCCCGGGCAGGCGGTCGGGCTCGCAGCGCACGCCCAGGAAGGCGTAGTCCTGCGGGCGGTTGGCGGTCACCAGCACCTCCTGCGCCAGGGGCGAAACCCGCTCCAGCACGCGCTCGATCAGCGGGCGCCCCAGAAAGGGCATGAGGGCCTTGTCCTGACCCATGCGCCGCGACTCTCCCCCCGCTTGAATAACGATAGCCAGCATGTTATTATTATATAGGACTTATTCAGTTAAAAGACATTACCCTGCGCCGCAAGCGGCTCCCCCGTCCAATGAGGGCCAGGCGCCGGAAAAGAACACCAGATGAGCGAGCTTGAACAGGTATTAGACCGGATGACCGTGCAGGGCGAGCTGTACGAGAAGCTGCCCGGCGGGGCGGTGCGCTGCCACGCCTGCGGGCACCGCTGCCTGATTCGCGAGGGGCGGCGCGGGATCTGCAAAGTGCGCTCCAACCGCCAGGGCGAGCTCTACGCGCCCTGGGGCTACGTGGCCGCCCTCCAGGCCGACCCGGTCGAGAAAAAGCCCTTCTTCCACCTGCTGCCCGGCGTGGACGCGCTGACCTTCGGCATGCTGGGCTGCGATTTCCACTGCGGCTACTGCCAGAACCACCTCACCTCGCAGGCCCTGCGCGACCCGGCCTCGGACCTCTCGGCGGCGCTGGTCCGCAGGGCGACCCCGGAGAGCCTGGTGGAGGCCGCCCGCCTGAGCGGGGCGCAGGTGGTGGCCTCCTCCTACAACGAGCCGCTGATCACCTCGGAATGGGCGGCGGCGGTGTTCGCACAGGCCAGGGCCGCCGGGCTGACCTGCGCCTTCATCTCCAACGGCAACGCCACCCGAGAGGCCCTGAAATACCTGCGCCCGTATCTGGCGGGCTACAAGATTGACCTGAAGACGATGCAGGACCGCCACTACCGCAGGCTGGGCGGGGTGCTGCAGAACGTGCTCGACAGCATCCGCCTGGCGCACGAGCTCGGCCTGTGGGTGGAGGTGGTGACCCTGGTGGTGCCGGGGTTCAACGACAGCCCCGACGAGCTGATGGACGCGGCGCGCTACATCGCCCAGGTCTCGCCGGACATCCCCTGGCACGTGACCGCCTTTCACCCGGATTACCAGATGACCGGCACGGGCGCGACTCCGGTGCAGAAGCTGGTCCAGGCGGCGGAGATCGGGCAGGAGGCGGGGCTGCATTTCGTCTACGCCGGCAACCTGCCCGGGCGGGTGAACGAATACGAGAACACCTACTGCCCACACTGCCGGGAGCTGCTG
>JAEWYL010000017.1 GCA_023395675.1 Chloroflexota bacterium | reverse complement strand
CGCTTAGGGTGCCCCGCTGCGCTTAGGGTGCCCCGCTGCGCTTAGGGTGCCCCGCTGCGCTTAGGGTGCCCCGCTGCGCTTAGGGTGCCCCGCTGCCCTCAGGGGTGCCTGCGCGCTGGCTCCCCTCTCCACGGCGCCTGTTGGCGCTTACGGGCTTCCCGTTTGGACCAACCGCCGTGGGGAGGGGCCGGGGGAGGGGTTGGAGGGGTTGGTGGCGCATGATAACGATCGCTGAGCTGCTCCGAAACCCCCTCCGCCCGCTGCGCTGCAGGCGCCCCTCCTGCTGCAGCCCGCGCGCATGTTACAATTAATCCATTCGAACGCTCTGGAGACCGCGCGATGCCGCTGACCTTAGAATCAATCCCCAATCTCATACCCGGAGTGACCGGGCGGGTGCTGGAGCCCGGCGCCGCCGGCCAGCGCGAGGCGGTGCTGGTGCTGCCCGAGCAGAGCCAGGTGAAGGTGCTCAACGAGGTCGGGGCGCGCATCTGGACCCTGATCGACGGCAGCCGCACCCTGGGCGAGATCGCCCGGGTCATCTGCCGCGAGTACGCGGTGGAGGAGGCGCAGGCCCGGGAGGACGTGCTGGCCTTCGCGGCAGTCCTGCAGGCGCGCGGCGTCATCTCCCTGGCGTCAAGCGGGCCGCGGGCGGGCTGAGCGCGCTCCGGGCCGGACCGGGAAGGCCGGTTCGCCCTGTGCTGGTAGAGGTGATGAAAAACATTCGTACGCGGCTGGCCCTTCTCTCTCTGGTTCTTCTGTCCCTGCTCCTGGCCCCGGGCGTGAGGCCCGGCCTGGCCAACGTGGAGCTGGTCTACTTCCTGGTCGAACCGGAGGGGGGCTCGATCTTCCTGGAATGGGAGACCGGTTCCGAGCTGGACACCGCCAGCTTCATCATCGAGCGCCGCTCTCCGGAGAACGCCGCCCCGGTGCAGATCGAGACTGTGGAGGCGACCGGGGAGCTCGATGGCAGCACCTACACCGCCGCGGACGACAGCGTGACCCTCGGGACCACCTACTGGTACGACCTGTACGAGCTGACCACCTCCCAGGCGAAGGTGCTGCTCGATTCGCAGTCCATCACCGCCGGGCAGCAGGTCGAAACCACCACCACGACCGCCGCCGCCGCTTCCGCCACCACCTCGCCCACCGCGACGAATTCCCCCACCAACGCCGCTCCCGGGGCGGCCATCACCCCCTCCCCCACGCTGAGCGGCGCCTACCCCGGCCCCGGCGCGCCGGTCTTCACCCCCACCGTCACGCGCACGCCGTTCCAGTCCTTTGTCCCCGGCCAGGTGAGCACGCCCACCGCCGCGCTCTCTGAGACCCCCTTCGGGGGGGAGAACTTCGCCCTGGAATTCCCCGCCGAGCCGGTCACCGCCACCATCACCCTGGCGCCCCTGCCCACCATCGAGCTGATCTTCCCCACCCCGCTGGCCCGCGCCGGCAGCCCGCCGCTGGAATCGGCCGCCATGCTCTACGACGCCGAGGGCGAGCTGGTGGAACCCGAGGAAGCCGCGCCGCCCCCCTCGCGCCTGCTGCTGATCGGACTGGTGGTGCTGCTCTGGGTGGGCCTGGGCGCCTGGTTCGTGGTGCTCTTCCGCCGCATGAACTGACGCCCCCGGGGCGCCCTCCCCCGGGCCTGCCCCGCCCGGCGGCCCCTGACAATCCACCCTGACCGCTGCGCAGCAAGACAGGCAGAACTCCGGACCATGCGCCGCCCCTCCCCCTCCAGCCCCCACAACCGCCCTCCCCGCCTGGCGGGGCTCCTCCTGCTGGCCGCCCTGCTGGCCACCTCCCTGCCCGGCTGCCGCCCGGACCGGGGGACCCCCGCCTCCCCGGCGGGCGCCGCCTCCCCGGCGAGCGCCGCCTCTCCATTGAAAATCAGCGTGAGCGAAGACGGCCTCTACGCCCTGGACGCCGCCGCATTGAGACGCGCCGGCTGGGATACCGGGGCGCTGGACCCGGCGCGCCTGTCCCTCTTTGGGCCCGGCGGGGAGCAGAGCCTGCTGGTCGAGGGCCGGGGCGAGGGCCTGCGCCTGCTGTTCGCCGGCCGCGTCTCCAGCAGCCCCTACACGCGCGAGAATATTTACTGGCTGGTGGAAGAGCAGGACCGACCCCGCATCGCCGCCTGGACCGCGGAGCTGGAAGCCCAGCCGCCCGAAGAGCAGCCCCTCCTCCCCCTGCAGGACCTCCCGCCCGAGAGCTACCCGGCGCGCTTCCGCCAGGAGCAGAACGCCCTCTACCTCCCCCAGGCCGGGGGAGGCGAGCGCTGGTTCTGGGCCCGCCTCTCCGCCCCCGGCGCCTGGGAGGCGGTCTTCAGCCTCCCCTCGCTGGCCGCCGGCGGGGGGCGGCTGCGGATTGAGCTGTGGGCGGGCACGGAGGCCCCGGCGGCGCCCGACCACCGCCTGCTCCTCTCGCTCAACGGGCAGGCCCTACCCGAGCAGGCCTGGGACGGCATAGGCCGCCGCACCCTGGAGCTCCCGCTCCCGGCGGGGCTGCTGCGGGAGGGGGAGAACCGGGTGCGGCTGGAGGCCCCCGGGCTGGACGGCGCGCCGGCGGAGGTGGTGCACCTCAATTGGGTCGAGCTGCTGGCGCCGCGCCCCTACCAGGCCGTGGGCGACCGCCTGGAGTTCACCGCCCCCGGCGGGCCGGCGGTCCTCTCCGGCTTCTCCGGCCCGCCGCGCCTCTGCGCGCAGGGCGGCCCGGGGAGCGCCCGGCCCGAGTTCTTAACCGCCGCGGACGGCCTGCAGGACCTGGGCGGGGGGCGCTGGCGCCTGGAGGCCCGCGCCGGCGCCCGCTACCTGGCCGCCGGGCCGGGCGGCTTCCTGGCCCCCCTGAAGGTCGAGGCCGCCGGGGCGCAGCCCGACCTGCGCGACGAGACCCTGCAGGCCGCTTACCTGGCGCTGGGCCCGCAGGACCTGCTCGACGCCCTCCAACCCCTGCTCGCCTACCGGGCCGGGGGCGGGCTGAGCGTCCTGGCCCTGCCGCTGGAGGCGGTCTACGACCAGTTCAACGGCGGGCTGCCCGAGCCGGAGGCCGTCCGCCGCCTGCTGCAGCACGCCTCCCAACACTGGCGCGAGGCCCCGCGCTTCCTGCTGCTGGTGGGCGACGCCAGCTACGACCCGCGCGGCTACCTGGCGCACCCGGAGGCCAACCTCCTGCCGGTCTACCTGGTCCCCACCCGCTACGGGGGCGAGACCGGCAGCGACCTGCCCTTCACCCTGCTGGACGGGGACGCTCTGCCCGACCTGGCCCTGGGACGCCTGCCGGCGCGCAGCCCCGCCCAGGTGCGGGCTTACGTGGAGAAAGTGCTGGCGTACGAAGGGCGGCGGCGGGAGGGGCCCGCCTCCGTCCTGGCCGTGGCGGACGGGCAGGACCCGCTGTTCGAGGCCGAGGCGCGCGCCTTCCTGGAGCTCTTCCCGCCCGCCATGCGGCGGGACCTGTACGCCCCGCCGCCCGGGGCGCAGGAGGCGCGCGAGGAGCTGCGCCGCCGCTTCGGGCAGGGCTACGGCCTGATCGCCTATTTCGGACATGGGGGTTTGCGGCTGTGGAGCCGGGACCAGCTCTTTACCGCGGCCGACGCGGCCGCGCTGGGCGGCGGGGGGCGCCTGCCCGTCTCCCTGCAGATGACCTGCCTGACCGGGCTGTTCACCCACCCGGAGGAGGAATCGCTGGCGGAGAGCCTGCTCTGGCAGCCGGGCGGGGGCGCGGCGGCGGTGCTGGCCCCCACCAGCCTGACCCTGCCCGCCGACCAGGGCCCCCTCAGCCGGGCGCTGGTCCAGGCCCTGCTCTCTGCCCCTGGGGCGCGATTGGGCGAGGCCCTGCTCCAGGCCCGGCGCACGCTCGCTGCCGGCAGCCCCGAGGCGGCCGACGTGCTGCACA
Organism: Chloroflexota bacterium; assembly: GCA_023395675.1. GTDB lineage: Bacteria > Chloroflexota > Anaerolineae > Anaerolineales > UBA4823 > JAEWYL01. The sequence continues at coordinate 479 of JAEWYL010000017.1, read as the reverse complement.
CCTTCCTGCTCTTCGGCGACCCCGCCCTCAGCCTGGACCTGGTGAGCGGCGAAAACCCTGTCCGATAAAGACCAATTCTTGTTGCTGCGCGCTGCGCCCTGCACACCGACGGTTTCCTGATTCGGTCAGGGTCCCGGGAAGAAAAGCAGGCATATTCTTCTTAGCGTCTTTGCGTCTTCGCGAGAGGTTTTTTTTAACCTCTGCTTCTATCTGTGTGCATCTGTGGTTTGATAACCGGCCGCAGATCAACACAGAAACGGGCGCAGCCCCCCATCCCAACCACAGGTCATTTTTCGGATCGTTTTTTGGGGTCTTGCTTAATAGTGCGTCAGGCTGCCGTCCACCCGCGCCCGGCGCACGGCGCGGCGGAAAGCCCACAGGCTGAGGGGCAGCAGCACGGCGCTGAAACCGGCCAGGATCAGCGCCTGGGGCAGCAGGGCGGAGAAAGCGGCCCCGTTCAGCAGCGCCAGGCGCATCCC
>JAEWYL010000299.1 GCA_023395675.1 Chloroflexota bacterium | reverse complement strand
GGCGTCCCCGGCCCCTCACCTGTTGTGCTGGATGCACTCAGTACGCTTGCGAAGCCAGGGCATAAGACAAAAAGCCATTGAATAAATGATTTCCAGCGACAATTATTGTAAAACAATCAACTTGAGAGAACTTTTCCATCTGAATTAACGTTAAAATAGATATAGTGAAGAAAATTACGAACGCTTTCTACCTGTGTGCCTTCGCTGTTCAGCCTTCCATTTGAGCAGCCGGCGCTGAACAGGTCCCGCTTTACCAGGCAAAGGAGATTTAAATGCATACCCCTCTCCCGTTGATTCGCCGCACCCTGGCGGCTCTTCTGGCGCTTTCCATGCTGTTAAGCGCCTGCCAGGTCTTTTCGCCCGGCCCAGCGCCGGCTGAGGAGACCTCCTCCCCCATTCCCCAACCCACCGGCAGCGCAGCGGAGGAGACGGAGGCGCTGCCCGAACCCACCGCCGCCGGCCCCGCTCAGGAGGCTTCACCCCTGCCCCCACCCGCCTCATCCGGAGCGGCGGTGAACCTGCGGTTTGCCGAGTTCGAAGAAGCCCCTGCGGGCCCCGCCCCCTCTCTGCAGCACGAGCCGATCGCGCCTGACCTGAGCAACGTCTATAACCCCTTCGTCCTTTCACCCGAGCAGAAGGCGCGGCTGGGTGAAAGCGGCTTTGTGGTCACACCGGGCACGGAGAAAGAGTTCTACACCGTGTACGAAAAAGCTCGTTACGACAACGTGCCCATCTTCGTCACCAGCGATTCCCTGCTGCACAGCTATCACCTGCTGTTCGACAAGGTGCTGCGCACCGCCGAACGGGAGCACTTCATCCCCCTGCTGCGCAGCCTGAACGCAGCCCTGCTGCAAGAGGCGGACGAACAGTACCAGGCCCTGGCAGGCGGGCCCTGGGAGGAAGCCGCCCGCCGCACCACTGCCTTTGTAGCGGTGGCTGCCCGGCTGCTCGATCCCGCAGTCGAAATCCCTGACTATGCCCGGGAGCTGGCCGAAGCCGAGCTGGCGAATATCGAGTCGGCCGCAGGGATTCAGGCCTCTCCGCTCTTCCCGGGGTACGAGTTTGGAGAAGACTACACGCAGTACATTCCCCGCGGCCACTACACCCTCAGCGACGAGCTCAAGGCTTACTTTAAAAGCATGATGTGGTACGGGCGCATGACCTTCCGCCTGAGCACGGATGATCCGGAGGTTGGGCGCGCCGAGACGCGCCAGGCTCTGCTCCTCGTCCAGGCCCTGCAGAACGCGCAGGTGAACGGCAGTCCTGCATTGGATGCCTGGGCCGACCTCTACAGCCCGACGGTGTTCTTTGTCGGGCGCAGCGATGACCTGACCGTAGTGCAGTACCAGCAGGTGATGGAGAGTATCTACGGCCCGGCCGCAGCGTTGGAGGCCATCGCCGACGATGCGAAGCTGGATGCTTTTATCGAGGCCGCCAACCAGCTTCCCCCGCCGAGAATCCTGGGTATGGTGATCTCATCCCTCGACGACGAGGAGGAGACCACGAAAGGCCTGCGCTTTATGGGGCAGCGCTTCGTGCCCGACGCCCATATCTTCCGCCAGCTCATCTACCGCAACGTGGGGGATGAAACCAACCGGCGCGGGCTGCCCAACGGGCTCGACCTGCCCGCTGCCATGGGGTCCGAGCGCGCCTACGAGCACTTGGAGGCGCTGGGCGAAACCTCCTATCCCAGGTACCCCGAGCAGATGGAGAAAATGCGCTCCTGGCTGCAGGGCCTCGCGGTGGAAGAGTGGACCGAGACCCTGAACAACAGCTGGCTCTACACCTTCTACCCCTTGCTGGAGGTCCCCGCACAGGGCTACCCGCAGTTCATGCAGTCGCCCTTCTGGTTGGACAAACAGCTCAACACCGTGCTCGGTTCCTGGGCCGAGCTCAAGCATGACACCATCCTGTACGCCAAGCAGGCTTACGCCGAGATGGGCGGCGGGCCGCCCGCGCCCGAGCCGAAAGCCGCGCTGGGCTATGTGGAACCGGTGCCGGGCTTCTATGCCCGTCTGGCCGCCCTGACGGCCATGACCCGAGAGGGCCTGGGGAGCCGCGGGCTGCTTTCCGAGGCCGACGGGGCGAACTTGCAGCGCCTGGAGGAACTGACCCGCCTGTTCCAGGGCATGGCCGAGAAAGAGCTCAGCGGGCAGCCCCTCAGCGAAGAGGAGTACGACACCATCCGCTTCTACGGCGGCGATCTGGAGCAGTTCGTCATGGCCTCCGCCGATATGGACGAGGAGCAGGACGGTTTCGCCCAGCAGTATATGGACGAGGATCCTCAGGCGGCGGTCATCGCCGATGTCGCCACCGATCCGGACGCCGATTTCGACGGCGTTCCCAGCCCGGTGGTTTTAGAGGTCGGCGTTGGCCGCATCCAGACCCTGCATGCGGTCGTGCCTGTGGTCCAGGCAGACGGCACGATCTCTCTGCAGGTGGCCAAGGGCGGAGTCTTCTCGTACTACGAGTTCCCCTGGCCCGCCCCCGACCGCCTGACGGATGAAAAATGGCGCGCCATGCTCGAATCCGGGGAAGCCCCTGTGCAGCCAGAATGGACCGGCAGCTTCTTCACCGCCCAGGGTGAGCATCACCACCTGCAGCGGGCCGTTCAGGACTATCTGGAGCGCATGGTAGACCTGGTCTGGGGTTGGGCGTACTACGCCCCCGCTGAAGGAGGCATTCCGGAAGGTTACGAGGCCTACACCCCCTTCCAGGCCGAACTGCAGGCCCTGCAGGCAGAAGAGCAGTATATGGGCAGGCAGCTCGCCGGCCTGCACTTCCTCTCTTTCGATCTGGAAGGCGAAGACCGGGCCGTGGTGACGGTGCGAGAAGAATGGCTGGACCAGCTCTTCGACGGCCTCATGCCCGAATTCGAAGCCCAACCCGCTGCCGCGCGCGGCCCCTATACCCTGGATGTGACTTACACCATCGAGCGCCAGGAACAGGACGGCCAGATTACCTGGCAGGTGACAGGCAGATCCACCGCCTCAGAGCTTCCGCCCTGGGAGCAGCCGTAGAGCAGGAACTGGTGACCTCGTCTCTCTCTCGCCGGGTTATCTACCGCCTGCTCGGCCTGGCGCTGCTGGCCTGCCTCGGCTTACAGGCCGCCTCGCAGCCTCTCGCCTCGTTACCTGGGGGAGCGGCTTATCCCTGGCTCTACCTGCGCGAAGGCCGCGCGGTAGAGCCAGGGGAGGCCGCGGTTGAGCTGCTGGCGGTCGGGGATGTGATGCTCGGGCGCGGAGTGGAGCGCGCGGGCGCTTCCCTGGCGGAGGTGGCGCCTCGCCTGAGGGCGGCCGATATCGTCCTGGGAAATCTGGAAAGCGCCCTGGCTCCGGAGGGAGAGCCGCTGCCTTCACCGGGTCCAAACGGAGAAAATCCCGGCCGCCCCTACCGGCTGGTCGCCCCCGCTTCCTCCGCCGGCCTCCTTTCCGGAGCCGGGTTCGATCTGCTCGGCCTTGCCAACAACCATGCCCTGGACCGGGGCCTCAGCGGCCTTGCCGGGACCGCCTCCAGCCTCGAGGCAGCCGGGCTGGGAGTTCTTGGAGCCGCGCCGGACCGGGAGGGGGCTTACCGGGCCGTCATCCGGGAGGCGGGTGGTCTGAAGCTCGCTTTCCTGGCGCTCAACGCCGTCCCCATCCCCCGCGGCGTAGAGTGGAGCGGCGAAGTGCGGCAGGTCCCGCAAGGCGAGCATTGGGCGCTGGCAGGCTGGGACCGGGAAACCGCGCTGGAGGCGGTGCGTGCTGCGAAGCGCCAGGCGGACCTGGTCGTGGTGTCCATCCACTGGGGGTTCGAGTACCAGCTGCGGGTGGACCCGCTCCAACGCGAACTGGCCCGCCTCCTGGCCGGAGCGGGGGCTGACCTGATCCTGGGCCACCATCCTCACGTGGTCCAGCCGGTCGAGATGCTCGAACCCGACCCGGTCTCCGGCGAGGGGAAGGCTCTGGTCGCATACAGCCTGGGCAATTTCGTCTTCGATCAGGGCTTTGGAGACACCGGGCAGGGCCTGGCCCTGCGAGTCCTTGTGGACCGCCGCGGCTTGCGAGCCGTCCAGGCTCTGCCGGTTGCCGCCGGCGCTCGACCCGCCTGGCTGCCGGTCGAATCTGCGGCCGCAGTGCTGCGGCGGGCCGGCTATATGCCCGAGAAGGCTGCTCCTATCCCCTCCGCTCCAGCAGCCGCGTTACGCGCCTGGAGCTGCTCCGCCAATGACTGCTTACCGGTCCCCCCCGGTGAAGTACGGGCGCTTGATCTACAAATGGCTGCACCCCCGGAATCTCTCTCAACCGACCTGAGCGGCGACGGCCTGCCGGAAAAGGCCGTACTGGAGGACCGGAGCGTGCGCGTCGAAGGCCCCGGGCAGCCTACCTGGCAGAGTCCCTCAGAATGGGCGGTGCTCGACCTTGCAGCCGGCGACCCGGATGGAGACGGGCGCCAGGAGCTGCTCCTGGCCCTGCAGAAACCCGACCGCTCCGGCGTGCTCCTCAGCCACCCCTATCTTCTGGGCTTTCGCGGGGGGCAGCTGCGGCTGGTGTGGGGCGGCTCGGCTGTCAGCGACCCCATCCTGGAGCTGGAGCTGGGCGACCTGGACGGAGACGGGCGCCAGGAGCTGGCCGTGCTGGAGGCGCTTCAGAATGGGGAGAGCCGGGCGGTCAGCCTGTGGCGCTGGAACGGCTGGGGCTTCACCCGCATCTGGCGCAGCCCGCCCGGGGAATACCGGAACCTGCGCCTGGAAGCCCTCCCTGCCGGAGGGGCGCTGCTGGTCGTCGAGCAAACCCGGCTGGAGGAGTGAGGCCGGTCAGGATTAGCTCTCCGGCTCGCTAGAAACTGCCTGCAGCGGATTACAGCGTCCAGCCCGCGTGGGGCTTATTGATCTGGACCGTATAACCCTTCCTGGAACGCAGATCGACCAGCAGCTCTTTCAGGTAAGGCCCGGGGAGAGCGGGGGAAAGATAGACACAACCGTTAAACAGGTCCTGGTCCTCCTTCAGGTATCCTTCCCGCCGGGCTTCGATAACGACGTCCTGGTACGCGGTCCACAGGTACACCCCGATCGTCACCCATACTCCATTCGGGATCTCATAACCGCCCAGCACATCCAGGGTTTCCGCGATCGTTTCCGGCGTCTCTCCCGGCGCGCCGAGCATCAACGAAGCGCCAAAGGGGATTCCCGAGCGGCTCATGGCTTCCAGGGCGTCCCGCACCTGCCGCACGCTGAAGCCGCGCTTCATGCGCTGCAGCATGCTTTCAGAGGCCGATTCAATCGAGAGATTGACGGAGAAGCAGCCCGAATCTGCCATCAGCCGGCAGAACCCATCCGAGACGCCAGACGGACGCAGGTC
>JAEWYL010000253.1 GCA_023395675.1 Chloroflexota bacterium | reverse complement strand
CACCTCCACCGTCACCCCCTCCCCCAGCGCCAGCCCGACCGCAACGGACACCGAGCAGCCCAGCGAGCCCCCCACCCTCGAGCCCAGCGATAAGCCCGAGCCGACTGCCACCGAGGAGGAGACCCGCCCGCCGCCGGTGGAGCCCAGCCCCACAACCGCCCCGGAAGAGTCGCCGACCCCGGAAGGGGAATGACCCGGGAGCCTGTCCTGTGATTTTGACGGCAGCGTAACCGCCGTTCGTACCCGCCGGTATTCGGGGCCGTACTCCGGCCCTGATCCTGAAGGCCTGAACCCAGGCAAGCCATGCCGCAGCAGAAAGAGGCTATGATTGAGACAAAAGACTTCTTGAAAACCCTGATCTCCGCCCCGGGCCTGTCGGGGCACGAGGGACCGGTGAGAGAGATCATCGCCGGGGCCTGGGCGCCGCTGGTGGATGAAATCAGCGAGAGCCGCCTGGGCAGCCTGCACGCCCTCAAACGCGCCCGCCCGGCCCGCGAGGACGGCGTCCCCTCGCCGGGCATCCTCCTGGCGGCGCATATGGACGCCATCGGCCTGATGGTGTCCGGCGTGATGGGCGAATTCCTGCGCCTCTCCCCGATTGGAGGGCTGGACCCGCGCGTCCTCCCGGGACAGCCGGTGATCGTACACGGGCGGCAGGAACTGCCCGGCCTGATCGTCCTGCCCCCGGCGCGCTTCCTCCCGCCGGACCTGCCGGACGGCCCCGTGCCAATCCGATACCTGCTGGTGGACACCGGGCTGCCTGCCGGGCAGTTGAAACGCCAGGTGCGCATCGGCGACCTGATCTCGTTTGCCCAGCTCCCGCTGGAGCTCAAGGGCGACACCCTGGCGGGACATTCGCTGGATAACCGGGCCTCTGTGGCTGCGGTCACGCTGTGCCTCGAGGAACTCCAAAACCGGGGCCACAGCTGGGATGTCTGGGCGGTGGCGACGGTGCAGGAGGAGATCACCCTGGGAGGGGCGAGCACTTCCGCCTTCCAGATCCGCCCATCCCTGGCGGTCGCCATTGATACCACCTGGGCCCGAGGGCCCGGCGCGCCCGAGCATAAGAGCTACCCGATGGGCAAAGGCCCGACTCTGGGCTGGGGGCCCAACATTCATGCGGGCCTGTTCCGCATGTTCCGGGACCTGGCGGACCGCCTGGAGATCCCCTACCAGCTTGAGGTGATGCCCGGTCATTCCGGCACCGACGCCTACGGCATCCAGGTGGTGGCGGAGGGGGTGCCCACCATGGTGCTGAGCATCCCCCTGCGCTATATGCACACGCCGGTCGAGGTGGTCGCGCTGAAAGACGTAACCCGCACCGCACACCTGCTGGCCGAGTTCATCGCCTCGCTGGAGCCGGACTCTATGGATAAACTCACCTGGGATGAGACCAAATGACCCTTCAATCCGGAACCTACCGCCCGCCAAAGATCGGCGCGGCCCAAATAAAGCTGCTAGAACGCCTGTGCAACGCCTGTGCGGTGTCAGGCGATGAAAGCGAGGTGCGCGCCATCGTGCTCGAACAGGTGCGCCCCCTGGCAGACGAGGTGAAGGTGGATGCGCTCGGCAGCGTGCTGGCTGTGCGCCGGGGGAAAAGCGATCCCGGCCCGGGCGGGGCGCGCCTGAAGGTGATGCTCGACGCGCATATGGATGAGATCGGCTTTATGCTCACGCAGGATGACGGCGAGGGCCTGTTCCGCTTCGAAATGGTGGGCGGTATTGACGAGCGCCAGCTGGTGGGCAAGCCGGTCTGGGTCGGGCGCGAGCATATCCCCGGCGTGATCGGCGCAAAACCGATCCACCTGACCACCGCCGACGAGCGCAGGCGCAATATCACCCTGGATGCGCTGCGCATTGATATCGGGCCGGGGAAGAGCAGCAAGGTCAAGGTGGGAGACAGGGCCACTTTCGCCACCTCCTTCACGCGCCTGGGCCCCAGCCTGCGCGCCAAGGCGCTGGACGACCGCCTGGGCGTGGTCACCCTGATCGAGCTGCTGCGCAGCGCCCCGGAGAACATTGACCTGCTGGCGGCGTTCAGCGTGCAGGAGGAGATCGGCCTGCGCGGGGCCCGGGTGGCTGCGCAGGCTTTCCAGCCCGACCTGGCGATCGCCGTGGATTCTACCCCGGCCCTGGACCTGCCATTCTGGGATGACCGCGACGGCGAACCGGCGGAGAACTACCAGTACAACACCCGCCTGGACGGCGGCCCGGCGATTTACCTGGCGGACCGCGCCACCCTGTCGGACCCGCGCCTGATCCGCCACCTGATCGACACGGCGGAGGCCCTGCAGCTCCCCTACCAGCTCCGGCAGCCGGGCGGGGGCGGCACGGACGCCGGGGCGATCCACCTGGCCGGGGGCGGGATCCCCAGCGTATCCGTCTCGGTGCCCGGGCGCTACGCCCACACGGCCGCCGGACTGGCGCGCCTGTCCGACTGGCAGGCGACCCTGGCCCTGCTCCATGCCGCTCTCGAACGGCTGGAGCCCGCACTGCTTTCCAACCCGCGCTGACCACGCTCGAAATCTTCTTCAGGAGTTCCCATGCAATCGTTGATCCAAAAGCTTGTCGAGACCACCTCACCCTCCGGCTACGAGGCCGCCATCCGGGAAGTGATCCGGGCGGAAGTCGAACCGCTGGCCGATGAGGTCCGGGTGGACGCCCTGGGCAGCCTGATCGCCGTCAAGGGCCGGCTGCAGGAGGGCGGGTGCAAGATCATGCTGGCCGCCCATATGGATGAGATCGGCGTGATCGCCACCCATATTGATGAAAACGGCTTTATCCGCTTCACCACCCTGGGCGGGGTGCGCCGGCACGCGCTGACCGGCGGGCGGGTGCGCTTTTTGAACGGCACCCTCGGGGTGATCTACTATGAGAAGCTGGAAGACCCCAACCGCCTGCCGACCTTCGAGCAGATGTACATCGACGTCGGCGCGCGCAGCCGCGAGGACTGCCCCGTGCGCGTGGGGGAGGTGGCCTCTTTCGAACGGCCGTTCAACCAGCTGGGCAGCCGGCTGATCGCCAAATCGCTGGACGACCGCATCGGCGTGGCGGTGCTGATCGAGACCCTGCGCACCCTGGCGGAACGGGGTGATACGGGCCCGAACCAGATCTTCTTCGTGTTCAGCGTGCAGGAGGAGGTGGGGGTGCGCGGCGCGACCGCAGCCGCCTTCGGGATCGACCCGGACCTGGGCCTGGCGGTGGATGTCACCACCACGGGCGACACCCCGAAAAGCGCGCGTATGGAGGTGAGCCTGGGCAAGGGGCCGGCCATCAAAGTGCGCGATAGCGGTATGCTGGCCGATCCGAGGGTGGTGGACTGGATGGCCCGCACGGCTGAAAAGGCCGGACTGCCCTACCAGATGGAGATCCTGGACGGCGGCTCGACCGACGCCCGCGCCATCCAGCTTACCCGGGCCGGGGTCCCGGCCGGCTGCCTCTCCATCCCCTGCCGCTACGTGCATACCCCCTCGGAGATGGTGGATATGGATGACGTCCTCAGCGCGGTGCGGCTGATGGTTGAGCTGGTGGGCGGCCCGGTGCGGCTGGGTTAGCCTCTCTGCCGGCCGGTCCGACCCTGTCGGCCGGCCAAAGAGGCCGCTATGCGTGCATTCCTGTCTTTCCTGATCCTGCTGCTCCTGACCGCCTGCTCGAATCTCCCGCTGCCCGGCGGCCCGACCCAGCAGCCAACCGATACGCCTGCAGCCGGTCCTGCGCGGCCGACACCCGGCCCTACCGGCTCTTCCACCCCCACGCCGGGGCCGCCGGTGCTGCAGGTCTGGCTGCCGCCTGAATTCGATCCGGCGGTCGATTCGCCGGCCTCCAGCCTGCTGGCCGCGCGCCTGGACGAATATCTGGAACGCAGGCCCGGGGTCCAGCTCGATGTGCGCGTGAAAGCGGTGGAGGGGCCGGGCGGGCTGCTCGACGCTCTCACCACCGCCAGCGCAGCAGCTCCAATGGCGCTGCCCGATCTGGTGGCCCTGCCCCGCTCGGTGCTCGAGGTGGCTGCCCTTAAGGGGCTGCTGCATCCCTTCGACAACCTCAGCCAGGCGATTGACGGCCCGGACTGGTATGAGTACGCCCGCCAGCTCGCCCGGCTCCAGAACAGCACCTTTGGGCTGCCCTTTGCCGGGGATGCGCTGCAGCTGGTCTACCGCCCGGAGCACATCCCCACCCCTCCCGGCAGCCTGAACGATCTGCACGACCTGGCGACCCCGCTGGTTTTCCCCGCCGCGGAGCAGGAGGCGCTGTTCACCCTGGCGCAGTATCTTTCGGCCGGGGGGAGCGTGCTGGACGAGCAGGGCCGGCCTCACCTGGATCAGGAACCCCTGGAACGGGTGCTGGCCCATTACGGGCAGGGCGCGGTGGGGGAGGATTTCCCCCAGTGGCTGGCCCAGGTCAGCGGCGACGCGCAGGCCTGGGATGCCTTTCTGGAAGGCCGCAGCCATATGGTAGTCACCTGGACCTCCCGCTTCCTGCAGGACCTGCCGCCCGATGTGCAGGCAGGCCTGCTCCCCACGCTCAGCGGCGACCCTTTTACCCTGGCGGACGGTTGGGTCTGGGCGATGGCGGGCGCGAACGCCGAAAACCAGTCGCTGGCGGTGGAGCTGGCTGAATTTTTGACCGAGAGCCGCTTCCTGGCGCAGTGGACGGCCGCGGCAGGCTACCTGCCGCCCCGCCCCAGCGCCCTGGCGCGCGACCCCGAGGCCGCGCCAACGGACACTCCCACCCCGCAGCCCAGCCCGACAGCCGGCCCCAGCCTCACGCCGGGTGGCCCGGAGGAGCCGGCAGAGAGCGAGGCCCAGGAACAGGCGCCGCTCCCGGACCTGACGACCATTCTGGACAGCATCGCGCTCTCGTCTCGCCTCTACCCCTCCTCCGACGTGCTGATCAGCCTGGGCCCTCCCCTGCAGGAGGCGGTGCTGGGCGTCCTGCGCCAGGAGCTGGACCCGGCCGCAGCGGCGCAGGCAGCCGTGAACCGGCTCAGCAGCCCCTGACAGAGGATATTTTGAGAACACAAGGGGGCCGGCAGAGCCGGCCCCCTTGTGTTCTCAGAAACCCCCTCCAGGGCCTGGTAGAAGCTGCCCGGCGCCTTAGTCTGGGGCCTTGGTGAAGCCTTAATGCCCCACTTATGTACTAATTGACATGCGTGAAAGGGGGTGTTATGATTTGCGCTGGAGAATGCGATCGATATGCGCAAGGATAGATACTTCGACGAGTTTCCTGTCGTAGATCTAGAGCCCCTAAAAAAGAATAAAAAACCGGCGCCCAGATTGTGGCGGTCCCGTGAAAAAACGGCAGAGCCATCATCCCAGGAACAGGCAGAAACTGGAAATCCCCCGGAGATTGAGGCCGAGCCCGGCAGCCAGTGGATCCAACTTTGGGAGAAGCTCTTCCAAAAAGGATTGGCCGAGCGGACCCTGCGCCTGGGTACCCATGCCCTGCTGATCGCACTGATTGTGTTTGTGGCCTGGGTCATGCGCCAGTTTTACCAGACGGCGCAGATTATGATTCCCGAAGAGGCCGCCTTCGCGGCTTCTCTGCCCACTCTCACCCCATCCCCGGAAGTTCTCGAGTTACCCCCGCTGGTGGCGTCCAACGCGGGCGGCTCCGGCATTTCGCGCCTGGCGCTGCTGCACACCACCCGCCCAACCCAGCCGCGCATGGATGTGATCACCTACACCGTGGCTGCAGGCGACACCCTCTTCGGCATCGCCGAAAAATTCGGGCTGGAGCCTGAGACGATTCTGTGGGGCAACCAGTTTGTGCTGGGGGACAACCTGCACAACCTGCGCCCCGGGCAGGCGCTGAACATTCTGCCGGTCAACGGGACCTATTACGAATGGCAGGCGGGCGACGGGCTGAACGGGGTTGCCAAGTTCTTCGGCGTCACCCCGGAGACGATCATCAATTTCCCGGGCAACCACCTGGACCCGGCGGCGATCGGCGATTTCGCTAACCCGAACATCGAGCCGGGGACCTGGCTGGTGGTGCCGGGAGGCCGGCGCGAGTTCGTCACCTGGAGCGCGCCGGTGATCCCGCGTGATAACCCCGAGGTAGCCGAGGTGCTCGGGCCGGGCGTCTGCGGAACGGCGGTGGAGGGCGCGATCGGAATCGAGGTCTTCATCTGGCCGGCCAACAACCACTTCTTATCCGGTTTCGATTACTCGCCCAAGGCCAACCACCCGGGCCTGGATATTGACGGCGAAACCGGCGACCCGATCTATGCGGTGGACAACGGCGTGGTGGTGTACGCAGGCTGGAACAACTGGGGCTACGGCAATATGGTCGTGATCAACCACGGCAACGGCTGGCAGACCCTCTACGCCCACCTGGAAGCCGTGAACGTGAGCTGCGGCCAGAGCGTTTACCAGACGAACGTAATCGGCCTGATGGGCAGCACCGGCAACTCCACCGGCTCTCACCTGCACTTCGAGATGATGTACAACGGCACCAAGGTCAATCCCTGGGATTATCTGCCGTAGAAATTGACTCACGTGAGGACGGAATAAAATTGATGCGGCTGTCCAAAAAGGCCGCATGAAGAGAAAATGATTACGAACTGTGGGGCAGAGCGAAGCTCTGCCCCACAGTTCGTATTATTTATTTACCTGATCGGGCTTTACGGGTTTTTCAAAGTTTCGTCGTGGTTGCCGACCACCCGCAGCCGCAGTTTATCCACCGGCAGGCGTTCATAAGTCAAACGGTATTGATAATCAACGCGGGCTTCAAATATCCCGGGCGCGCCTGCGATTGGTTTTGAACGAAGAGAGGGATGCCTGGGATTATCTGCCAGGAGGCGCAGTGCTTTCTGGACTTTCTTCTTGATATCCTCAGGAAGGATCCGGTAACACTTCTTGAACGACTCAGCAATCTCGATCTCCGGCATCGGCTGTCCGCTCCAGGTCAGAAATCGCCTCTTCCATGTCTGCATAGCGAGAAACGCGCCCGGCGTCAATATCTGCCTGGGCCTGGCGTTCCTGGTTCTGCCAGCGTTGGGACCAGAACCAGGCCTGCTCCGGATCAATAAAAGTCGCACGCGCAACGCTCACGCGGCCGCTCTCCTCAATACTGAAAACCAGATCATCGCCTTCAACCAGGTTCAGCGCTTCTCTGACTTCGTTCGGCAGGGTAATTTGCCCTCTGGCGCGCAGACGGGTCTTAATTAACTCGCGATACTCACTGTTCATACATTTCCTCTACCATAAGATATTCCAATAATGTGATTTTCTGATTTTCAGATTAATTATACGGCCTGGACAATAATTCGTCAAGCAGTCCAGGTAGAGGTATACGCACATAACCTGCCAGTGATTATAGAAACGTTTTTTTGGGTACAGGCCGGCAGAGCCTGTGTCAGGCCTCCAAAATAGGCGACAACCGAAAATCCCCCGATCCTGAGTCAGGTAGTGTAAGTCGGCAGGGGCTTAACTTTCGTACCACACAATCGTGCAGCCGTACGGCTCCGTCTCCGCCGGTTGGGGCGGGCGGCCCTGGAGCACGGCCTCCACCGCCTCGCGCAGGTAGAGGCGGGTGGGCGTGCGCCGCCGGAAAGTGACGTCGTCAAAGGCGCCGCGGTAGCGCAGGATCCCCTCTGCATCCATGACAAACAGGTGCGGGGTGGTGGCGGCGCCGTACAGGCGCGCGGCCTGCCTCTCCGCATCGTGCAGCAGGCGCGGCAGGCCGCGCTGCGCGGCAATGCGGCGCAGCAGGTCGGGCGCTTCGTTCGCGTTCGCCGCCACGGGCAGGAGCGCCACGCGCCCTCCCCATTCCTGCAGGTATGCCAGGAGTTCGCCGTCCACCCGCTCGGACCAGGGACACTCGGCAGACCAGAAGTTCAGCACCACCACCCTGCCGCGATAGTGCTCCAGGCTGTGAGAGCGGCCGTCCAGGTCGGGCAGGCTGAAAGCCGGCGCCGGAGAGCCGGCCGGGGGAGAGGGGGAATGTGTCAGGGGATCCATTGCGGCGCGTAGCCTCCAGTGATGAGCTGCCGGGCGCGGCCCGAGCCAACCTCAATCAGCCACAGCTCTGGCGGTTCGATCAGCAGGGTCTGGTTGAAGCGCACGTATGCGAGCTGGCCTCCCGCCGGGTGCCAGGCGAAGTTGTAGTGGTTGTGGTGCGGTTCCTCGGTCAGCGGCTGGGCTTCGCTGCCGTCCGCCCGCATGATCCAGATCTGCCGCCCAGGGGTCCAGTGGGCGATATCCAGGTATTTGCGTCCGAAGGCCAGCAGGGAACCATCGGGGGAGTAGACCGGCGTAGCGTCTTCCAGGTTGTCCCTCAGGGTCAGGTCTTCCACACGGCCGGCCTGCCGGTTGTAGCGGAGCAGGTGGCTGGAGGGAATGGAGGAGAAGTCGGGCAGGGTGTTCGGGTTCTGCTCGATCAGGGTGACCACTTCGGAGGTGATAAAGTTCTCGCCGTCCGGGCTCCAGACGCCTGCCAGGCCGTTGGCGTTGTCGAAGCGCTCCCGTTCCCCGCTGTCGGGATCGAAGAAAATAAAGGCTTTCTCGTTGTTATCGCGGTAGGCAAGCCAGCCGCCGGAGGACCAGGCGGGCGATTGGGTCTCGTGCCCGGCCTCCGCCACCAGGACCGGTTCGCTCTCAGGCGCCTGCAGCGAAAGCAGCCAGACCTGGGGATATTCGGGCTCGCCTTCCAGCAGCGTGCGCTCGTAGGCCAGCCAGGCGCCGTCCGGCGAGGGGCGCGGACTGCTGCAGCGCGCCTGCGGGCAGTCCAGCACCGGCGTGCTTTCGCGGTTGAGCATATCCAGGCGGAAGATCTGGCTGCTCCCGTCGCCCCGGCTGAGGGTGTAGAAGATCGTCAGCCCGCCCGGGATGACCGAAAAGTCCAGCACAGTCCCCGCGCTGGTCGTCAGGCGCTCGATCTCCCCCGTCTCCAGGTTCAGGAGATAGAGATCCGCCGGTCCTTCGAAGGGATACAGGTAGACCAGCCGCGGCTGGCCGATGGTAAAAGACCAGCTCTCCGGTTCCGGCAGCCCAAAGGAGAGCAGGCCCGCGGTGCGGGCTCCGGTCCCCAAGCGCACGCGCACCGTCTCCCCCGAGGGCCACAGGCCGTCCGGGGTGAAAACGAGGGTGCTGCCCTCCCAGGCAATCTCCCCCTCGACCTGCGGCTCGATGGACAGGCTGCGGGCCACCGATTCCGGGTCCATGCGGTGCGAGAAGGTGATGCGCAGGGGCGCCCCGGCCGGGACAATCTGGGCCCCGTCTTCCGGGGCCGCCTCCACCAGCCTGGGCCTGCCGAGCAGGTAGACGGCGGCCGTGCCCAGCGCGACCACCACCACGCCCAGCACCATCAATATGCGGCGTAGATTCATACCCGGAATTATACCCGCGCGGCCTGGGGGCAGCATTGTGATCAACTCTCCCCTTCACATTCTTTTTGGGCGTCCCGCGATCCGGCCCGGCCGATGCGCGCCTGCTCTCATGGTAGAATGTGCTCCATGAAACGCTGGCAGTTCTGGCTGGGCCTGATCATCAGCCTGGTCTTTTTATATTTCGCCCTGCGGGGCCTGCACCTGCAGGATCTGGGCGAGGCGGTGCGGGGCGCGAATTACTGGTGGCTGCTGCCGGGCCTGGGGATGTATTTCCTGGGCGTCCTGGCGCGGGCCTGGCGCTGGCACTACCTGCTGCGGCCGGTCAAGCCCATCTCGACCGCGACCATGTTCCCCATCGTCTGCATCGGCTATATGGGCAACAATATTTACCCGGCCCGGGCAGGCGAAGTGCTGCGGGCGCTGGTGCTCAAGCGCCGGGAGGGCGTCCCGGTCTCCGCCTCGCTGGCGACCATCATCGTCGAGCGCATTTTCGATGGGGTGGTCATGCTGGCGTTTGTCTTTCTGAACCTGGGAGAGCTGGCTAACCTGACGGCAGATTCAGGCTTTGTGGGCAGCATCCAGAGCCTGGCGCTTTGGGGGACCCTGGCTTTTATCGGCGCCCTGGTGGTGTTCCTGCTGGCGGCGATGTTCCCGCATCGCACGGAGAAGATCGTGCGGGCCGCCGTCCACAGGTTCCTGCCCGCCCGCTTCCAGCAGCGCGTGCTGGACGTCGCCATGCGTTTCCTGGTGGGGCTGGAGTCCCTGCGCTCGCCGCGCGAGGCCCTGATGGTGCTGCTGACCTCCTTCGTGATCTGGCTCTTCGAGACCGGCAAATACTGGTTCCTGATGTTCGCCTTCGATTTCCAGGTCAGCTTTTTTGCCCTGATGCTGATGAACGGGATCAGCAACCTGGTGACGACCATCCCCTCGGCGCCGGGTTACGTGGGCACCTTCGACGCGGCCGGTATTGCCGTGCTGACGGCCTATGGAGTGCCGCATCCGGTCGCGGCCGCCTACACCCTGGTGCTGCACGTCGCCCTCTGGGGGCCGATCACCGCGCTGGGCGCTTTCTACCTGGCGCGTGAAGGCATCCGCTGGGACGCGGGGATGAAGCTCAAGCAGGAGGGCGTAAAGGTGGAGAGTTGAGCGCCGGAGAACCGCAGGATATGGAAGAAATCCTGGGCGGCATCCCGCTCTTCTCCTCCCTGAGCCGGTTGGAGATCCAGGAGCTGGTGCGCCTGGCGCAAATCCTGGAACTGCCCGCGGCGGCCCTGCTCTTCGAAGAGGGACAGCCGGGGGATTGTTTTTATATTATCCTGGCAGGCGAGCTGGAGGTGATCCAATCGCTCGGGAGAGAGGGAGAGCGCCTGCTGGACGTGCACGGACCGGGGGAGTTCCTGGGGGAGATCAGCATGTTCGACCGGGCCGGGCTGCGCTCTGCCAGCGTGCGAGCCCGCACGGACGCCCGGCTGCTGCGCATGACCCATGCCGAGCTGAACTCCCTGCTGCAGCGCCAGCCGAACCTGGGTTTCGAGCTGGTGCGCGAATTGAGCCTGCGCCTGCGCGACGCCCAGGCGGCCGCGATCGGGGAGCTGCAGGAGAAAAACCGGGAGCTGGCCTGGGCTTACCTGGAACTGCAGGCGGCGCAGGCCCAGCTCATCGAGAAAGAGGCCCTCGAGCGCGAGCTGCAGGTGGCGCGCAAGATCCAGGAGAGCATGCTCCCCCTCAGGCTGCCGCGCCTGCCCGGTTATGATTTTGGCGCCCGCATGCTGCCCGCCCGGGCGGTGGGAGGCGATTTCTTCGACTTTATCCCGCTCGGCCGCAGGCGATTGGGGGTGGTGATCGGGGACGTTTCCGATAAGGGCGTCCCGGCGGCGCTGTTCATGGCCCTGACCCGCAGCCTGCTGCGGGCCGAAGCGCCGCGCTCAACCTCCCCGGCGAAGGTCCTGCTGGCGATCAACAAATGCCTGCTGGAGATGAACGCCGCCGGGATGTTCGTGACCCTGCTCTACGGGGTGCTGGAGACCTCCAGCGGGCGTTTCACTTATGCCCGCGCCGGGCACGAGCAGCCCCTGCTCTTCGATGCCCGCGGCGGCGATCTGCCGCTGCCGTTCTGCCGGGGCCAGCTCCTGGCGGTCCTCCCCAGCCCGGAGCTGGAGGAGCAGGTGGTGGAGATCCCGGAAGGGGGCGTGCTGCTGCTCTACACCGACGGCGCGACCGACGCCGTCAACCACGCTAAAGAACGGCTGGGCGGTGAGCGCCTGTTAGAGATTGTGCGCGCCGGCCTGGGCTTCCCGGCCCAGGCGCTGTGCGACAGGGTACTGGACGAGATCTCCACCTTCCAGTCCGGCTGGCCCCAGGTGGACGACATCACCCTGCTCGCTCTCCGGGCAGGGAGCCTGCCGCCCGCGAGCCAGCCAGGCAATATTGGAACCTGAAACCGGAGCCGGCTGGGAGGCAAAGCCTCCGGCTGCCCGGAAATAAAAGCTGAGTGAGAAATATGAACATCGCTATCATCGGCGCCGGGCACGGCGGAATGTCTGCAGCCTATGACCTGTGCCGCGCCGGACATCAAGTCACCATTTTCGAGGCGGATTCCCGGCCCGGCGGTCTTGCCACCGGCTTCAAAGAGCCGCACTGGGACTGGTCGGTTGAAAAGTTCTACCATCACTGGTTTGCCACCGACCACCATATCCTCGGGTTGATGGAGGAGCTGGGTTTTTCCCAGAATGTGGTCTATAAACGCCCCTACACGGTCATGTACCACAACGGGAAGTTTTATCCCTTCGACGCCATCCCGCAGATGGCGCTTTTCCCGGGGCTGGGTTGGGGGATTAACAAAATTCGCTTCGGCCTGGTGGGGCTGTACCTGAAGCTGACAAACAACTGGAAGGCGCTGGAGCAGGTCACGGTGGACGCCTGGATGCGCCGCTGGGCCGGAAGCCGGGTGTACGAGCTGATGTGGGAGCCGATGATGGTCGGGAAATTCGGCGAGCGCTTCGCCCGGCAGGTCAATATGGCCTGGCTGTGGGCGCGCATTAAAGCCCGCACCACCCGCCTGGGCACGTACCGGGGGGGCTTCCAGGCCTTCGCCGACCAATTCGCGGCGCGCCTGCAGGAGATGGGGGTCACGCTCCGGCTCTCCACCGCCGTGGGCGGCATCCGCCCGCTGGAGGAGGGCGGGTTGGAGCTGAGCCTTCCGGACGGCTCCCAGCGCTTCGACCAGGTGCTGGTCACCACGTCCCCGGCCCTGCTCGCCCGCCTGGCGCCCGCCCTGCCCCCCGACTACCTGGGCGGGCTGCTGCGCCTGAAGAGCATGGGCGCGGTGGTGATGGTGCTGGCGCTGAAGCAGCGCCTCTCGGAGGAGGGCTACTACTGGTACAACCTGCCCAAAACCGCCGGCTACCCCTTCCTGGCCCTGGTGGAACACACGAACTTCCTCACCCCCGAATATTTCGGCGGCGACCACATCGTCTACGTCGGCGATTACCTGGAGACCGGCCACGAGTATTTCGGCCTGAGCCAGGAGGAGCTGCTCGCCCGCTACCTGCCCGCCTTCCCCCGCTTTAACCCCCAGTTCCGGCCCGACTGGGTGCGCAAGGCCTGGCTCTTCCGCACCAACTATGCCCAACCGGTACCCGAGGTGAACCACTCGCGCAATATCCCCGAGATTCGCACGCCCATCCCCGGGCTTTTCTTCGCCAGCATGAGCCAGGTTTACCCCTGGGACCGGGGCACGAATTTCGCGGTGGAGATCGGCAGGCGCGCCGCCCGGAGGATGCTGGGCGAATAAAACTGCCTGGGAGCATCCGACCGCTTTCTGCATCCCACGATTAGAGATCCATCGGCTATAATCACTTGGGATCTATCCAGAAAAGCTGTTGGCGTCGTTTTAAGGCCTGTGCGCCGCCCAAAAACGACGCCAACATAATATAATTTAACCAGGGTACGGGAATAAGGGGAAAATTTTTCTGAAATCCTTATCCCGGATTGACGCGGGTTTACGGATCGATCTCTCATTTACGAAATTTGCTCAAAAGTCGCTTGGGGTAATTTGGATGAATGTGGATAGAGGCGCATCCTCTAGGCACATTTAAATCCATGTGAAGAACAATCCGGTGTTTCAGGGGATCAGAGATGAAAAAACACGCCTCCTCACTTTCGCGCCGCCAATTTCTCCGCCTGGCCGGCCTTTCGGCTGCCGGCTCTCTTTTTGCCGCCTGCGGGCTGCAGAATCCCCAACCCGACCCGCAGAACAGCGGGCCGGTACAGCTCGTCTACCAGGACTGGCGCACCGAATGGTTCCCGGCCCTGGCGCAGGAGATGCTGGCCCAGTTCAACGACGCCCATCCGGGGATCCGGGTGTTCTATACCCCGGATCCTGAGAACCTGGAGGAGAAGATGGTAGCCGATATGGAGGCGGGCACCGCCTCGGATATCATCACCGGCTGCTGCGAATTTTTCCAGTCCTGGGCGGATGCCGGCTACCTGCTGGACCTGCGTCCCTTTGTGGAGGCCGACCTGTCCCGGGAGACGATCGAAGACTGGAACCCGGCCCAGTACCAGGCCCTCTTCACCCGGGAAGGTAAACAGTACGCGCTGCCGAAATATCACGGGGCGCTGGCCCTGTATTACAACAAGGACCTGTTCGACGCTGCGGGGGTGGATTATCCGGGCGAGAACTGGAGCTACAACGATTATCTGGAGGCCATGCAGCGTCTCACCCTGCGAGAGGGCGGGGTAACCACCCAGTGGGGCAGCATGTTCGACGTCACCTGGGACCGCATCCAGATCCACGTGAACAGCTTCGGAGGCCATTTTGTGGACCCGGATGATGCGCGGCGCTGCGCTATGGGCTCGCCCGAGGCGCTGGAGGCGATGGAGTGGCTGCGGGCCCGCATCTGGGATGACGGGGTGATGCCCACCTTCCTCGACGTGCAGAATATGGAAACCCGGGAGGCCTTTATCGCCGGGAAGATCGCCATGGTCGAGGACGGTTCCTGGGCGTTGAAGGATATTCTGGAGAACGCCGCTTTCCGGGTCGGGGTGGCGCCCTTCCCGGCGGGACCGAAGGGCCGGGCGACCCTGGCGACCACCGACGGGTACGCCATCTACGCCAACACCCGGCATCCCGAGGAGGCCTGGGAGTTCCTGAAGTTCCTGGTGGGTAAAGATTACGGGCGGGCCATGGCCAAAGCTCATTTCCTGCAGCCCGCCCGCGCCTCGCTGGTGCCTGAATGGGTGGATTTCATCCGGGCCGAGTACCCGGAGAAATCGAAAGAGGTGGATATCGCCGCTTTCGCGCACGGGCAGACCCACGGGTATTCCGTGACCGCCGAGAGCTTCCCCAACATGGTGGGGGTGGTGAATATCGCCCAGGAAGCCTGGGACAGCATCTACACCCTGGGGAACACGCCGGTGACCGAGATGAAAGAGGTCTGCCAGAAGATCGAGACCATCCAGCAGGGGAGCGCGCAGGGTGTGGAGCCCATCCCCTGCGACTGCGAGGCGCGCGGCTAGAAGGAGAGGGGCAACCGTGGCCAAGAGACCCATGCGCGGTAGGCTGCGCACCAAGATCATCACCTGGTCGTTTGTGCCCACCGCCATTATTCTCTTTCTGGTGGCGCTGACGGTCTATTTCGCCTACCAGCAGCTCACCGTCGAGCTGGCATTCAACCGGGACCAGGAGCTCACGCGCCTGTCCGCGGGTGAAATTTCAGCCAGCTTTGAGGATTATGTGGACCGCCTGACAAACCTGGCCCGCCTGCCGGACGTCTACGACGGCACTCCGGAGCAGCAGCGCGCGGCCCTGGCGGCCTCCAGGAACCGCCTGATCTACTTCGACGGGGGAGTGTACCTGCTTAACAACCTGGGAAAGGTGATCGCCGCCCAGCCGGACCGCCCGGACATTATCGGGCGAGACTGGTCCTTCCGCTCCTTTTTCCGCACGATGATGCGCCTGCCCAGCCTGGTGATCTCGGATGTGGAGCGCGCCGGACCGGGCGGGGAGGAGGTGGTGGTCATCGGGGTCCCCATCATCGGCGAGAATGAAGAATTCAACGGCATGGCGATCGGGATGTTTCACCTGGACGTCAGCTCTTCCAGCCCCTTCTACGGGGCCCTGATCAAGCTGCGCATCGGGCGAAACGGCAGCGCCTTCCTGGTGGACGGCAACCGCCAGGTCATCTATGCCTCCAACTACAACCTCATCGGCTCCCGCTTCTCCCACCCGGTTGCGGACGAGGCCTTCTCGGGCCGGGTGGGCGTGCGGCGCACGCGCTCTCTGAACGGGGAAGATGTGGTCGCGGGCTACGCGCCTGTGCCGCGCACCAACTGGACCCTGGTGGTCGAGCAGCGCTGGGTGGACCTGCTGCGTCCCAGCCAGGACTACCAGCAGTTCCTCCTGCTGCTGCTCTTCCTGGGTATTGCCATCCCCACCACGGTGGTCATGTTCAGCGTGGGCCGCATCACCGGGCCGATTGAGGATTTCATGACCGCAGCCCAGCGCATTGCGGATGGCGATTTTACCCACCCGATCACGGTGCGCACCCGGGACGAGCTGGAGGAACTGGCGGACCATTTCAACCGCATGGCGGGGCGGTTGAAAGAATCGTACGAAACCCTGGAGACGCGCGTGGACCAGCGCACCCAGGAGCTGCGAGCCCTGAACTCGGTCGCGGCGGTCGCCAGCCGTTCGCTGGATCTCGAACAGATCCTGCCGGACGCCCTGGCGAAGACCCTGGAAGTGCTGGACCTGGACGCGGGCGCCGTCTTTCGCTTCAACGAGGAAGAGGACGCGCTTTATATGATAGCGCAGCAGGGGCTCAGCCGGGAGCTGGTCGAGCTCTCCAACCAGATGCCGCTCCAGTCGAGCATCATCGCCCAGGTGGTGCAGACTCGCCAGCCGATGGCCCGCTCGGTGGAGGAATACGATCCGGGCCCGGTGCGAGATGTGCTGGAGCGCGACGGGTGGAAGACCGTCATCAGCATCCCCCTGCTGGCCCAGGAAAAGGTGCTCGGGGCGATGAATATACCCAGCCGCTCCCGGAAGCTGCCCTCGATCGAGGAGCTGGACGTCCCCGCGGCCATCGGGCAGCAGATCGGGGTGGCGATGGATAACGCCCGGCTGTATAACCAGACCCTGGAGTACGCGCGCCAGATGGAGTCTGCCCGGCAGGCAGCCGAAGCAGCCCGGGTCTCGGCGGAGGCGGCGAACGCCGCCAAGAGCGATTTCCTCGCGAACGTCAGCCACGAGCTGCGCACGCCTCTGGTCTCGATCTTCGGATTTACCCGCATTATCCACAAGCGCCTGGAGGAGCGCATCTTCCCCCTGGTGCCCGCCGGGGACGCGAAAGCCCAGCGCGCGCTGAACCAGGTGCACGATAACCTGGAGATTATCCTGGCGGAGGGCCAGCGCCTGATGACCCTGATCAACAACCTGCTGGACCTGGAGAAGATCGAGGCCGGTCAGATCGAATGGCGCTTCGAGCAGTTGAGCCTGGGGGAGATTATCCGGCGCTCGGCGGCGGCCACGGCCTCGTTGTTCGAGAGCAAACCGCTCTCACTCTCTCTGGTGATCGAGAAGGACCTGCCCGAGATCCGGGGCGACCCCGACCGCCTGATGCAGGTGGTCATCAACCTGATTTCGAACGCGGTCAAATTCACGGCTGAAGGTGATATCACCATCCGGGCGCGCCGGGCGGGGAATGAAGTAATCGTGGAGGTGAACGACCCGGGGATCGGCATCTCCCCCGCCGACCAGGCCCTGGTGTTCGAGAAATTCAGGCAGGTGGGCGATACCCTCACCGCCAAACCCTCCGGCACGGGGCTGGGCCTGGCGATCTGTAAAGAGATCATCGAGCATCACGGCGGGAAAATCTGGTTGGAGAGCGAGCCGGGCAAAGGCAGCCGCTTCTCCTTTTCCCTGCCGCTCACACCCCCGCCCGCCGATAACGGCGCCGGCCCGTCCGGGCCCTCGTACCACGTAGAGGACCGCCTGGGCGGTTCGCATGTGCGCTGGATCTGATGAAAGGAAGCATGGTGGCAAGCAGCAAAGAGACCAAAATCTTAATCGTGGACGACGAGGCGCATATTCGTCTGCTGATCGAGCAAACTTTAGAAGACCTGGAGGCAGAAGACCTGGAAATTTTAGAGGCGGATAACGGCCAGGAAGCACTGAGATTGATCCAGGAGGCGCAGCCGAGGCTGGTCTTTCTGGATGTGATGATCCCGGTAATGAGCGGTTTTGAGGTCTGCCGCATCGTCAAGCGCGAGCTGAAAATGGAGCAGGTATATATCGTCATCCTGACCGCCAAAGGGCAGGAATTCGACCGGCGCGTTGGGGAGGAGGCCGGGGCAGACTGTTATATGACGAAACCCTTTGATCCGGACGAGCTGCTTGATCTGGCCGTAAAGGTCCTATCCGCCGATGGCCCCGATCACAATTAACCGCGTCCTGCGCAAGGAGGCCCGCACTGTAGCCGAGAGGCTCCTGGCGTCCCTCGACGAGCCGCTCGGCGTGCTGGACGGCCAGGGCCGCCTGCTGTTAGGCGTTCCCCCGCCTGCAGGCCAGCCGGGCGAGGTGAAAAGCCCGGTCCGCTACCAGGGAGAGGTGGTCGGCTGGGTGGCGGGGCGGGAAACGCCTGCCAGGGCCGGCCTCCTGAGCCTGCTGGAGTTCCTCTATGCCCAGGAGGTGGAGAAGCGGGCCCTGGCGGCCGAGGTGCTGGATAAATACCGCGAGCTGCACCTGCTCTACCGCCTCTCGGAGAAGCTGGTGGCCTCCCCGGAGCCGGCCTCTATCGGGCAGATGGCCCTGAATGAAGTCTGCTCGCTGGTGCAGGTGCTGTGCGGGTTCGTGCTGCTCCTGCCCGAAGCCGGTGGGAAGCCGGAAGTGATCGCCGCCTGCGGCCGCGCCTGCACCTTCAAACCGGGCCCGCTCGCGGGCATGCGCCTGCTGGAACAGGTAACGCAAACCGGGGTGGCGCTGCTGTCGAATGCCGAGCCCGCCGGAGACTACTTCGTGGACCTGGGGTGGGAGGCGGTCTCGATCCTGTGCGCGCCGCTCAAGACCGAAAAACGGGTGTTTGGCGCCGTGCTGCTGGCGGGGGACCCCGTGCGGCCCTTCAGCGCGGGCGACCTGAAGCTCCTGAACGCTATCGCCATGCAGACGGCCCCGGCGATTGAGATCGCCCACCTGCACCAGATCGAACTGGAGAAGGTGCGGCTGGAGCGCGACCTGAATATGGCCCGCCGGGTGCAGACCGGCATGCTCCCCAGCCAGATGCCGGTGATCGAAGGCTGGCGGCTGGCCGCTCACTGGCAGCCGGCGCGCATGGTGAGCGGCGACCTGTACGATTTCATCCATTTCCCGGACGGCAAGCTGGGTCTGGTGATCGCGGATGTGACCGATAAGGGGGTGCCCGCGGCCCTGTTTATGGCGAACACGCGCAGCGTGCTGCGCGGGGTGGTGGCCAGCCTGGGGAACCAGGGCTCCGAAGCGCCGGGCAGGCTGCTGGCCCAGGTGAACGAGGTGCTGGGGGAAGATTCTCCCATGAATATGTTCGTCACCTGCCTGCTGGTGGTGCTGGACCTGCAGAACGGGCGCATCCGCTACGCCAACGCCGGGCATAACCCTCCCTATCTGCGCACCTCGGAAGGCGCGGTCGAGCTGCGCGCCAAGGGTGTGCCCTTGGGCATTTTCCCGGATATGGAGTACGAGGAGAAGGAGGTGGCCCTGAAACCGGGTGAGAGCCTGCTGATGTACAGCGACGGGCTGGTCGAGGCGCATAACCCGGAGGGGGAGATGTTCGGCTTCCCCCGCCTGCGCCGCCTGCTGACCGAAACGCCGGACGGCAAGCGCCTGGAAGGGCAGGCCCTGATCCAGTATCTCACCAGCCAGCTGGCGGAGTTTACCGGCGCGAACTGGGAGCAGGAGGATGACGTCACCCTGGTAACGCTGGAACGCTGCGCCTAGCGCTGGCGCGTTCCCACCCTGCCAAGCGAGGGCCAGGCTGCGGCACTGAACGCCGCAGCCTGGCCTCGCTTTTTACTCCCCTTCATAAACTCTCAGCGCACCCTTTCCACCACACTACCTTCCCTCTTTCTGAAGTTGAAAATATAATACACTTTGAAGTGGGGACGCTTCAGGGAGGAGAGGCGGGCTCAGGAGATGGATTGGGGGGAGCTTCGAAGACAGCCGGAGGGTTGAGCAATGAAAAACAGACGGAAATTAGGCACAGTGATCGCCGCCGCGACCACGCTTTTCCTCGCGCTGGCGAACGGCGCCGTTGTGCGGGCAGACGACCATCAATGCACCGGCGCGCTGGGAGACGTTTCAGTGGATAATCTGGTGGTGCCGTCAGGCGCCGCCTGTACGCTGGACGGCACGCGCGTGGAAGGGAATATCACCATCCAGACCGGTGCCTCCCTGAACGCGCAGGGTGTACGGGTGGATGGGAATATCCAGGCGAGCGGCGCCGCGAATATCGTGATTGGCTCCGGCTCAACGGTGGACGGCAATATCCAGCTCGCAAATTCCGGGGCGGCGCAAATCCTGACGGTGACCCTGGATGGGAACCTGGAGTTGGGGGGGAACAGCGGTTTCCTACTGGCGGAGGGCAACAACCTCGAAGGCAATCTGCAGGCTTTTGGGAATTCCGGCGGGATGGCTTTCCGCAATAACAGGATTGGCGGCAACCTCCAGTGCCAGGGGAACAATCCGCCCCCGACCGGCTCGGGCAACCTGGTGAATGGGAATGCGGAGGGCCAGTGCGCCAACCTGGACGAGAACCCCGCACCCACCCAGACTCAGCCGCCGGCAACTCCGGCTCCCGCAACTGCGGCGCCCACCCACACACCCACGCAGACCGCGACCTCTACGCGCACGCCCACACAGACGCCCCCCCAGTCGGCCCCCCCCCCCCCCCCCCCCCCCCCCCCCCCCGGGCCG
>JAEWYL010000137.1 GCA_023395675.1 Chloroflexota bacterium | reverse complement strand
CCGGCTGAAAGGAAGTCGGCATGGTTACTGAGACCCAAGAAGTCATACAGCCTGAAGTCAAGACAGGGACGTCAGCAAAACGCCGCCGGTCTAACCTCATCCCCTACCTGTTTATCCTCCCGCATTTGATCTTCTTCTCGGCTTTCCTGGCGTACCCGTTCTTCTATGGCATTTACATCAGCCTCTTTCGCTTCGACTACCTGCGCCCGGAAAACCGTCCGTTCGTCGGCCTGCAGAACTACCTCAACCTGTTTACCCCGGGGAGCGTCCAATTCACCGACTTCTGGCGCTCGATGGTCAACACAGGCGAGTTTATCCTGTGGAGCGTCCCGCCCCTGGTCGGGCTGGCGCTGATCCTGGCCGTTCTGCTGAACGGGAGATTCCGCGGGCGGAACGTTTTCCGCACCATCTACTTCGCCCCCTATACGCTCTCGGTTACCGTGGCAGCGGTGCTCTGGTGGTGGATCTTTCAAAGCCAGGGAGGCCTGATTAACCATTACCTCACCCAGCTCGGGATCCCGGGGGTGAACTGGCTGAGCAGTATGCCGGAAACCTGGGTGGCAATCACCATTGCCACCGTTTGGTGGACGATCGGTTTCAACACGGTGATCTTCCTGGCGGCTCTGCAGGATATCCCGGTCTCTCTCTACGAGGCGGCCTCGATTGACGGCGCCTCTCCGCTCCAGCAGTTCCGCTTCATCACCATCCCCATGCTGCGCCCGGTGCTGACCTTCGTCCTGACCATCACCCTGATCGCCTCGGCCAACCTGTTCGGCCAGCCGTTCATCATGACCCAGGGAGGTCCGATCCGGCAGACCGAGACGGTGATCTACCGCATCTATATCGAAGGCATTAACCGCAACCAGATGGGCAGCGCGGCTGCCATGTCCATCTTCATCGCTGCCCTGCTGCTCATCCTGACAGCCCTGAACTTCCGCATCTTCGGGCGCGCCGAACAGCACTAGGCGCGCCGGAGGGAAGCTCAGCGGCTGCTTTTACCCGCCCCTGGCCGCTGCCCGGGGGTGGACCAAGGAGGAACCCTGAATGGCAATCAAGGAAACGAGTTCTCAAAGCGGAGTCGGCCTCGGAGTTGGCGGCGGCAGCCTCTACCGTCTGGTGTTCTACACGCTGCTGATCCTGTTCGCCCTGTTCTTCCTGCTGCCGCTGCTGTGGATGGCGGTGACGGCCATCAAGCCTTTCGAAGAATGGTTGCTTCCCAACTGGATCCCGCTGAACCCGACCCTGGACAATTTCCGCTCGATCTTTCGCGACCCTACCCTGCCCGTGGCGCGCTGGTTCTTCAACAGCCTGTTCATCGCCACGGTCTTCACCACCTTGATCGTGATTATCGATTCCCTCGCCGCCTACGCCTACGCCCGCATGAATTTTCGGGGCCGCAACCTGCTTTTCGGCCTGCTCCTGGCGACCCTGGTGATGCCCGGAATCATGTTCCTGATCCCGAACTTCATCACCATCGCCCGCTTAGGCTGGATCGGCACCTACCAGGGGGTGATCGCCCCGGGTCTATCCGGGGTATTTGGCGTGTTCTTTCTGCGCCAGTTCTTTCAGAGTATCCCGCGCGAGCTGGAAGAAGCGGCCTATATTGACGGCGCCAACGAGCTGCGTACGTTTATCTCGGTGGTGCTGCCGATTTCAAAAGGGGCGCTGGTGACCCTGGCCGTGATCACTTTCCTGGAGTCCTGGAACAACTTTTTGTGGCCGCTGCTGGTCGTGGGGAACATCCGCGATATGCAGACCCTGCCGGTCGGGCTGGCGACTCTGCAGGGGCAGTACACGTTCGACTACGGCAAATTGATGGCCGGGGCTCTGGTCGTCAGCATGCCGGTGCTGCTCCTGTATATTTTGCTGCAGCGCTACATCGTCGAGAGCATCGCCATGACGGGGCTGAAAGGCTGATATGCCCGGCAGGGTCAATCCAAAGCACGCAGCTCTCCTGCTGGCAGCCCTGCTCTGCGGTTTACTCTCCGCCTGCCAGCCGGCAGCCGCCTCGCCCACGGCGACCTCCGGCGCGCCGGCCGCCAGCCCGGTCCCCACCACCGGCCCCCCCACCGCGACGGTTTTCCAGGGTCCCGCTTACGATAACCCGGTTTACCCGGAGGATTTTCCCGATCCCCATGTCCTCTACCACGATGGCACCTACTATGCCTACGCCACCAACGCCTACGGGGCGAATATCCAATTGATCCGCTCCACCGACCTCGTCCGGTGGGAGCGGGTGGGCGACGCCCTGCCGGCGCTGCCTCCATGGGCGGACCCGGCCGGCGGGCTTACCTGGGCCCCGGGCGGGATCCAGATTGGCGAGAACTTCATCCTCTACTACACCACCCGCGCGCTGGAGGCGGGGAGGCAGTGCCTCTCGCTGGCGACCAGCCCGGGACCTGAAGGCCCTTTCCAGGACACCTCCACCGCGCCTTTCATCTGCCAGGTGGACCTGGGCGGCTCGATTGACCCCTATCCCTTTCAGGATGAGGATGGCACCTACTACCTGCTGTGGAAAAACGACGGAAACTGCTGCGGGCTGGAAGTGTACCTCTGGATCCAGCAGTTGAGCGACGACGGGCTCTCGCTGGTGGGCGAACCGGTCCAGCTCATCCAGCGAGACCAGGCCTGGGAGCGGCCCTTGATCGAGAACCCTGCCATGCTGCTGGTAGAGGACACCTACTACCTTTTTTATTCCGGCAACTGGTGGGAGAGCCACGAGTACGCGGTCGGCTATGCAATCTGCGAAAGCATCACCGGGCCCTGCGAGAAACCGCGGCAAGAACCAGTCTTTTCTTATGGGAACGGAGCCATGGGGCCCGGAGGGCAGGCCTTCTTCCAGGATGAGGAGGGCAACCTGTGGATGGCCTACCATGCCTGGACCGGGATTGATGTGGGCTACCCGGGCGGCGAGCGCAGCCTGCGCATTGACCCGGTGGAGTTTGTGGGTGGGGAGCCGGTGATCGAAGGCCCCAGCGTGGACCCCCAGCCGCTGCCCTGAGCCGGGTTGTCGCGCATCATCAATGGTTGTTTGAGATGTGTGCGGTGGCTGCGCTGCCCGGCACAGCCACCATCCCTTTTATCGGATCGCTACTGGAGTTGTACCTGTACTGGTGCTGGATCGAAAGGAGTAAGCCCGTGTCTCTTCTATCCGATCGAATTTCACACTGGATGGCGCTTTCCCGCAGAGCGCTCCTGTCGGCGGCCGTCCTCTACCTGCCGCTGCTGTCCGCCTCCTTCACCGGACCCACAATGCTTGCCGTTGAGGCGAGCGCCGCGCAAAGGTACCAGACTTATGTTAACCCGCCCGAGGTTCAGATTCCCGGGGACAGCGAGGTGGAGAGCTGCGCCGACCCGGCCATCATCCGCGGCCAGGAGACGGGTGACGATTACTGGTATGTCTTCTGCACCACCGACCCGCTGAACGGGCAGGACCGGGACGGTTCCGGCGCCTTCAACTTCCGCCTGATCCCGATCCTGCGTTCGCTCGACCTGGTAACCTGGGAATACACCGGAGACGCCTTCGCCTCCCGGCCCGATTGGGTGGCCGATAACGCCGGGTTGTGGGCGCCGGACATCCAATACTTCAACGGGCAGTATTACCTGTACTACACCGCTTCCGAGACAGACCTGCCCGGCGGCGGCAGCGCCATCGGGGTGGCGACCAGCAGCAGCCCCACCGGACCCTGGGTGGACAGCGGTTTCCCGGCCGTGGAGCCCCACCCCGCCCCCTGCTGCCCGGATTCTCGCCGTTGGACCTTCGACGCCTCGGTCGTCGCCGATGACAGCGGGCAAAAATGGATCTACTACGGCAGCTACTTCGGCGGCCTCTCGGTGCGCCGCCTGTCGGAGGACGGGCTCACCTCCGACCCGGCCTCGCAGGTAGAGGTCGCCATCGCCAACCGCTACGAGGGGAGCCACGTTATCCGCCGCTTCGGCTACTATTACCTGTTTGTCTCCGCCACCGACTGCTGCCGGGGTCCGCTCACGGGCTACAGCGTGTTTGCCGGGCGTTCCGCCTCCCCAACCGGGCCCTTTGTGGATCGCGAAGGTGTCTCCTTCCTGGCCGGCAGGGTCGGAGGTACGCCGGTCATCAGTATGAATGGGAACCGCTGGGTAGGGCCGGGACACAACTCCGTGTTTACCGATTTCAACGGCCAGGACTGGTTCCTCTATCACGCCATTGACCGGCACGATCCGTATTTCGAAGGAGCTGTGGGGTTCACGAAACGCCCGATGCTGATGGACGCGCTCACCTGGGAGGACGGGTGGCCCTCGGTCCGCGACGGGCATTGGGCTTCGGACCGCAAGCAGGCGGCCCCTGCCGCCCAGCCGGGCGATCTGAGCCAGGTCATCCTCCCACCCGAGCGGGAGGCCATCCCCGGTCCGCTGGTTCCTTCACGCTCGGATGAGTTCTCGGGGACGCAGTTAGGCGCGCAGTGGTCCTGGATCCGCCCGCCCGCGCCGGAGACTGTGCGCCTTACCGGGGGAGAGCTCGAGATTGACACCCAGGCCGCCGACCTGCACGAGGCCAGCAATAACGCTTCTGTGCTGGTCGAAGACGCCCCGGCTTTCCCTTATCTGGTGGAGGCGAGGGTAGCTCTCAACGTCCCCGCGGAAGGCTGCTGCTTTAATTTTGTACAGGGCGGTCTGGTGATCTACGGCGACGACGACAACTATACGAAGTTGGTGTCCGTCTCGATCTGGGAGACCCGCCAGATCGAATTTGCCAAGGAATGGTTCCCGGTGCCGGACGGCTACCCGCGCTACGGAAACACCGTGGTCGGCCCGCCCGGCGATTGGGCCTATCTGCGCATTGCCGCCTACCGCTTCAAAGGGGAGGAGCACTACACCGCCTACACCAGCCTGGATGGCGAAAACTGGGTGCGCGGCGGTACCTGGACTCTGGAGTTTGGTACCGGGGACCGCATCGGCCTGGTTTCGATGGGCGGCAGCGGCTTCACCTCCATCTTCGATTATGTCCGGGTCTATCGCCTGCTCCAGACCCCGGTCAAGTGAGAACCCTGACGGACAAACGGGGGAGTCTGTGCGGGTGCAGCTCGCGCAGACTCCCCCATACCTACACCTGCCGCATATGCCCGGTATGATATAAGTTGCCAGATGAACCCAGACTTTCCATTAACCCCCCAAAATTTCTACTGGGCCACCGGGATCGAAGACACCTTCATCGCCCATGTGCATCCCGGCTACCGTCTCCTGGACGAATACGAACACACCCAGCACTACCGGTTCTGGAAATCTGACCTGGACCTGGCTGCCGGCACCGGCATTAAACTGCTGCGCTGGGGCATCCCCTGGTACCGGGTGCAGCCCGCGCCGGAGGTCTTCGACTGGTCCTGGACCGATGAGGTGCTGGATTATATGGTGAACGTCAAGGGGATCCGCCCGGTCCTGGACCTGATCCACTACGGCACCCCGCTGTGGATGGATAACAGCTTTATCAATGCGCACTACCCCCGGCTTGTTGCCGCCTACGCAGCCGCCGTCGCCGAGCGCTACCGCTCCCTCTCCCCGGCGTTTACCCCGTTCAACGAACCTGCCATCTGCGCCAAGATGTGCGGCTATCGAGGCGTCTGGCCCCCCTACCTCACCGGGGATGACGGTTATTACAAACTGCAGGCAGCAATTGCCCGGGGTGTTGTGCTGACTACCCGGGCCCTGAAAGACGCAGCCCCGTCCGCCCCGATCGTCCACGTCGAAGCGCTCTGGCATCACTGGACCAGCGACCCCTCTCCTGCAGTCCGCCGGCTGGTGCAGTTAAATAATTTGAAACAGTACCTGTGCACCGACCTGTGCCTGGGACGGGTGGATGGTGACCATCCCCTGTACGAGACCCTGATTCAGAACGGCTTCGAAGAGCGCGACTTCCGCTGGTTCCACGAGAACCGGGTCGAATTCGACGTTTTCGGCGCCAATTACTATCCCTGGTCCTACGGTGAAGTTAGGCCGAAACCGGACGGGACCTTCACCCGCAGCCGGAAACAGGCGCCCGGCTTCACTATCGGCAGGGTGCTGCAGGACAGCTGGGAGCGATACCGCCTCCCGGTGATGGTGACCGAGACCTCCGCCAAAGGCGCACACGCCCGGCGCTCGCGCTGGATGGATGAGACCATCGAAGAAGTGAAACGGCTGCGCTGCGCCGGTGTGCCGGTCATCGGCTATACCTGGTTCCCCCTCTTCAGTATGTTCGATTGGGAATACCGCACCGGGCGCCGCCCGCTCCGGGCGTACTCGATAGACCTGGGCCTGTTCGAGTGCAGCTTCGACGAGCAGGGAGTCTACTGCCGCCAGGAAACTCCCCTGGTTGAGCGCTACCGGCGCTATACGGCCCAACCCGCGCCCCCATTTGCGGAGGCGCGCTAACAACCTCCCTCGCCAACCCCGAGCCAGCCGATCAGCATGCCGGACTCTTCCGCCCCCACCATATACTATACGAACCCGGTGTACCCTCATCCCGCGGCCGACCCGTTTGTGCTGAAGCACTGCGGGGAGTACTGGTGCTACACCACCGGGCTGCAGGCCGACCGGCGCGCCTTCGGCGTCCTGCGCTCGCCGGACCTGGTGCACTGGAGCCGGGTGGGGAGCGCCATGGATCCGCTTCCCAGCCGCGGCCCCCACTACTGGGCGCCGGAGGTGAGCTACCTGGAAGGTGTTTTTTATTTGTATTACTCGGTCGGGGATGAAGAGAACATGCACCTGCGCGTGGCGACCTCGACAGACCCTGCCGGGCCTTTCCAGGACAGCGGGGTGCGCCTGACCTCGGAACAGTTTGCTATTGACCCACACGTTCTCGATGCCGGGGACGGCAGGCGCTACCTGTTCTACGCCACTGACTTCCTCGAATACGACCGCATAGGCACCGGGACGGTGATGGACCGCCTGCTGGATCCCTTCCGACTGGAGGGAAGGCCGCGCCCGGTCACCCGGGCAAAATACGACTGGCAGATTTTCGATCCTGCTCGCGCCTCGAAGGGCGGGGTGCGCTGGCACACCATCGAAGGCTCCTTTGTGCTCAAGCACGACGGGCTGTACTACCAGATGTTCTCCGGCGGAAACTGGCAGAACCAGACCTACGGCGTGAGCTACGCCGCCAGCGACCGGCTGGAGCGTGAGGACGAATGGGACCAGTACTGTGATGGGGACCAGGTGCTCCCCATCCTGCGTACCATGCCGGAGCTGGGGGTGATCGGCCCGGGACATAACTCGGTGGTGCGCGGGCCGGACAACCTCAGCCTCTACTGCGTCTACCACCGCTGGCTGCCGGAGAGCGGCGAGAGGGTTCTGGCGATTGATCCGCTGGAGTGGGAAGGGGAGCGCCTGGTGGTTCGCGGGCCCAGCGTATCCCCCCAACCGCTCCGCCTTCCGGCTGTGAACGGCTTTTTGTCCCTGAGCTGCCTGCGCGGGCCCTGCCGGGGGGACGAGCACCGCCTGAGCCTGGCCCCCGCCCGGGGGGAGGCGGCGGAGGCCAGCCTGGCCCTGCCCGCCGGCGACTTTGTCCTCGAGGTCAGTTTGCGCGCGCCGGAAGCGGCCTCCGAGGGGGAATGGGGCCTGGTGCTTGAAGGGGCGGCGGGGGCCGGATACCGCTTTACCTTCACCAATGCCCCTCCGGGGCCAGCCCTGCTCATCCACTTTGGGGACAGCCAGGTGGAACGCATCGAGCTCGAGGGCATTCAGACCCAGGCCTACCACCTGCTGCGGCTGGAAACGGCCGGCGGCAGGTGGAGCCTCGCGCTGGACGACGACCGGCTGCAGGACTCTGCCCGCCTGCGCTGGAATGCGGCCGGCCCAGCCTCCGCCGAGCGCTTAACCCTCTTCGCCCGCAGCGCGGCGGCCGAATTTTGCGGCCTGCAGATCACCGTTTGAATGGGCCGGCCTCAGGCAAAGGCTTCGTCCGCGGTATACTGGTTGCCTTCGTAAAACCAGGCCTCCTTGACGCGGCTTTCCTGCATGCGGAAATCAATCACTCTCCGCCAGGCATACTCTCGCCCCGCACGCAGGATGCGGATATCGCTGATGACCACGATATGCCCGCCTCCATCCGCCACCGTCACCACCTCCGGCCGGAAAGTGCGCTCCGAGAGCTCGAATTGTTTTTCCCATAATTTGTGCAGCGCTTCTTTTCCCCGGTAAATGCCGGAGATGCGGCTGCGGCCCGGGACGTATAGAACCACGTCCTCCGAGTACAGCTTGCTGACCAGCGTCAGGTCGCCCCGATTGAAGGCTTCATAGAATTGGCGCACAATGGTTTCGTCATAATATACCATCGCTCTCTCCCCTGAAATAATTCCCCATTACCTGCAGGGTACCATGCCCTCTGCTGCAGCCCCTGAATACTGCCTGCCAGCCAGATCAAATCAACGTGTGGCCCTCTCCACCAGTTCAACCGGGTGCGAGGTCTGCCTGCCGGCGCCATCCTCGATCTGCGCCTTGCAGGAAACCCCGCTGGCGGCGATCTCCGCTCCCGGCAGCGCGGTCCGCACCGTTTCCAGGAGCTTTTCACCGACTTTCAACGACAGTTCGTAATGCTCTGTCTCGTATCCAAATGCGCCCGCCACCCCGCAGCAGCCGGAATCAATCAGCTCTACCCGGTAGCCCGCCGTTTCCAGCATGCGTATGGTGGCCTGGACCCCGGAGGGCTCGCCATCCTCGCAGGGAGGCTGGGCTTTCTGGTAGCAGTGCGCGTGCAGGTAGACCAGCGGTTTAGGCGGCTGGGGGGCAGCCGGAAACTGGATCGAGCTGACCTTGCGGGCCGGGAGCAGCGCTTCGATGCGCCTTTTTCCGTCCCTTCCCTGCCGCAGCAGGTATTCGTCGAGCATCCAGGCTCGCTTTGCCAGGCCCTCGACCCGAGCATCACCGGGCAGAAGCGCGCGGTACTCGTCTCTCAAGGTGAGGATCTCGGAAGGCTCGATGCCGATGACGGGGAGAGTCCCGCCCGGGTCGAGCCGGTAGATCTCATCCACCAGCTCCCGGGCATGGCGGCGGGCGGCGTCCAGAAAGCCTTTCGAAATCAGGGTCCGGCCTGCCCCGATGGTCCTCAGCAGGCTCACCTGCACCTGCGCGCGCTCCAGGAGCCTGAGGGACGCCAGACCCTGCCCGGGGTAGAAATAAACGCTGAAGGCGTCGGCGAGGAACAGGGCTTTCTCACGCCCGCCTGCCGCCAGCTGCCCTTTCCCCTCCCGGCCAGCCAGCTCGAAGAGGCTCTCGCGTTGGAACTGCGGGAACGGCCGGGCTGCAGCCAGCCCCAGGAAGCGGCGAAACAGGCTGCCGGCGAAGCGGGAGTTCATCAGGGGATTCAGCAGCGAGGCCAGGGGTGATCCCCACCCGGCCAGCCGGTGGATGTAGGCAAAGAGGAAGTCCCTCAGCGGGCGGCGGTGGTGGGAGTAATACTGGGCCATGAACTCGTACTTGAGTTTGGCCATATCCACCCCGGATGGGCACTCCGCCCTGCATCCTTTACAGGCCAGGCACAGATCCATGGCCTGGTAGACCGCTTTCTCGTCCTGCATGCCTGCCGGGAAATTGCCGGAGAGCATCGCCCGCAGCAGGTTTGCCCGCCCGCGCGTGCTGTGCATCTCCTCCCGGGTGGCCTGGAAGGAAGGGCACATCACACCCCCGTCTTTCCGGCAGACACCGGCCCCGTTGCACTGCTCGACCGCGCCGCTCAGACCGCCCTCAGGGCTGAAATCCAGCCGCGTCGTCCATTCCTGCGTCTGGTAGGTCTCCCCGTAGCGCAGGTTCGAGTGCATGGCGGGCGCGTCCAGGATCTTTCCCGGGTTCAGCAGCCCCTGCGGGTCGGCAGCCTGCTTCAACTGGCGGAAAGCCTGGAGAAGCTCGGCCCCAAACATCTTTTCGAGCCACTGCGAGCGGGCGATGCCGTCGCCGTGCTCCCCGCTCACCGTCCCTGCCAGGTTCAGGGTCAGTTCGACCGCTTCGGCGGCGATCTCCCGCATCCGGCGCACCCCTTCACCGTCCTTCAAATTGAGCAGCGGGCGGATATGCAGGCAGCCGGCCGAGGCGTGGGCGTACAGGTCGGCGCTGGAGCCATTTTTCCGCAGCAGACTTTCCATGCCGGACACGAATTCGTCCAGCCTCTCCACGGGGACGGCCAGGTCCTCGATGAATGCCGCCGGTTTCTCATCCCCCGGGCGTGAGAGCAGCAGGCCCAGGCCGGCTTTACGCACCCTCCAGACCTGCTCCTGCTCCTCTTTCGCAACCGCAACGTAGCCCCTGGGCCTCAGGCGGTCCGCCCGGACGCGCAGCGCGTCCAGATCCTCGCCCGAGAATTCAACCGCCAGCAGGGCCTCCGGCTCGCCCTCCTGCCTGAGCTGGTCCCAAAATCCGGCCATGCGCGCGTAGGCGGGGATTTCGCGCGCCCGTTTCACCAGGGTTCGGGGGATCAGCTCAACCGCCGAGGGTTGGGTCTCTTTGAGGATCTCAGGCACCGCGGCGCAGGCGGCCGCGACGCTGGCATAGGGCAGCACAGCCAGGATCGTCTGCTTCGGGAGCGGGACCAGGTTCAGGGTCAGCTGGCTCATCACCGCCAGGGTGCCCTCCGAACCCGCCAGCAGGGGCGCAAGATTGAGACAGCCCGGGGAGACGGGGGGATACTCCCCGGACCCCGCATACCCGTAGCGGGCGACGCCCGTCTCCGGGCCCCAAAACGGCGGGCGTCCCGGCGACCAGGGCAGGAGATAGTTTAGGTTATAGCCGGAGGCGCTCCTCCAGGTGCGGGGCCAGGATCTCCGAATTTCATCCCCGTATGCTTCTCGGATCATGCAGGCCGCCCGGTAAATATCGGCTTCGAGCTTATGTTCCGAGGCGTAGGGCAGCCCGCGTGGGTCCGGCGGCTCTTCCAGCCCGGCTCTGCGGCGGGCTTCCTCGATGGAAATGGCGGAAAAAAAGGCCTGAGAGCCGTCAGCCAGCACCACCTGCGCCGATAGGAGATGGTCGGCTGCCATCCCGTACAGGATCGAGTGCGAGCCGGAGGCGTTGTTGGCGATGCTGCCGCCCACCGTGGCCCGCTCGGCGGAGGCAGGGTCCGGGCCGAACTGCAGCCCGTACCGGGACAGCTCGCGATTTAGCTGGCTGAGCACCACCCCGGGCTCGACCATCGCCGTGCGCGTTTCGGGATGGATCGCCACGATCCGGTTGAGGTAGCGGGAACAATCCAGGATCAGGGCCGGGCCGATCGCCTGCCCGGCGAGGCTCGAGCCCGCGCCCCGGGCGAGCACCGGCACTCCGTAGGCCGAGGCGATCCTGACCGCGGCGGCCAGCTCCGCCTGGCTGCGGGGAAAGACCACGCCCAGGGGCTCGATCTGGTAAATGGAGGCGTCGGTACTGTACAGCAGGCGGGAGACCGGGTCCAGTCTCACCTCGCCCTGGATGGAGGCCTGGATTTCACGCGCGCAGTCTTGCAGGATGCGGTTCAGCCCGGTGGAGGTGACTGCAGGTATCCGGGAGGGCTTTCCATTCTCACGCGCTGCGCCGTGGATATTCGCCGGCAGGTGCAGGCGGCGCAAAGCCTGTCTCAGGCTGGCCGCCTCCAACCCGGATTGCAGCTCGCCGCGCCGCTCGCTCCAGCAGAGAAAACCGGACGGCTCGCCGTTTTCGTCGAAGAGCAGGCGCACCCAGGCGCGGCTGGCAAACCGGCCCGGCGCGCTGCTCCAGCCCTCCGCGCCGGCCTCCCAGCGACCGATACGCCACTCGATGGTGTTCGCCGCCGCGTCCGCGATTTGCTCAATCTCGTCCCCGGGGTATTCCGCCCGCTGCACCAGGTCCAGGGCCGAGATCACCCGGCTGTCGTAAGCACGCCCCCACTCCAGGCGCCGTTCCCAACGCTTCTGGCTCTCTTTATCCCGCCGGTCTGCCTCCTGCAGCCTGTGCTGCAGGTTCCGGCGCGCGGCCCGTTCGACGATGACCCGTTTTCTTCGATAATAACCAAATGGATTTCGCATGGGTGGAGGTCTCCGGAACAAGGCCCTGTGCCTGGATCACGGTCCAATTGTATTGTAGACGGCTGTTACCCAGTCGTCAAGCATCGGGATAAACAGGGTTGCACTGTTAGTTTGCGAAAGGGATAATTTGGAAATTAGCGAGATCGCGAAAAACCGGCGAAAAGC
The DNA here is from genome assembly GCA_023395675.1 of Chloroflexota bacterium. Lineage (GTDB taxonomy): Bacteria > Chloroflexota > Anaerolineae > Anaerolineales > UBA4823 > JAEWYL01. The sequence goes on along the minus strand of JAEWYL010000137.1, from coordinate 3,108 downwards.
GCTTTTTTTATCGTTTCCGCGCTTTTCCCCTCTGAATCCTGACAGCCATCATCCGGATGAATATCACATTGACGGCCCTTTCGAATCCAGCTAAACTATTCGCGCCGTTGCCAGGCGCATGGTTCTCAATCTATTCTGGTCGCGTCCTCTTCAATCACCCGCGCCTGGCTGAATTCGACACGCGGCCGGAACACGTGTACGGTCTACAGGAGAAAGGGCATCCATGATCATCAGCCAACTTGCCAGGCAAATTGCTGAGTCGCCAACCTTCCGGCTCAACGAAGAGGCCAGATTGCTGCGCGAGCGCGGCGAGCAGGTTATCAATATGGGCATTGGCGAGCCGAAAAACAAGACGCCGATCACCGCCATCCTCAGCTCGGCTGCGAAGTTGACCGGGGGAGACGTCAAATACACGCCCCCGGATGGAACTCCCTCCCTCAAAAAAGCCATCATTCGCTACACAGAAGAAAATTACGAACGCTGCCCCGCGCCGGAGAACGTGATCGTCTCCTCCGGGGCCAAGCAGTCCCTTTTCAATATCCTTTTCAGCATCCTCAACCCTCAGGATGAGGTCATCATCCTCGCTCCTTACTGGGTCAGCTATCCCGAGATGGTCAAGATGTGCTACGGCATCCCGGTGGTCGTCACCCCGGAGGACGGCACTTTTCACCCCCGTATGAAGGATATCGAGCAGGCAGTCAGCTCTTACACCAAAGCGATCATCGTCAACAGCCCGAACAATCCCTCCGGCATGGTCTTCTCGGAAGACTTCATCGCCGAGGTGGTCGAATTTTGCGAGCGGAAAAAGATCTTTCTCATTCTGGACGACATCTACCATAAGCTGGTCTTCGACGGCAAGCGTGCGGTGCCGGCCTACCGCTTCACGGACAAAGACATTGATTCCAGCATGCTGATCGTGGTGAACGGCGTCTCGAAGCTCTACGGAATGACCGGCTTCCGCATCGGCTGGGTGATCGCCCCGCGCAAGCTGGTCGAGGTGATCAACAACGTCCAGGCTCAGACCACCTCCTGCACCTCGGTCGTCCTCCAGGCCGCGGCCGAAGGGGCCCTGACGGGGATGCAGAGCGTGGTGGAGAACCTGCGCCTCCAGTTCGAGAATAACCGCGAGGTGATTGTCCAGGAGCTGAGCACCTTCAACGGCGTGCGCTACACCAAACCTGCGGGCACTTTCTACATCCTCCCGGATTTCCGCGCCTACTCCAACGATTCGGTCAAGCTGGCGGATTTCCTGCTGAAGAAAGCCCTGGTGGTGACCGTGCCCGGGAAAGAGTTCGGGATGGAAGGCCACCTGCGCCTGAGTTTCGCCGGGAGCGTCAAAGATATCACCACTGCCGTGGAGCGTATCAAATGGGCCCTGGATCCGAACTCGCCCAACGAAATCTACATCGGCGACCGCAAGCTTATCCGCGATTGGATGTGAGAAGAGAGAGATGAACAACTTGCTGAACATCAAAACCCCGGCCGAAACTGAGGCCGCCGCACGGAAAGCTGATTTCGGCCTGGCGAACCACGGGCTGTCAAACCTGCGCAAGGCCTACTGGAATCTGCCGGTCGAGGCCCTGTACGAAGAGGCCGTTTTCCGCGGGGAGGGCAGGCTCAGCCGCTCCGGCCCGTTCGTGGTGGACACCGGGAAGCACACCGCTCGCGCCGCCAACGACAAATTTATCGTCCGCGAACCGACCACCGAAGGCCAGATCTGGTGGGGCCAGTACAACCGCCCCTTTAGCACGGAGAAATTCAACGAGCTGTTCAGCCGTGTGCAGGGATACCTCCAGGGTCGGGATATCTTCGTCCAGGACTGCTACGCCGGCGCCGACCCTGAATACCGCCTCCCGGTCCGCATCCTGACCGAGATGGCCTGGCACAGTATGTTTGCCCGCAATATGTTCATCACCCCGGGCACCAATGACGAGTACCGCCGGCACGTACCCGATTTCACCGTGATCGCGGTGCCCGGATTCAAGGCTTTTCCCCAGGTGGACGGCACGCCCAGCGAGACCTTTATCGCCCTGAATTTCGACCAGCAGCTCTGCATCATCGGGAATACCGGATATGCGGGCGAGATCAAAAAATCGGTCTTCACCATCATGAACTACCTGCTCCCGCTGCAGGGGGTGATGACCATGCACTGCTCGGCGAACATGGGCCGGGAGGGTGATACGGCCCTGTTCTTCGGTCTCTCCGGCACCGGCAAGACCACGCTGTCCGCCGACCCCGCCCGCAGCCTGATCGGCGACGACGAGCACGGCTGGAGCGACGAGGGCGTGTTCAACTTCGAAGGGGGCTGCTACGCCAAGGTGATCGGCCTCTCGGAATCGGCGGAGCCGGAGATTTACGCCACCACCCGCCGCTTCGGGACCATCCTCGAGAACGTCGTCTACGATCCAGTCACCCGCCTGATCGACCTGGACGACGATACCCTCACCGAGAACACGCGCGCTTCGTATCCCCTGGAGTTCATCGAGAACGCGCTGCCGGAAAAGCGCGGCGGTCATCCGAAGAATATCGTGCTCCTCACCTGCGACGCCTCCGGCGTCATGCCCCCCATCGCCCGGCTCAGCGTGGAGCAGGCCATGTACCACTTCATCTCCGGTTACACTTCCAAGATCGCAGGCACCGAGATCGGCCTGGGCGAAGAGCCGGAGATCACCTTCTCCACCTGTTTCGGCGGCCCCTTCATGGTGCACCACCCGGCTTTCTACGCCGATCTCTTGAAGAAGAAGATCCTGCGCTACGACGCAAACTGCTGGCTGCTGAACACCGGCTGGGTGGGCGGGCCGTACGGCATCGGCAAGCGCATCAGCATCAAGTACACCCGCGCCCTGCTCAACGCCGCCCTGGACGGGGAACTGCTGAACGTGGAGTACTACACCGACCCCATTTTCGGCTTCGAGGTGCCCACCTGCGCGCCCGGCGTGCCCGACAGCGTGCTCAACCCGGCCTCCTCCTGGCCCAACCAGGAGGCCTATATGAAGAAATACCGCGGCCTGGCCTCGCGCTTTATTGACAACTTCAAGAAGTTCGAGAACCAGGCCCCCGCGGAAGTGCGGGCGGCGGGACCGAAAATTTAGAGCTGAGCAAGCTCAA
>JAEWYL010000103.1 GCA_023395675.1 Chloroflexota bacterium | reverse complement strand
AGATGGGTTTCACCTCCGGACTGGAGGTTGGCGTAAAGACTCCCGCCCTTGGCTTGCTGTCCCGGGGGCGGGAGCGCAGGAAGTATAACATATGGATTTCGAATCGGCAAGGATAAGAGAAAGGCAGCTCAGGGTGGTCACAAAGACTCCGGGCTGCAAGGCGCCGGGCAGATTCCGCCGCGCATTTTATCGCCCGCATCAAGCCTGTGCTGGCGAGGGTTATTCGCCTGTTTCGGGTGCTGTCCGTCGTGAAATTGCCTGGCACCTGGTTCCCGCGTTTTGTCAGGCGAAAAGAGAAAGCCAGGCTGCCGGCGGCCCCATTTTACGATTATGACAGGTGGAAAAACCGCGCTTCCCGGTATGATAGAATCGCGAGCGTGGATGAACGCACTTTGCAGGCCTCGCTGAACGGCCTGGCGCTCGGGCCGCTGCGCTATTACGAGCGCATAGGCTCCACGAACGACGAGGCGGCCCGCTGGGCGGCCTCGGGCGCGCCCGACCTGGCCCTGGTGGTCGCCGACGAACAGACCGCCGGGCGCGGGCGCATGGGGCGGAGCTGGTACACCCCGCCGGGTGCGGCCCTGGCTTTCAGCCTGGTGCTGCGCCCCTCGCAGGCGGCGGCCCCGGTAGGACACGCCGCCACCCACCTGACCGCCCTCGGCGCCCTGGCGCTGGCGACCGCGCTGGAGAGCCTGTACGGGCTGCCGGCGGAGATCAAATGGCCGAACGACGTGCTGGTGCAGCGGCGCAAGCTGGCGGGCATCCTGGCGGAGGCGCAGTGGCAGGGTGAGGCCCTGCAGGCCGTGATTTTGGGGATCGGCGTGAACGTCGAGCCCGGCTCGGTCCCGGATGATCCGGAGCTGAACTTCCCCGCCACGAGCGTAGCGGGCTGCCTGGCTGCGCAGGGCGAGAGGCCCCCCGCCGTGGACCGCCTGGAGCTGCTGCGCGCCATGCTGGAACAACTGCTCGGCTGGCGCGCGCAGCTCGGGACGCCCCGCTTCCTGCAGGCCTGGGAAGAGCGCCTGGCCTTCAAAGGGGAATGGGTGCGCCTGCTCCGCCACGAAGGCGGGGAGGCTGCCTACCCGCTGGAGGGCATGGTGCTGGGCCTGGACCCGAACGGCGCCCTGCGCTTAGGCGACCGGGCGGGCCGCGTACACGCCATCCAGGCCGGCGAGGTCCACCTGCGGGCCTCCGGTGAAAGCAAAGTTTAAAACCCGGCCCTCCCGCCCGGCGGCAGCCGGACGGAAATTCAAAGACACCGCGGACCGGTTCTCAGGAGAGATTTATGTTTGACGATTTACGCGCTCAGGCCCATATCGCCCCCTTCCTGGATGAGGAAGAAGCCCCGGAGCTGGAGGCGCCCCCGCGCCCGAGCGGCTGATTCCTGGGGATGACGCCCGCCCAGCGCTTCATCCTGTCCCTGATGCTGCTGCTGGTCAGCTGCATCTTCAGCGCGGCATTCCTGCTCGTCGCCGGCAAAATTGCGATCCCCGGAATATAGTCCGAACCGGCCCTGAAAATTAAGCTTGGTGGCTGCAGTAGGGGCGAAGCTCCCCAGGGCAGCCACACAATCTTTTGGACGATGCAAACAGAAACCGGCTGTGCGTAAGGCAGTAACCCTGCCCCGCGCACAGCCGGTTTTTTTCTCTCCCCACCGGGGGGTGGGTTAAACTTTTCCGTTTCCGCTTTCGGAGGGCGCGCCGCTCTCCAGGCTGTCCAGCTCCGCGTTGGCGATGCGCGCCAGCGAAGCCACCTGGTCGCCCTTGTCCAGGCGGATCAGGCGCTCGCCGCGCGTGGAGCGCCCGTACAGGCCGACGGCGTTCACCCGGCTGCGCAGGACCACGCCCGAACTGGTGATGAGCATCAGGTCGTCGGTCTCCTGCACCACCCGGGCGGCGGCGATCCTCCCGGTCACATCCATGGACCGCTGGTTGATGGTGGCGACGCCCCGGGTGGCGCGGCCTTTGGCGGGGTAATTGCCCAGGGCGGTGCGCTTCCCGTAGCCGCCCTCGGTGGCGATCACCAGGAAGCCGTTCGGCTCGATCACCTCCATGCTGGCGACCCGGTCGCCCGGCGCCAGACGGATGCCGGTGACGCCGGCAGCCTGGCGCCCCATGGCGCGCACCGCGCTCACCGAAAAGCGCAGCGCCTGCCCGCCGGCGGTGACCAGGATGATCTCGTTCTTGCTGCTGGTCAGGCGCACCCAGCCCAGGAGATCGCCGTTATCCAGAGGCATGGCCATCATGCCGGAGGAACGAACCGATCCGAAATCCGAGAGGGCCACACGCTTCACCCGGCCCTCCTGGGTCGCCATCATCAGGTAGGCGTCCCCGCGCTCGAACAGGGCCTGCGGGATGCCCACCGCGGCGGTGATCGTCTCGCCGGGACCCAGGGCCAGCACGTTCAGAATGGGCGTGCCCTTGCCGGCGCGGTCGGCCTCCGGGATCTGGTAAGCCTTCTCCGAGTAGACCTTGCCCTTATCCGAGAAGAACAGGATGGTATCCAGGGTGCGGGCGGGGAGAAAGGTCAGGACCGCGTCCTCTTCCTTCATGGCGTGCCCGGTGACGCCGCGCCCGCCGCGCCCCTGGGCCCGGAAGGACTTCGCCGCCACGCGCTTGATGTAGCCGCGCTGGGTGAGGCTGATGAGCACCGCCTCGTCGTGCACCAGGTCTTCCACCCTCAGCTCTTCGGAGGCCCCGGCTGCGATCATGGTGCGGCGGTCGTCGCCGTACTTATCGGCCAGCTCGCCCAGGTCGGTTTTGATGAGGTCCAGGATCTTGCGGGGGCTGGCGAGCAGGTCTTCCAGGTAGGCGATGCGCTCCATCACCTCCCGGTGCTCGTCCTCGATCTTCTGTCTTTCGAGGGCGGCCAGGCGGCGGAGCTGCATGTCCAGGATGGCCTGGGCCTGGATCTCGGTGAGGGCGAAGCGCTCCATCAGGCGCGTGCGGGCCGTCTCGACATCGGGGGCCTGGCGAATGGTCTGGATCACGTCGTCCAGGTTCGCCAGGGCAATGAGCAGGCCGTCGAGGATATGGGCCCGGGCGCGCGCTTTTTCCAGTTCGTAGCGCGTGCGGCGCTCGATCACCTCCCGGCGGTGCTCGATAAAGAGCTGCAGGGCGCGCTTGAGGGTGATCAACCGCGGCTCGCCCTCCACCAGGGCCAGGAGCTGCACGCCGTAGGTGGACTGCAGCGGGGTGTACTTGTAGAGCTTGTTCAGCACCTTCCTGGGCTGGGCGCTGCGCTTGAGCTCGATGACGATGCTCATCCCGCGCCGGTCGGACTCGTCGCGCAGGTCGGAGATGTCGTCCAGGCGGCCCTCGCGCACCAGCTCAGCGATGCGCTCGATCAGCCCGCTTTTGTTCACCTGGTAGGGGATCTGACTGATGACGATGCGGCTGCGCCCGCCGCTCATCTCCTCGATGTTCGCCAGGCCGCGCAGGACGAGCCGGCCCCGGCCGGTGCTGTAGGCCTGGTTGATGCCCTCGATGCCCACGATCACGCCACCGGTGGGGAAGTCCGGCCCGGGAACGAAGCGCATCAGGTCCTCGGGGGCCACGTCGTCAACGTGTTCATAGTTCTCAATCAGGTAATCCAGGGCGGCCACCAGCTCGCGCAGGTTGTGCGGGGGAATATTGGTCGCCATGCCGACGGCGATACCCGAGGAGCCGTTCAGCAGCAGGTTGGGCAGGCGGGCGGGGAGCACGGCGGGCTCTTGCAGCGAGCCGTCGAAATTATCGACGAAATCCACCGTGTGCTTATCAATATCCGACAGCAGCTCCTCCGCCATGCGGGTGAGGCGGGCTTCGGTGTAGCGCATGGCGGCGGGGGCGTCGCCGTCAATGGAGCCGAAGTTGCCCTGCCCGTCCACCAGCATGTAGCGCATGGAGAAATCCTGAGCCAGGCGCGCCATGGCGTCGTAGACGGCGGAATCGCCGTGGGGGTGGTACTTGCCCAGCACCTCGCCGACGATACGGGCGGATTTCTTGAAAGGGGTATTGGCGCGCACGCCCATATCGTGCATCGCATACAGGATACGGCGGTGTACGGGTTTGAGGCCGTCGCGGGCGTCGGGCAGGGCACGGGCCACGATCACGCTCATGGCGTAATCGAGATAGGCAGCCCGCATCTGTTCGTCTATGTTTACCTGTTGAATCGTACCGATTTCCATGTCTTCCTTCTAACTTAATGCAGGCGGAGGCCGGATCAGGCGCAGATGGGCGGTTTTTTGGCTTCCTTCCGGCAGTACCGGCTTCAAGCATAACCGGCCAAAAGCGGGCCGGATTCCGGCGAAACCGGGCAGCGGCGCAGGCTCCAGCAGGGCCGGGCAGGCCCGGCAGAGCAGCAGCGCGAGTGTTAATTATACCCCAACGGCTCGGAAGAGGCCGGGCGAACGGGCGCTTCCAGCCTGGCTCTCCCAGGCCTGGGGAGATGGGGATAGGCGGGCGGCTTCAGGCGGGTTACCCCGCTGCAAAAACGCGGTTTTTTCCATCACCCGGAGGGTTACCCCCATTTTTACCCTTGATTTTGAACAGATGTTCTGCTAGAACTAAATTAAGCGTGAGTACGGGCTAAGGGCGCTGTTTTGTGGTCGTGCGCGGGGAAGCCG
>JAEWYL010000066.1 GCA_023395675.1 Chloroflexota bacterium | reverse complement strand
CGCTTGAAGGGCACGGCGACCCTTGCTACGGATCGGTCTTCAAGACCTAGGGGCACTCGATCTGCCGTGCCTTTACCAATCGAGAAAGATCTTACCGCATCTTTATCATACAAGGGGCACGGCGGTGCATTTCATGCGTTTCTCCCAACCCGCCTCCAGCCGTGCCCGCCCGCGGCGGTAAGAATAATTTCCGGGGCGTGATCGGGCACGGCGGTGCATTCAATGCGTTCCTCCCAACCCGCCTCCAGCCGTGCCCGCCCGCGGCGGTCATAAATAATCCGGGGCGTGATCGGGCACGGCTGGGGACGTTTCCACGCCGGTTTCGCTGGATTCACCGCCGTGCCCCTACGCGTTTTACGCGGAATTGTGAGAGGCGTGCCGTTGGATGCAGGCGTTCTCGCCCGACCCGTGCCCGCCCGCGGCGGTCAAATATAGTTCCGGGGCGTGATCGGGCACGGCTGGGGACGTTTCCACGCCGGTTCCCCTGGATTCACCGCCGTGCCCATACTATACTTATCCAGAGGCTGGCGTGCAGCTCGCCGGCGCCGGCGGAGCGCACGCCAGCCTCGAATTTTCAGCCCCCGCATGCATTCATTCCCGATTATAGCGACCGGAGATGACAGGAGGATGAAATTTGGAAAAGAAAAGATGAGTTTTTCATACAGAAGTCAGGACTTTAGTCCCTCCCCGGCCCGCTCAGGATCATGGTAGATTACCTGTGAGATAGTGGGTCTGATCACAATTCCAAAGGAGCACCGTATGGCCTCTTCTGCAAAACGTAGAGTTTGTCCGGAAGACCTCTACACGCTGGAGCTGATCTCCGGCGCCAGGCTCTCGCCGGATGGAAAGCACGTCATTTATTCTCAACCGCGCATTGATCCCAAAACCGAGAAAAAATATGCCAACCTGTGGATCGTGGACACCGGGCCCGACCCGCAGCCGCGGCAGTTCACCTTCGGCGACCAGTCCGACACCCGCCCGCTGTGGTCCCCGGACGGCCAGTGGATCGCCTTCCTCTCGAACCGGGGCGACAAAGAGAAGCCGGCCCAGATCTACCTGATCCCCTTCGGCGGCGGCGAAGCCCGCCCTCTGACCAGCCTCCCCGGGCAGATCTCCGATTTCTCCTGGTCGCCCGACGGCAGCGCCCTGGTGCTGCAGGCGCGCAAGCACGACCCCGAGGAGCTCGAACGGCAGAACGACGAGCAGAAGAAGAAGCTGGGCGTGGTCTACCGCCATTACGACCGCCCCTTCTTTAAAATGGACGGCGCGGGCTACCAGCCCAGAGAGCGCTGGCATATCTGGAGGGTGGAGGTCGGCAGCGGCGAGGCTACCCAGCTCACCGACGGCGCGGTCTGGGACGAACGCTCTCCCGCCTGGTCGCCAGACGGCCAGTGGATCGCCTACCTCTCCAACGTGCAGGAGAAGCCGGACCTGCGCCCCAACCAGGTGGACCTGTTCGTCATCCCCTCCCGGGGCGGCGAGGCGCGCCTGATCCCGGCGCCGGAGGGGGAGAAAGCCCTGCCCTCCTTCTCGCCGGACGGCAGGTGGATTGCCTACCTGGGCAGCACCCCGCCCAAACTCTGGTACAAGAACGAAGGCCTGTGGGTGGTCCCTTGCGACGGCTCCGCCCCCGCCGCCAACCTGACCGAGCGCTACGACCTGCACGTCACCTCCTGGACCATCAACGACCTCGTGCAGCCCGAGCAGATGCCCCCGACCTGGTCGAAGGACGGCTCGCGGCTGTATTTCCCGGTGGCGCTGCACGGCAGTTCCCTGCTCTACTCCATCTCTCGCACGGGCGAGGACCTGACGAAGGTCATTGACGGCCCCGGGGTAGTTGGCAGCTTTAACTTCGACCGTGACCAGAGCCGCATGGCCTATTACTACGGCAAGATGGACGACCCCAACCAGCTCCACCTGCTCGATATGGCCTCGGGCAGCGCCCGGCAGCTCACCCGTCTGAACGCCGCCTACCTGGCGGAGACCGAGCTGGGAGAGATCGAAGAGCACTGGATCAAGGGGCCGGACGGCAACGATATCCAGGGCTGGATCCTCAAACCGCCGGGGTTCGACCCGCAGAAACGCTACCCCTCCATCCTCGAGATCCACGGCGGGCCGCTCACCCAGTACGGCTTCTACTTCATGCACGAGTTCTACCACCTGGCCTCGAAGGGCTATGTGGTGCATTTCTGCAACCCGCGCGGCGGCCGGGGCTACGGCGAGGCCCACGCCGCGGCCATCTGGGAGAGCTGGGGCGGCGCAGACTATGCCGACGTGATGGCCTGGACCGATTTCACCGCCTCGCAGCCCTACATTGATACCGCCCGCATGGGCGTCACCGGCGGCAGCTACGGCGGCTACATGACCGTCTGGATCATCGGGCATACGCAGCGTTTCAAGGCCGCGGTGACCCAGCGCTGCGTCAGCAATTTCATCAGCTTCTGGGGCTCCACCGACTTCAACTGGCACTGGCAGGAGCTGCTGGGCGATAAACCGCCCTTCGAGAACCTGGATCAATACTGGGATATGTCGCCGATGAAGTACATCGGTAATGCCCGTACCCCGACCCTGGTGATTCATAACGAGTTCGACCTGCGCTGCCCGATCGAACAGGGGGAGCAGGTCTTTGTCGCTTTGCAAAAGATGGGGGTTGAGAGCGAAATGGTGCGCTTCCCGGACGAGTTTCACGGCCTCTCCCGGGGCGGGCGCACCGACCGGCGCATCGCCCGCTTGAATCACATCCTCCGCTGGTTCGAAGAACACCTGTAGGCCGCTCGTCAGGATGTTTAGCAAAAGGAGAAAGTATGACCTACCCTGCCCCCGAAAAACTTTTAGAAGCGCATGAGATCCTGGCGCAGTACGAGTACGAGCTGCGCCCCGTAGTCCGCGGCTATGCGAACCGGACCCTGTATATTGACCTGTCCACCAACACGATCGGGGAGAAACCCGTCACCGAGAAGATGAAAGACACCTTTACCGGCGGGCGCGGTTTCGGCCTCTGGCTGCTCTGGAACGCGGTCAAGCCGGAAACACGCTGGAACGACCCCGAGAACGAGCTGATCCTCGCCGGCGGGCCGATCGGCGGCATCACCGCCTACCCCGGCTCGGGCAAGTGCACCGCGGTGACCCTCTCCCCGCTCACCCACACCGTGATTGACAGCAACTCCGGGGGCTACTTCGGGCCCTACCTGAAGTTCTCCGGCTTCGACGCCCTGGAAGTGCAGGGCAAAGCCAGTGAAGAGGTGGTGATCTTCATCGACGGCGATAACGGCAGGGTGACGATCGAGTCGGCGCCGCTGGAGGCGGTGGACACGCACCTGGTGAACCGCCAGCTCACCGAGATGTACGGCGGGGACGAGAAAGGCATGCGCGGCATCTCCGTGGCGAGCGCCGGGCAGGCCGCCGACCATGTCGCCATGTGCGGCCTCAACATCAGCTATTACGACCCGCGCCGCAAAGAGGTGCGCATCAAGCAGGCGGCGCGCGGCGGGGCCGGGCGCGTGCTGCGCGACAAGAAGATCAAGGGCATCGTCGTGCGCTACTCCAACATGGACGGCAGCTCCAACGGGCCTGCCGACCCTGCCCTGCTGCGCAAAGCCGGGCAGCGCATCAAGAAAGAGATCACCGATTTCGACGCCGTGCAGAACGATATGCGCGGCACCGGCACGCCTTACCTGGTGGAGATCATGGACCGCTTTGACCTCCTCCCGGTGGAAAACTACCGCTACGGCAGCCACCCCGACCACAAGAACATCGTCGGCGAGCTGTGGAAGGCGCGCTTCGATCACACCGGTCCCGACGGTTGCTGGTACGGCTGCACCATGTCCTGCGCCCACGGCGTGCCGCACTTCCACCTCCAGACCGGCCCGTATAAGGGCCAAGCCGTGTTCGTGGACGGGCCCGAGTACGAAACTCTGGGCGGCGTCGGCTCCAACTGCGCCATCTTCGACCCGGACGCCATTCTGGAGATCAGCTTCTACGCCGACACCTACGGCATTGACACCATCTCGCTCGGCAACTCGATCGCCTTCGCCATGGAGTGCTGGGAGCTGGGGATCCTCAACCCCGAGCGCACCGGAGGCCTGGACCTGAGCTGGGGCAACATCGACTCCACCCTCGAGCTTATCCACCAGATGGCGCGCGGCGAGGGCTTCGGCCTGATCCTGGGCCAGGGAATCCGCTTCATGCGCGAGTACTTCGCGCGCGAATACGGGGCCGACCCCAAGGTCCTGCTGGATATCGGCATGGAGGTCAAAGGCCTGGAGATCTCGGAATACGTCTCGAAAGAATCGCTGGCGCAGCAGGGCGGCTACGCCCTGGCCTCCAAAGGCCCGCAGCACGACGAGGCCTGGCTGATCTTCATGGAGATGGTGCACAAGCAGCTGCCCACCTTCGAAGACAAGGCCGAGGCGCTCTACTACTTCCCGGTCTTCCGCACCTGGTTCAGCCTGCACGGGCTGTGCAAGCTGCCCTGGAACGATATCATCCCCACCAGCAACAAGACCGCCAAAGAGCCCGCCAAGGTGCCCGAGCACGTGGAGAACTACACCTGGCTTTACGAGGGCGTGCTGGGCAAGAAAGTGACCATTGACGATATCCTGCTCGAGTCGGAGAAGGTCTACGACTTCCAGCGCATCTTCAACCTGCGCATGGGCTACGGCACCCGCGCCTACGATTACCCGCCCTACCGTGCCGTTGGCCCGGTGACCGAGAAAGAATACGAGTCCCGCCAGGAGCGCTACGACCGCGAGCTGCGGGAAGAGGCCGGCTACGATCCGGAAGGCAGGACCACCGCGGAGAAGGTGGCGGCCCTGCGCAAGTACCGTACCGATCGCTACGAGATGCTGGTGGACGCGGTGTATAAGCGCCGCGGCTGGACCCCGAACGGCGTGCCCACTCTGGAGACCGTGAAGCGCCTGGGGATTGACTTCCCCGAGGTGGTGGAGCTGGTGCAGAAGCACGGCGGCTGATGAATTTGCAGTGAAAGAAAAAAAGGCCGGGAGGCGCTGCCTCCCGGCCTTTTTTCATCCGGAGCGGAGGGGGCTGCCCTCCGGCGCGGTGGGCAAGGCCGGGCGCGGTCGGGGCGAAAACCATGATCTGCATCGCCGTGCCCCTACGCCTCCACGCCAGGCGGCGCAGCTTGTCGCGATTTCGGGTTGGGGCACGGCGGTGATCACAGCGGTTCTTCACCGGAAATAACGCAGCCGTGCCCATAGTGCGGCGAAATTACGGTCCGCGGCGGGGAAACCGGCGCGCGCCGCGCGGTGGGGCCGGCGGGGCGCCG
>JAEWYL010000095.1 GCA_023395675.1 Chloroflexota bacterium | reverse complement strand
GCGTACGGGATACGGGCGATATAAGGAATATGCTGCGTCTAGAGCGCCCGCCGCGGGCGCATGATGAGGGAGATGATGAAGGTCAGAATGGCCGAGCCGATAATGGCCCACACCACCGGGAAGCTCTGGCCCTCGATATTGATGGAAAAGATCTCCGGCAGACCGAGCTGCTGGGCCAGCCACAGGCCCAGCCAGGCGCCGACGAAGCCCACGATGATCGAGACCAGGCAGCCGCCGAGGGAATACCCCGCCAGGGCCTGGCCCAGGCCGCCCGCGACGGCGGCGATTACCAGCAGAATGATAAATCCGAGTAATGACATGCGTTCCTCCTTTACTTCTCGCGATCACTCGCCCCCTCTGGCTGTCCATTCCCCCTGCGCGGACGAACCGCTTCTGCTTTTGAATATATCAGCACTTGCCCGGTTGGTGAGGGGGATGGGGGGGTATAGGCCACGGCCTGCTCATGAATGGGTTTTGGTTGACGGGCGGTGGTCACGTGCAGGCTCGGGGATGAAGGAACGCTGTTTCGCCCGGACGCGCCTGATGAATTTTAATGAGAGGTGCGTGCAGGCAAAGCCCGCTCATCTCCCCATGCTCTGAACTGCCTCTTTACTATACATCAGAATCGGCGAATATCAATCCTGATTTTCGACAATTCAGGTAGAATTAAATGGATAACCGAATATGGAGGGGGAAATACTGCAGGAGGACGCGTTGCGCTCATCCATTCAATTTGGCAGGCTGTTTGGCATCTCGATCGGCGCCCATTACAGCTGGTTTCTGATCTTTATCCTGGCCCTGTGGTCGCTGGCGGAGGGTTATTTTCCGCAGGAATACCCGGCCTGGGGCCGGGGCGCGGCCTGGATCGCGGCTGCGGTCACGACGGTGCTGTTCTTCGGCTCGGTGCTGGTGCACGAACTGGGGCACTCGCTGGTCGCCCTGCGCAACGCGGTGCCGGTCAGCAGCATCACCCTCTTCATTTTCGGCGGGCTGGCGCAGTTGAAACGCGAGCCGCCCACCCCGGGGGCCGAGTTCCGCATCGCCATTGCCGGCCCGCTGGCGAGCCTGGGCCTGGCAGCGCTCTTTTTTGGGTTGGGGAGGCTCCCGCTTGGCGAAACCGTCCAGGCGACCGGCACTTATCTCAGCCGCATCAACCTGATCCTGGCGGTTTTCAATATGATCCCCGGCTTCCCGCTGGACGGGGGGCGGGTGCTGCGCTCGATCCTCTGGAAAGCGGCCGGCAGCTACCGCAAGGCCACCCGCTGGGCCTCCCTGACCGGCCAGGGAGTGGCTTTTCTGTTCATCCTGTGGGGCGTTTCCATGCTCTTCTCGGGCAATTTCCTCAACGGGGTGTGGATCGCCTTTATCGGCTGGTTCCTGAACAACGCCGCCGAGAGCAGCTACCGGCACGTGCGCCTGAAGGAAATGCTCTCCTCCGTCCAGGCGGGCGAGGTGATGAGCGACGGCTGCCCTCAGGTCCCGCCCATCCTGACCCTGGACCGCCTGGTGCAGGAATACATCCTCAACAGCGGGCGGCGCTGCTTCTTCGTCTCCTCCGGGAGCGGTCTGCTGGGCATGATCACCCTGCACCAGGTCAAGGAGATCCCGAGAGAACACTGGCACGAGGTCACCGTGGGCCAGGCGATGACGCCGGCCTCCAATCTGCTCTCCACCCCACCGGACCAGAACCTGTGGGCGGTGCTGCAGAAAATGGACGAGACCGACGTCAACCAGGTGCCGGTGATCGAGGCGGGGAACCTGCTGGGGGTGATCTCCCGCGACCACCTGCTGCGCTATATCCGCCTGCGCAACGAATTGGAAGTCTGACTTGAACGCATCCATCTTCGACCTCAATCAATTTGGTATTCTGGTGCGCATCGTAGCGGCCATGCTGCTCGGGGCGCTGATCGGGCTGGACCGGGAGCTGGCCAGCAAGCCCGCCGGTCTGCGCACCCATATGCTGGTAGCCGGCTCGGCCGCCCTGCTGGTGGCGCTCGGCGGGATTGTGATGGAATTCTTCACCCAGCAGACCAGCGACCGGCTGCTGCAGTCTGATCCGGTGCGCATTATCGAAGCCGTGATCACCGGGGTCAGCTTCCTGGGGGCGGGGACGATCATCCGCAACCGGAGCGAGGGAGACGTGGAAGGCCTGACCACTGCCGCCTCCCTGCTGTTCGCGGCTGCGGTGGGGATCGGGGTGGCGCTGGCGCAGTGGGTGCTGGCCGCCGGCTCCACCGTACTGGTGCTGCTCATCCTGAGAGTGATCTCCCCCCTGGAGTGGCGGCTGTTGAAGAAGAAATAGGAGGGAGCCAATGCTCGCCCGCCTCAAGGCCCGGGCGGAGAATCTCATCCCGGTCTACCAGCGGCTGGACCGGCTGAGCGGGGGAACCCTGGAGACGTTCCGCTGCGCCTACCTGTCTTTCGTGCAGGTGCGGGCCGGCGAGGGCGCCACCAGCATCGCGTTTTACGCCCTGTTCTCACTTTTTCCGCTGTTAATATTCATCATCGCCGCGGCCAGCCTGTTTCTGGAACCGGGGGTCGTGCGCGGGCAGATCTTCTTCTACCTGCGCACCATCCTGCCGGTATCCCAGGGGTTCATCCTGGAAACGGTGGACGCGGTGCTCCTGCAGGGCGGGGCGATCGGCCCGGTGGCCCTGGTGGGGCTGCTCTGGGCGGCCTCAGGGGTGTTCTCCACCCTGGCCCTGCACATCAACCGGGCGTGGTCGGGGCGGCAGGCGCTCAGCTTCCTGCACTCGCGGCTGGTTGCCCTGGGCATGGTGGGCACGCTGATCGTGCTGCTGTTCGTCTCGCTGCTGACGACCACGGTGCTCACCCTGCTGGCCCAGGTGCGCCTGCCCCTGGGCGGCAGCATTGAGATTTACGGCACGCTGCTGTTTTTCCTGATCGCCGGGCTGCTGCCCTTTTTGGTGCGCCTGGGGCTGCTGTACGGGCTCTATCGCTGGGTGCCCACCGTGCGGGTGAAGGGCAGAGCCGCCTTTTTCGGGGCCCTGACGGCCGCGGTGATCTGGGAGATCATCACCCGCGGCTTCACCTGGTACCTGTCGAGCGGCTTCAACCGCTACGAGCAGACCTACGGCACCCTGGGCACGCTGGTGGCGCTGATGTTTTATATCTACCTGGGTAGCCAGAGCGTGCTGTTCGGGGCGCACGTGGCCGCCGCCGTAGATGGCCCGGAGCGGGTGAAAACCATCCGCCAGGGGCTGGGGGGCGGGTAAGGCAGCCCGGCGCACAGCGCCCTGCCGCGCGCTTTCACGTTCCCTTAATAGAAGAGGCGGGGGATTTTTGCGTGGCAGAGC
>JAEWYL010000091.1 GCA_023395675.1 Chloroflexota bacterium | reverse complement strand
AGCCTGTCGGCCCGCTACCTGGGCGGGGACGGCTATGCCGCCAGCGCCTCGGCGCCGGTGGCGCTGCAGGTGGGCGGCGCAGCCCCTGCCAGCCCGCGCCTCTTCCTGCCGCTGGTCGGCGGATAGGCGGCGCCGAAGACGATAATGGGACACCCAAGGCGCCAGGCACTTTTTTGCCCGCATCGAGCCTGTGCCGGCGAGGGCTCTTCGCCCGTCCCGGTCTCTGCCTGCAGTGAAAGTGCCCGGTGCCTGGAATATTTGAACTTTGAGAAAGCCCCGGCCCACCGCGCCGGACCCTTTTACAAGCTTGCCGGGTCTGGTATAATCGCCTGCAACTGATCCGAAATGATCCGCGTGGAGACGAGTAGCCGCTTTTCCTCCCAGAGAGCTGCCGGCAGGTGCGAGGCAGCAGGTTGAAACGGCGAAATCCCCTCCGCCTGCCCCTGGGAAGGGGCTGATCGTCCCCGCAGGGGCGGCGCGCCGCCGTAAGGGGAACCGGGTTCGCCCGTTAGCGCGAGCAAGAGGCCTGATCGGTTTCCGGTCCTGGGCAGGCGCGCAGCCGCCCGCCCCGCATGCAGACCAACAGGCAAACGCAGGTGGCACCACGAGCGCCCCCCTCGTCCTGCACGGACCGGGGGCGTTTTCTATTCTTTGACAGGAGGTGCTAGATGATCGACCTGAATTTACTCCGAGAGCAGCCCGAACAGGTGCGCGAGGCGCTCTGCAGCCGGCAGATGGAACCGGCGCCGGTGGACGAAATCCTGGCCCTGGACGAGCGCCGGCGGGCTCTGATCCAGGAAGTGGAAGTCCTCAAAGCCGAGCGCAACACGGTCTCGAAAGAGATCGGGCGCATGAAGGACCCTGCCGAGCGCCAGGCCAAAATTGACGCCATGCGCGCCGTCGGGGAGCGCATCACCGCGCTGGACGAGGAGCTGCGCCAGGTAGACGGCTCGCTGAACGCGGTCCTGGCGACCATCCCCAATATTCCCGACCCGCGCACCCCGGTCGGCAAAGACGAGCACGAGAACGTGGTCCTGCGCACGGTGGGCGAAAAGCGCGCCTTCGACTTCGAGCCCAAACCGCACTGGGAGCTGGGCCCGGCCCTGGGCATCCTCAATTTCGAGCAGGGCGTCAAGATCACCGGCTCGCGCTTCTACGTCCTCAGCGGCGCCGGCGCGCGCCTGCAGCGCGCCCTGATCGCCTGGATGCTCGACCTGCACGCCCGCCAGGGCTACACCGAGAAATACACCCCCTTCATGGTCAGGGAGGAGACCCTCTTCGGCGCGGGACAGCTCCCCAAGTTCGCCGACAACCTGTACCGCGACCACGAGGAAGACCTGTGGATGGTGCCCACCGCCGAGGTGCCCCTCACCGGATTACATATGGGCGATATCCTGGAAGAGGCCGCCCTGCCCCTGCACTACACCGCCTACACCCCCTGCTTCCGGCGGGAGAAGATGAGCGCCGGGCGCGATGTGCGCGGCATCAAGCGCGGCCACCAGTTCGACAAGGTCGAGATGTACAAATTCTGCAAGCCCGAGGATTCAGACGCCGAGCTGGAGCGCATGCGCGAGGACGCCGAGCAGACCTGCGCCGGGCTGGGCTTCACCTACCGGGTGTTGCAGCTCTGCACGGGCGACCTGGGCTTCGGCTCGCGCATCACCTACGATATCGAGGTCTGGGCCCCCGGGCTGCAGGAATGGCTGGAGGTCTCGTCGGTGTCGAACGTGGGTGATTTCCAGGCCCGGCGCGCCAATATCAAGTACCGCCCGGAAGACGGCGGGCGCGCCCGCCTGGTGCACACCCTCAACGGCTCGGGCCTGGGCATGCCGCGCACCCTCATCGCCGTCCTGGAGAACTACCAGCAGGCGGACGGGTCGGTGCTGGTGCCTGAGGCGCTGCGCCCCTGGATGGGCGGCATAGACGTGATCCGCCCCGCGGCGGGCTGATGTCCGGCGGCGGGATCTGGAACCGGGCGCCGGAGGGGGAGCAGCCCTCTCCGGCGCCTGCTCCTGGCGGCGCGGAGCCCGCACAAGCACCGGGGCGCTGGCTGCTCTTCGATTGGGGCGGCACCCTGATGCGCGTCTTCCCCGAGTACAGCGGGCCGATGGCGGCCTGGCCGCGCGTGGAGGCCCTCCCGGGCGCAGTAGAGACCCTGGCTGCGCTGCGCGGGCGCTGGTCGCTGGCCCTGGCGACCAACGCCGCCGATTCCGGCGAGGAGGAGATCCGCCAGGCCCTGCGCCGGGCCGGGCTGGACGGCTACCTGGAGCGCATCTACGGCTACCGCAAGACCGGCTATATGAAGCCCGCCCCGGGGTTTTTCAGCTACATCCTGCAGGACCTGGGCATTTCACCGCAGCAGGCGGTGATGGTCGGGGACGACTATGAAGTGGATGTGCGGGGCGCTGTGCGCAGCGGGCTGCGGGCGGTCTGGTTGAACGTGCGCTCCAGCCCGGAGGAAGCAAGTATAATGGTGAGGACGATATCCAGTCTGCCTGAGCTGCCCGGGGCGCTCGCCGATTTCGAAGCTTGAACCAGGGGGGAAAGGGGATCCGTATGGACCTGGAGGCCGCAGCCCGCTTTGTGGAGCAAAATGGGGATGAGGTGGACCGGGCCCGCCTGCGCTACCTGCAGCACGGCGAACGCCCCGCGCCGGAGATCGCAGCCCGGCTCCTGGCGGGGCAGCGCGCAGACGGCGGCTGGGCGCCCTCCTGGGCCGCGGATTACAGCTCGCTCGACGCCACCTGCTACCGCCTGGCCCGTGCGGAGGCTCTGGGGGTGCGGCGGGACGAACCCGCCCTGGAAAAGGCGGTTCGCTTTATCATCCTGCGCCAGGGCCGCGACGGCGCCTGGGAGGAGGACCCCTCCGTGGCCGAGGCCGCCCCACCCTGGGTCAAGCCCGGCGACCCGGCCGGGCGGCTGTACCTCACCGCCAACTGCGGTTTCTGGCTGGCGATGCTGGCCTCCCCCGAACGCACCCCCGACCGCCGGGACCCGGCCTTTGAGAGCGCCATGCGGGCGGGGAAAGCCCTGCTGACCGCCCTGGATGAAAACGGCAGCCTGCCCTCTTATCCGCACAGCCTCTGGCTGGCGGCGGCCCTGTGGTACGCCCTGGGTTTTCACCAGGCCGCCCGCTCGGCCCTGGAGACCCTGGCTGCCCGCATCCCGGAGCTGGACCCCGGCGGGCTGGCCTGGATGAGCACCAGCCTGCGCCAGGCCGGCATCCCCCCGGACGAAGCGCCCTACGAAGCGGCTGCCTCCCGCCTGGAGGAACTGCAGGAAGCGGACGGGCGCTGGCGCAGCGCGGACGGGCCGCCGTTCGACCTGCATACCACCCTCGAAGCGCTGCAAGCGCTGAAACTGGAAGGCCGCTGGGAAGCGCAGTCCTGAGCGGCAGCCCAAGAAAACCGTACAGGTGAAAGCGGATGACTGTTGAGAATGAGGTTGACCTGGAAGGCCTGAAGCGCATCGGACGCATTGTCGCCCAGGCCCTGCGGGAGATGAAAAAGAACGTCCGGCCCGGCATTACCACCGCCGAGCTGGACGAGATCGGCGCGAACTTCCTGGAGAAGCACGGCGCGCGCAGCGCCCCGGTGCTGGCTTATAATTTTCCGGGCAGCACCTGTATCAGCGTCAATGACGAGGCCGCCCATGGGATCCCCGGCGCGCGGGCGCTCCAGCCGGGGGACCTGGTGAACCTGGACGTCTCCGCCGAGCTGGACGGGTATTATGCCGACACGGCCGCCATGGCAGTCGTGCCGCCTGTCTCTCCGCTCAAAGCGCGGCTCGTGCGCTGCACCCGCCGGGCCCTGGACCAGGCGATCGGCGTCGCCCGGGCCGGGCAGCTCATCAGCGCCATCGGCAGGACCGTGGAAAACGAGGCCCGCAAATGCGGCTTCACCACCCTGCACGATCTGGGCGGACACGGCGTGGGGCGCGGCATCCACGAAGAGCCGCACGCCATCCCCAACTACTACAGCCCGTTCGAGCGCCGGCGCCTGACGGAGGGGCAGGTGATCACCATCGAACCCTTCCTGACCACCGGCGCCAACCACGTCGTCACCCAGTTCGACGGCTGGACGTTGAAGACGGCCGATGGGGGCCTCTCAGCCCAGTTCGAGCATACCCTGGTAATCACCCGCGGCCGCCCGCTGGTGGTCACGGCTCTCTGACATTTTCAGCCCCGGCGGGCGCAGACAGCGGTTCTCTCTTAAAATCGCTGGCACGAATACAATAAGTGCGGGCCGAGCATAGCTCGGCCCGCACTTATTGCACTTACCGGGGAGACGGCTTCACGCAGGCGCCGGCGTCAGGCGGCGGCCTTTTCCGCGGCCTGCAGGGCCTCCTGGATCTGCTCCTTGTGCTCCTCGTAGTAGTGGCCCGGGGTATTATCGAGCTGCCATTCGACCGTCCGCCGGAACAGATGCTTGCGCTCGCGCACGAAGTTCTCCGGGAAATTCTCGATCATCGCCACGGTTTCGGCTCTCGCCAGGCCGTACTCGTCGAGCAGGGCCTCCAGGCTCCCCAGGCGGGCGATCAGGGCCGCCTGGCGCGCAGCCACATTCGGCCTGTCCTCCAAATAATCCCCCGCGGGGGTATCGTTGATCATATCGGCTGCCCAGGACTGGAAATCTCGCTCCATCAGCACCAGGTGCGCCGCCTGCTCCTTCACGCTCCACTCCCCCTCCGCCGGGCGGGCGGAAGCCAACGCATCGCTCACCCCCTCCAGTTGGGCGCGCAGGTCCGTCAGCAGCCGCTCGCTCACCTCGCGCGCCCGGGCCGCCAGCTCGGCGGCGCTGTCGGGCAGTTCCATGATGGGGAAGCTGCTCAGCTCCAGCGGCGCGCTGCGCTTCTCCGCCCCGCGGTAATACTCGACCACCGGGCGGTCTCCGGCCTTCAGCCCCCTCAGGGCCACCTCGAACGAGTTGTAATTGACCAGCGGCGTCCCGTTCAGGCTGACCAGAATATCTCCCTTCTCCAACCCGGCTGCCTGCGCCCCGGTACCTTCCATCGTCCCCTCCAGGAGCACGCCCTCCTGCACCGGCGCGCCCAGCTTCTCTGCCGCCTTGGGCGTCAGTTCATCAAAAAAGATCCCCAGGCGCGGGCGGCGCGCAAAGCGCAGGTCCACCCCCCTCTCCAGCACCGAGGCCAGGTTTTCCAGCCCCTCCTCCCAGAAGGCCCGCAGCTTCTCTGCGGATTCGCCCGGCAGGGCCGCCCCGTCCCGGGCGGAATGCCGCAGGGTCAGGCGCGTGCCGCCCTCCACGGCCTCGCAGGCGGCCTCCACCACCGAAGGCAGGGGAAGCTCGCTGTCGGACCAGGAGAAGCGCAGCCCATCCGGCGCGTCAAGCTGCTCATATGCGCCGGTGACCGTCCTGCCGTTGCGCCAGTGCAGGAAGAGATGCCCGCCTCGCTGCGGTTCGGTGCTGGCGTGATGGCACAGCCAGTCGCGCAGCAGGGTTCTGTGGGTAAAACCGCGGCAGACCTCGGCTGGGGCAGCCTGGATTTGGCAGACCACGGTCACAGTAGCTGAATCAGTCATATTTTTCCTCCTCGGACTGCGAATATGCTGGGGATACACCAGGCTAAAACAAATGTTCCAGTAATAATATATCTATTTTTATCCAATAAGTCAAGTTAAGGAGAGGCACGTACTATCATTTAAGGGAAGAGGGCCGGCGAAGCCGGCCCTCTTCCCGCTAACCGCATTCGCTGCAGCGTCCGAAGAGCTGCAGCCAGTGATCGCGGATGTGGAAGCCGCTCTCTCGCCCGACGGAGGCCATCAGCGCCTCCATGCGCTCCCCCTCCCCGCTGAAAAACTCCACCCGCCCGCAGCCCTCGCAGATCAGCAGGTGCTGGTGCCCGGAGAAAGCCGCCACAAAAGCCTGGCACCCCGACGGCTGGTGCACGCGCTGGATCAGGTCGAGCTGCTCCAGCTTTTCCACGGTGCGGTACACGGTGACCAGCCCGATCTTCGGGTAACGCTCGCGCGCCAGTTCGTAGACCTCGTAGGGGCTCAGCACGCGCTCGCTGGAAGCGATGATCTCGACCACCGCCCGCCGGGGATCGGTCAGGCGGTAGCCGTTGGCCTGGATCCGCTCCAGCCATTCCTGGATGCGCTCGTCTGGTTTCTGGCCGGTCATCAGGTTTGCCTTCATCTTTGCCGCCCGCGCTTCAGGCGACCAGTCTTCTCCGGCCTGCAGGCCGGAAGCGCAGGTTCTTATAGGCCCAGGCGGCTGCGAAGAGCACGGTGCTGGTGAGCACGATCGCCGCCCCCGAGGCCAGGCTGAAATAATAGGAAAAATACAGGCCCGCCACGCCGGACAGGCAGGCCATCGCGGCCGCCAGGCCCATCATGGGCAGCAGCCGGCGGGTGAGCAGCGAAGCCGCCGCGGCCGGCGTCACCAGCATGGCGACCATCAGCGCCACCCCCACCGCCTGCAGCGAGACCACAATCGCCAGGGCGATCAGGATCAGCAGCAGGTACTCCAGCAGGCGCACCGGCAGGCGCAGGGTGACCGCCAGGATGGGGTCGAAGGACAGCACCAGGAATTCCTTATACAGCGCGGCCACCGCCAGCAGGATCAGCCCGCCAAAAGCGGCGATGGCGAGCAGGTCGCCGTCCGAGACCCCCAGGATATCGCCGAACAAAAAGTGGGTCAGGTCCACCGAATAATTGCGCACGGTGGAGATCATGGCGATCCCCAGGGCGAACATCCCGGCAAAGACAACCCCGATGGCGGTGTCCTGGCGCAGCTTCACGCTGCGCGCCACGGCCCCGATGCCGAGCGAGCTGATCACCGCCGCCGCCAGCGCGCCCCAGAAGAGCGGGCCGCGCGCCCCGCCTCCCACCAGGTAGCCCGCCGCCACGCCCGGCAGGATCGAATGCGCCAGCGCGTCGCCGAAAAAGGCCATGCCGCGCAGGACCACATAGGTGCCCATCAGGGCGCAGACCACCCCCACCATCAGCGCCGCCAGCATGCCGCGCGCCATGAAAGGGTAACTCAGGGGATCCAGGATCAGGTTCAGCAGCGCGTCCATATTAATGCCTGTGCCCCTCTCCGCAGCAGGTATCCTCCAGCGCCAGCAGGCCCTCATCGCCCGGCACCAGGTGCAGCTTCCCGCCGTAGGCCTCCAGCAGGCGCGCCGGGGAGAGCACTTCTTCCGGGGCGCCCAACCCGATCAGGCGCCGGTTCAGCAGCATGACGCGCTCGAACCGCTCGGAGGCCAGGTTCAGGTCGTGGATGGCGACCAGCACCGTGACCCCTCGGTGCTGAAGCTCATCCAAAATCTGAAAGATTTTCTCCTGAGAGTTCACATCCAGCCCGGTGAGCGGCTCATCCATCAGCACAATTTCTGCTTCCTGGGCCAGGGCGCGGGCGATAAACATGCGCTGCTGCTGCCCGCCGGAAAGCTCCCCGATCTGCCGCCCGGCCAGCTCGCTCAGGCCGACCGTATCCAGCGAGGCCCGCACCAGCTCCCAATCCCGGGCTTTCGGGCGGCGGAAGAGGCCCAGTTTGCCGATGCGCCCCATCATCACCACCTCCGCCACCGTCACGGGAAAATTCCAGTCTACCTGGCTGCGCTGCTGCAAATAGGCGATGCAGATATGCCCGCCCGGCCCGTGCCCGGAGATGTGCAGCAGCCCCGAGGTGGGCGGCAGCACCCCGGCGATCACCTTGAACAGGGTGCTCTTGCCGGCCCCGTTCGGGCCCACCACAGCCACGCGCTCGCCCGGCTGCAGGCGGAAAGTCAGGTCGTCCAGCGCGTGCACCGCCTCGTAGCTCACCCTCAACTGCTGCGCTTCGATGATCGGCGCGCCGCTCTCGTGCGGCGCGTAGTTGCGGGTGATGGAAGGTTTTTGAAACTCTTTCAGAAAAGCCATGCAGAAGCTCCTGCCCCCTGCCAGATGAAAATGAAAATCATTATCAATGATACCATACAATCAACTTGCCGGCGCGGCAGCCCTCTTCGCCGCCTGCCGCGCCAGGTGAATAACTGATCCCGGTTTTTTCATTTTTGGGAGGGTGTTTGGGCGGCTTCCCCCTATCCTCCACCCGGTTTTCGGAAGAGGGAAGGCGAGATCACGAAAAATCGGACCTTTGCGCCGATTTTTCGTGATCTCGCCTTTTTAAGCAGGGGGATGGGGTCTGTTCCACATTTTCCAGATGCCGGAAAACCGGCCAGGGCAGCGTTAATACGGCTAAGTAGGAACTGAACTTCCAGCAGGGCCTACTGCCGGTGAAAGGTACGGAACACCGCACACCGGCACAATCGGCTCCCTTTATTCTTATTGTTTTTCGTGAAGGAGTATGTACGATGAGGAAGATCCGGATTTTTCACCTGTTTCTGGCTCTGTCGCTGCTTCTGGGTGGGGCTGTGCCAGCCCTGGCTTACCCGGCATCGCAAACCGTCGAGCCTGAGGCCAGCCTTACCTCGGTATGGGCTGCCTCCCCGCCGTCTATTGACGGCTCTATTGCATTTGGGGAATGGACCAACACCGGTCAAATCAATCTTCCCCACGGCTATGTCACGGTCGCCAACGACAACATGCGCCTGTACTTCCTGATCAATCTGCTGGGCGACAGCGGGGACGATACGGGCAGCAGCGCGGATTACTTCTGGCTCTCGTTCGACAAGAACAAGGATGGGGCCATCACACCGAACGTGGACCTGAACTACGGCCTCACCAACAACACCGGCAACCTGCGCTACCAGTACTATCTCGGCGCGAGCTCCTGGACCGGCCTGCAGCCCAATACCTTCTCCAGCCGGGCGCGCGGCTTCGGCTGCTTCTTCGCGGACGGGTCGCTGTCCATCAGCGCGTTCCCCTTCCGCTTCAGCTGCAGCCGCCACCGGGTGTGGGAGCTGGCGATTGACCTTTCCGAGCTGGGCGTTTCGCCCGGTCAGACGGTCAAATTCGGCCTGCGAACACACTCCCCCACCCCCGCCTTCACCGACAATTCCCCCGGCAACTTCTACAACAACTTCAGCAGCCTGCACACCATCACCCTGGCAGGGACCGGGCTTTTGAGGAGCCACCCCCTCGCCCAGGTTGACCTCGAGGACGACGCCGTCGAACTGACCCAGGCCATCCAGGATCGGGACAATACCCTGCCGCTGGTCCAGGACAAGCGCACCGTGGCCCGCGTCTATGCCGAAACGAGCGGGCTCTTCATCTCCCAGCCGGTCAAGGTGTACCTCTACGGCAGCCGGGGTGGGGTGGACCTGCCCGGATCGCCGCTGGCTGCGTTCCACAGCGCGCCCCCCAACATCAACCGGAGCAACAAGAGCCACACCGCCAACTTCAACCTGCCGGCCACCTGGGATGAGGGCACGGTGCAGTTCTCGGCCCGCACGCGCGACCTGTCGGGGCACGAGGACGCCTCCCCGGCATTCAACAAAGCCTTCACTCCCAAAGAAGTGCCGGTCTACTGGATCGTGCCGATCAACACCGGGACGAACGCTTCCCCGGTCCTCCCCAGCAACAGCGAAATCTCCAGCCAGGAGAGCTACCTGGAGGCAATCTATCCGGTCAAGGACGTGAATTTCGTGCGTAAGCCCTGGCAGGCAGTCGGCCCCACCACGGTGGGCAACACCATCAACGTCCTGAACCAGTACTACAACAACGCCCTGCTCGCCTGGTTTATCACCGTGCTGTTCACCGGCAACCAGCCCTTCGAGCTGCCCGACCAGATCTACGGTTTCACCCCCTCCGGCGGCGGCATCTCCGACCCGGTCTGGATCGGCGCGAACGGGCGCGTGGCGCGCGGCTTCCGCGGCACCTCGGCTGAAGGCACCATGGCGCACGAGATCAACCACAATCTGGACCGGGACAGCACCGGCACCTGGGGCCGCCATACCCCCTTCGGCTGCGGTGCTGCCGGGCCCGACGGCGCCTGGCCTTATGCCAACGACGATATCCAGGAGGTCGGCTACGACACCCGCGGCAGCGGGACCCCCCTCGCCGCCACCTTCCCGGACATCATGTCTTACTGCCAGTCGGGCACCCTGCCCACCAAATGGATCACCCCCTACCGCTGGAACAACCTGTTCAACACCTTCCACACCCAGGTGATCGTACTGGCAGAGGCCGTCCGGCAGAACATCCAGGACATGGTCTATCTCTCCGGGCAGGTCAATGAGGATGGCAGCGGCAGCCTGAACCCGGTGCTGGTCCAGCCCGGCCTTCCGTCCGAGGATGTGCCCGAGGGCGACTACGTGGTCGAAGTGCTGGACGGCAGCGGTAAGGTGCTGGCCAGCGAGACCTTCCAGGCCCAGTTCATCGAGATCGAACCGGGCGAGCAGATCACCACGGTCTACTTCAATTTCCTGCTGCCTGCGGCGGAAGGGGCGGCGAAAGTCGTGCTGCGCCACCAGGACCAGGTGCTGGATGAGATCGAGGTCTCGGCCAATCCCCCGACCGTAACCCTCACCTCCCCGAACGGCGGCGAGACCTGGGACGGCGGCGTCCACAGCATCGAATGGACCGCCTCCGACCCGGACGGCGACCCCCTGACCTACAACCTGCTCTACACCAACGATGGGGGCGCGACCTGGTACCCGATTGCCGCCGGGCTGACCGAAACCAGCTACGAGGTGGACGCCGGTCTGCTGGCCGGAGGCAGCCAGGCCCGCATCAAAGTGATCGCCAGCGACGGCTACCACAACGCAGAGGATATGTCCGACGCCGACTTCACCGTGACCGACAGCGCCCCGAACGCGGAGATCATCTCGCCCCTGGACAACAGCGTGACCTCGCCCGGCGCTCCCCTGCTGCTGCAGGGCTACGGCGCAGACGTGGAGGATGAGGACCTGCCCGAGGAGGCCTTCCTCTGGTCCGAGGGCGATACCGTGCTGGGCATGGGCCGGGAGCTCCCGGTCAACCTGTCCCCCGGACGCCACACCCTCACCCTGACGGTAAGCGACAGCGGCGGAAACTCCACCACCGACACGGTAGAGCTGCTGGTCGGGTCGACTCTGCTGCTGCCTCAGATGGTGAGAGAGTAGCCCAATCCCCGCCGGGAAAGCCGGAGGGTCTGCATGACCTCCGCTGAACGGCGGACCTGAGAACAGACCCTAAGTACAATCCGAAAAATGTACTGTTGTTGTGATGGGGGGCTGCGCCCTCCATCACAACAACAAACCATACATTTTCGGATAGGTTCTTAGGGTCTTTCCCTGCACCCAGGTGGAATCAAAAACCGGGTTGGCGCAGGCTTCTCTGCCTGTGCCAACCCGGTTTTGCGTCCTGGATATGCGCCGGTCAGGGCGTGGGTGTGAGCGAGGCGGTGGCCTCCAGCGTGGGCGTCACCGTGCCGGTGGCGTCCAGGGTGGGCGTAGGCCCGGTCGGGGTGACCGTGACGGTGCCCTGGGTGGCGGTGGGGATGGGGGTCACCAGGTTCACCGGGATGACCAGCGTATCCCCGACGGAGATGAGGTTGATATTCTCGATCTCGTTCTCCTCCAGGATGGCGTCGATGGTGGTGTTGAACTTCTGGGCGATGATCGCCAGCGTGTCGCCCACCTCGACCACGTAATCAATCAGGGTCCCGGAGCGCACGCTCAGCGGGTACGAGGTGGCGGTCGGCACCGGCTCGGTATCCGGTCCGGGGATGGTGAGCTGCGATCCGATGTTGAGCTGCGGGTTGGTCGGGTCAATATTGTTGATCGCCAGCAGCGTAGCCAGGTCTACATTGAAGCGGGCGGCAATATCGAAGTACGTATCCCCTTCCACCACCGTATAGACGAAGGGACCGGCCGAAGTGGGGGTGACTGTAACGGTCGGGGTGACGGTCTCCGTGGGGGTGCTGGTCGCCGTGGCGGTCTGGGTAGCGGTGGCGGTGGCGGTAGACGTAATAGTCGGGGTGGGTGTGTCCGTGGCCAGGAATGGCAGGGCCAGTCCTCCGGAGCTGGACAGCCAGAAGATCACCAGCGCAATCCCTGCGATGAGCAGCAGGGCGGCGATCAGGATGATCAGCGGCGCGCGGCGCGCAGTCTGCTGGCGTTTCCGGTAGGATTCGATCACGTTTTGGGCGTTTTCTTTATCAGCCATTTTCATTCCAATGTGGATATTAGGGTTTTGGCCTGTTAAAGCCTGAAATAATTCTACTCTATTTCTTCGATCTTTGCGAATCGGCAAGCCAGGGGCGCTCCAAGAGTATTAACGAGCCTGAGCGGCTGGAAGTTCCATCCATTAAAAGACCGGGGGGGGGGGGGGGGGGGGGGGGGGGCGGCGGCGGCCCCCCCCCGCCC
>JAEWYL010000051.1 GCA_023395675.1 Chloroflexota bacterium | reverse complement strand
CCTCTCCACCCGGGCGGGGGGGGGGGCCGCCCCCCCCCCCACAGCCTGTTTAAAACAAAACCACCCTGCAGACAGGTCTGGCTCCCTGTTCTCCAAGGTGGTTTTTGAGTGAGGAGAATGCAATTGTTATTATATTCACGCACGTGAGTGCGATATGAACCCCAGATAAATTTTTGGTGAGAATATTTATGAGATTCTTTTTAAAAATTAATGGCCTCTCAGCCGGGTTTCATCCGCTTCTCATCGAAAATTACGCAAAGTTCTATCGCCCATCCCCCCTGCCCCCTTCCCAGCGGTGTATAGACTGGAGAGAAGGGCAACAAGTCCCCTCTTCTCGCTGCCTGGAAAATGCGAAGGTGAATATATTCACCGGTTATAGATTGTTTGGGATGCTTCACCATCCCCGGAGGAGGTCATCCAATGAGACCGGCCCCGGGCGCAGCACCCTCGGCTCCTGCCCGGTGCAGTCCACCACGGTCGAAGGCTGCCCGCCGGGGGTGCGCCCCCCGTCGAGCAGCAGGGGGATGCGCCCCTCGAGCTGCGCCAGCACTTCCTGCGCGGTGGTGGGGCTGGGCCGGCCGGAGAGGTTGGCGGAGGTGACCGCCATAGGCCCCGCGGCGCGCAGCAGGGCCAGCGCCGCCGGGTGGTCGGGCATGCGCACCCCCACCGTGGGCAGGGCGGACAGGACCTGCGGCAGGTCGGGGCGGCGGGGCACCACCAGGGTCAGGGGCCCGGGCCAGAAACGGGCCGCCAGCCCGAGGGCCAGCGCGCCGGGGTCGGGCGAGACCCGGTCCAGGTCCTCCACCCGCCCGATCAGAATCGGGATGGCCTTGGTCAGGTCGCGGCCTTTCACCGCATAGAGGGCCTCGATGCTCTCCGGCGCGCTCACCGGCGCGCCCAACCCGTAGACGGTGTCGGTGGGGAAAGCCGCCAGACCCCCGCCCTGCAGCAGCGCCAGGGCGCGGGAGATGGACTGCGGGTCGTGTGCGGGGAGGACTTCAGTCTGCATGCTCTAATCCACAGGTTCGGCGCGGGAGAAGCGCGCCAGCCCCGGCCCCACGCGCAGGGCGCTCTCCGCCAGCCGCAGGCCGGCGCTCGCCAGCAGCGCGGCCGTCTCCGCCTCGCTCCAGCGCCGGTTTGCCTCGGCCCGCCGCGCCCAGCCCAGCAGCGACTGGCGCGCCGCCCCCTGCAGCCCGCGCTCTCGCGCCAGGGTTTCCGCCGCCTCCTGGCTCAGGCGCTCGGAGGGGTTGAGCAGGCACAGCCGCCCGCCGGGGCGCAGCACCCGCCGCAGCTCCTGCAGGGCGGGCTGCGGGTCGGGCAGCAGGAAGAGCAGGTTCGAGGCCGCCAGCAGGTGAAAAAGCCCTCCGGGGAAGGGCAGGCGCAGAGCGTCGCCCAAAACCAGCCCCGGGTGCAGGGGTGAGGCCAGGGCCTGCGGGTCCAGGTCCAGGCCGAAAGCGATAGCCCCGCGCGCCTGGAGCAGGGCCGGCAGCAGCCCGGGCCCGCAGCCCGCGTCCAGGGCCAGCTCTCCCGGGCGCGGGGCGCACCAGCCGGCGAAGGCCTCCAGCGCGCGCCCCCAGCCGGTGCGGGTCTGGATGGTCAGGAAGCTGGGGTGCGCCTCACCGGCCTCAGGCATCAGCCCTCCGCCGGGCGGCCCTGGTTCAGCTCGTAGACGATGCGCAGGCCGTCCAGGGTCAGCCAGGGGGCGAGGATGTCAATCACCTCCGTCTCGCGGGCCATGACCTCGGCCAACCCGCCGGTGGCGATGACCTTCATGGCCGGGCCGAGCTCCTGGCGGAAGCGCGCCACCATGCCCTCCACCAGGGAGACGTAGCCGAAGAGCAGCCCGGACTGCAGGGCGTGGGTGGTGTTGCGCCCGATGACCCCGGGCGGGCGCTGGATGTCCACCCGCATCAGCTTGGCGGTGCGCAGGTACAGGGCCTCGGCGGAGATGCCGATCCCCGGAGCGATGGCCCCGCCCAGGTAGTCGCCCTCGGCGGAGATGGCGTCGAAGGTGGTGGCGGTGCCGAAGTCCACCACGCAGGCCGGCCCGCCGTAGAGCTTCTGCACCGCGGCCGCGTCCACGATGCGGTCGGCCCCCACGGCGCGCGGGTCCTCGTAGCGGATGCGCACCCCGGTCTTCACCCCGGTGTCCACCACAACGGGCTCGCGCCCCAGATATTCCCGGCAGGCCTCCACCAGCTTCCCGGTCAAGGGCGGCACGACGGAGGCCAGGCAGATCCCGCTCACCTCGGCAGGGCTGTGCCCGGCGTGCTGCAGCAGGCCGACGAGCTGCAGCCCGTACTCGTCGGGCATGCGCTCGTGCACGGTGGCCAGCCGCCAGCGGGCTCCCAGGGCGCTGCCGTTGTACAGGCCGAGGGTGATATTGGTGTTCCCGGCGTCAATTGCGAGCAGCATATCCGAACTTCTTCTCCCT
Source organism: Chloroflexota bacterium (assembly GCA_023395675.1). Classification (GTDB taxonomy): domain Bacteria; phylum Chloroflexota; class Anaerolineae; order Anaerolineales; family UBA4823; genus JAEWYL01. The sequence continues at coordinate 3,227 of JAEWYL010000051.1, read as the reverse complement.
TACGGCTCCAGGTTTCTGCTGTGGATAGAAGCAGGCAGAGGGAAGGGTTGTGAGCGTTTTGTGCGGGCGCAGCCCGCCCCTCACACGCACATTCTTCCCTGAACCGGGCAGCTTCTCAAAAACGGAATGACGATCACCGGCCGCTAACCGAGGACCAGGTTGTCAATCAGGCGCGTTTTCCCGACGTAGACCGCCATGGAGAGCAGGGTGGGGGCCTGCACGGGACCGTGCAGCTCCTCCAGGCTCTGCGCGTCGGCACAGGAGACGTACTGGACGCGCGCCAGCGGCTCGGCCTCCAAAGTGTCCAGCATGGCGCGCCGCAGCGTCTCCGCCTCCCGCTCGCCGGCCTCGTAAGCGCTCCGGGCGGCCTGCAGGGCGCGCGAGAGCGCCGTCGCAGCCCGGCGCTCGTCCGGGTTCAGGTAGGTGTTGCGGCTGGACATCGCCAGCCCGTCCGGTTCGCGCACGATGGGGCAGACGGACACCTCCAGCGGGTAGCTCAGGTCGCGCACCATCTGGCGGATGACGGCCGCCTGCTGGGCGTCCTTCTGCCCGAAATAGGCCCGCTGCGGGCGCACGGCGTTGAAAAGCTTGGCGACCACGGTGGTCACCCCGCGGAAATGCCCGGGGCGCATCTGGCCCTCCAGGGGTTTCGTGACCTCCTCCACCGTGACCCAGGTCTGGAAGCCCGGCGGGTACATGCTCTCAGCGGTCGGGGTCCAGACCAGGTCGGCCCCGGCCTCTCGCAGCAGGGCCAGGTCCCGTTCCAGGTCGCGCGGGTAGGCCTCCAGGTCTTCTGCGGGGCCGAACTGGGTGGGGTTGACGAAGACGCTGACCACCACGCTGGCGCACTCGGCGCGGGCGGCGTGTACCAGGGAGAGGTGACCGGCGTGTAGAAAGCCCATGGTGGGCACCAGGCCCACCGGCTCGGGCAGGCGGGCGCGGGCGGAAAGGAGCGCATCGAAAGTGGTAACGGTTTCCATCGTCTGTGTTTGAAAGTAAAAGGCGGGCGGCTGTTTCAGGCCCGGGCCCCCTCGACCAGGGCCTTTACCAGCAGCGACATAGAGCGGTTGAGCGGCGTCTCCACGCCGAACTCCTCGCCGGCTTCGACGATATTGCCGCAGATGGCGTCAATCTCGGTGGGCGCGCCGCGCTGGATATCCTGCAGCATGGAGGAGCGGTTGAGGGCGGTGCGCTCCGCCACCCTTTCGGCCATGGCCACCGGGTCCGGGTAGGGCAGGCGGATGGCCTGGGCGGAGGCGACCGCGGCGGTCTCCCGGGCCAGGCCGGCCATGAGCTGGCGGGCGGAGGGCCGCTTCAGCAGCTCTCCGTTGGGCACGCCCAGCAGGGCGGTGAGCGGGTTGATGGCGGCGTTGATCGCCAGCTTGCCCCACAGCAGGGCGTCCGGGTCGGGGGTCTGTTCGACCTGGAAGCCGGCGCCCCGCAGCAGGGCGGCCAGGGGCTCCAGGCGGGGGTGGTCGCCGATGACCAGGCTGCCCTCGCCCCCGGCGCGCACCCTCCCGGGGGCGGCCAGGTTGGCGCCCACGGTTGCCACCCCCAGGGCCACCCGCTCGGGCCCCAGGCTCTCCGCCAGGGCCTCCCGGTTCCCCAGCCCGTTCTGCAGGCTGAGGGCCAGGCCGCCAGGCGCCAGGCAGTTCTGCAGCAGGCAGCCGGAGCGGCGCGTCTGCCAGGATTTGACCAGCACCAGGGCGTAGCGGGCGCCCGGGAGCTCGCAGGGCTCGCCCGCGGCGGGGATCTCGACCACGCGCACCGGATAGCGCCTCTCCGCGCCGCCCTCCGGCGCCGGTTCGATCAGGCGCACGCCGTCCCGGCGCAGGGCAGCCAGCCCTTCCGGCCAGCTCCCCAGCATGGTCACGTCCACGCCTGCCGCCGCCAGGCGGGCGGCGAACAGAGAGGCCATGGCGCCGGTGCCGACAATCAGGATGGAGGAGGTGGGTTCAGGTTGCACTTGGGTTTCCTTGAAATTTGGGCTGGCCCGCAGCGGGTGTCTACCGGCCGCCCGCTGCGGGAGAAGTGGGCGCCGGCCCGAGGCTGTCTCCGGCCGGCGCGTTTCGGGCGGTTCAAGAATGCCGGGCCGGGTCAGGGTTGGGCTTCGTGCCGGGCCCGCGGTTCGATCTCCTCCAGCAGGGCCTCCCACTCCTCGTCCGGCATTTCCACGGTGTGCTCTTCGGCCGGGAAGAGGGAGCTCTCGACCTCCTCTTTATAGGCCCGGAAGGCGCGCCCCAGTTCGGCGTGCAGGTTGGCGTAGCGCTTGACGAACTTCGGGGTGAAGCGCTCGAACAGGCCGAGCAGGTCGTGCGAGACCAGCACCTGCCCGTCGCAGCCGGCCCCGGCCCCGATGCCAATGGTGGGGATCTGCAGGCGGCGGCTGACCAGGCCCGCCAGGCGGGCGGGCACCGATTCGAGCACCAGGCTGAAGCAGCCGGCCTCCTGCAGGATCAGGGCGTCCTCCAGCAGGCGGCGGGCGGCCGCGGCGCTGCGCCCCTGCGGGCGGAAGCCGCCCAACTGGTTCACGCTCTGCGGGGTGAGGCCCAGGTGGCCCATCACGGGGATGCCGGCGGAGACGATGGCGGCCGCGGCGCCGGCCCGCTCGCGCCCGCCCTCCAGCTTGACCGCGTCCATGCCGGCTTCCTGCAGGAAGCGCCCGGCGTTGCGCACCGCGCTGTCCACGTCGGTCTGGTAAGACATGAAGGGCATATCGCCCACCAGCAGGGCGGTTTGGGCCCCGCGCGCCACCGCCTTGCAGTGGTGGAGCATATCTTCCATGGTCACCGGCAGGGTGTTGGGGTAGCCCAATACGACCATGCCGAGCGAATCGCCGACCAGGATTGAATCGATCCCCGCCTGGTCAACCGCCAGGGCGGTGGGGTAATCATAGGCGGTGAGCATGGTGATCGGCTGGCCGCGCTCTTTCTTGCGCTGCAGGGCCAGGGTGGTCACTTTTTTGCGGCTTCCGCCGTTTTTAATTGGTTCTGGAAGGGTGGACACTGGTACTCTCCTTTCTGAGGTAGAGGCCGTCCCGGGGAACGGGTGGGTGTGAAAAACGCGGCCCGTCTCGGTCCCGAAGGATCCGAGCGGCTGCCTGCCGCGCCGGTATTATCATCCAAAGCGGCGATTACTGCAAGGGAGGGCGGGCCGGACCCAGGGTAATCGCGTCCTGCCTTTTTCTCCTACCCGAGAGGAGAAAGTAGGGTTGTTTGGTTGGGGGG
>JAEWYL010000338.1 GCA_023395675.1 Chloroflexota bacterium | reverse complement strand
TACCTGGACGCCCTGCCCTCCCTCGAGCGCATCGTCACGCGTCTGGAAGGCCGGCTCAAGGGCCAGCAGGCCATGCCCTTCGTCCCCCCGGCCGGGGTGGACGAGCTGGACCTGCTGCCCGAGGCGCAGAGCGCGCTGGCGATGCTCCAGGCTCCCTGATCCATCTGCTCCATCCCAAACAGGAAAACAGAGCGAGATGAAAAATTCGGCGTTTTACGCCGAATTTTTCATCTCGCCCATCCCCGAAGCAGCGGCGGAACTACGCTTAGATCACCCCTTAACCCTTTTGACGCACTTCACGTCCACTACCGGATGCCGGGCTGGATGAAAATCGGATAAAATAAGCCCATGAAACTGGCGATGATCGGTCTGGGCAAGATGGGGGCGAATATGGCCCGCCGGCTGGCGGCGGGCGGTCATGCGGTGGTCGGCTACAGCCTACTGCCTGAAGTAGCGCTACAACTGCAGCAGGAGGCCGGGGTGGCGCCGGCCGTATCCTTACAGGAAGCGGTGGACCTGCTGGACAGGCCGCGCATCCTCTGGTTGATGATCCCCGCCGGGCAGCCCACGGAAGACGTCATCAACCAGCTCGCCGGCCTGCTCTCGCCCGACGATTTCATCATTGACGGGGGCAATTCAAACTTCAACGACAGCGTGCGGCGCGCCACCTACCTGCGCGAAAAGGGCATCCGCTTTGTGGACGTGGGCACCAGCGGGGGGATCTGGGGCCTGACCGAAGGATATTCGCTGATGGTCGGCGGCAGCCCGGAGGCGGTGGAAGCCCTGCGCCCGATCTTCGAGACCCTGGCTCCGGCCCCCGATCAGGGCTGGGGCCACGTCGGCCCGCACGGCGCCGGGCATTACGTCAAAATGATCCACAACGGGGTGGAGTACGGCCTGATGGAGGCTTACGCCGAGGGCTTCGAGCTGCTAAAATCGAGGGCCGAGTTCGGGTTGGACCTGCACCAGGTGGCGGAGATCTGGAGACACGGCTCCGTGGTGCGCTCCTGGCTGCTCGACCTGACCGCCGCCGCTCTGGAAGAAGACCCCGATCTGGAGAGCATCCGCGGCTGGGTGGCCGATTCGGGGGAGGGACGCTGGACGGTGTTCGAGGCCATTTCGCAGTCCGTACCCGCCCCGGTCATCGCCCTGGCCCTTTTCCGCCGTTTCGCCAGCCGGCAGGAGGAGAGCTACGCGGCTAAACTGCTGGCCGCCATGCGCAACCAGTTTGGCGGGCACGCCGTGCTGCCCGCGGAGACGGCTCGCACGAAGGACGCGGGCCGCTGAAATGAGGGCGAGCGATGGGGGTTAAAGAGAAAACTGCTGAAAACCTCAAAGTCGGTTTTGTCATCTTCGGCGCGACGGGCGACCTGACGGCCCGTAAGCTGGCACCGGCGCTTTATGAGCTGCTGCTGGCGGAGCACCTGCCCGCCGGCCTGCGTATCATCGGCTTCTCGCGCTCCGGCTGGGATGACGAGACCATGCGCGCCCGCCTGGGGGAGGCCATTCGCGAGCAGGTCGCCGGTCCGGACGGCTCCCGGGGCAAAGTGGATGAAGCCGCCCTGAATGAGCTGCTCTCCCGCATGTGCTACATCCAGTCCGACCTGGTGAAGCCGGAAGGCTACCGCCGCCTGGGATCCCTGTTTGAGGACGAAGGCCTGGACCACCGCCTGTTCTACCTGGCGACGCCGCCGGCCACTTTCGAGGGCATCATTCAGGCGCTGGGCGAGAACGGGCTGGCGGAGAACCCCCACGGCTGGACCCGCCTGGTGATCGAAAAGCCCTTCGGCCGCGATCTCGAGACCGCCCGGGAGCTGGACGACACCGTGCACCGCGTCTTCCAGGAGGAGCAGGTCTTCCGCATTGACCACTACCTGGGTAAAGAGACCGTCCAGAATATCCTGGCCTTCCGCTTTGCCAACGGCATCTTCGAGCCCCTCTGGAACCGCAGCAACGTGGACCACGTGCAGATCCTGGTCGGGGAGAGCGACGGGGTGGGCAGCCGGGCGGGCTATTACGAGAGCGCCGGGGTGATCCGGGATATGTTCCAGAACCATATCTTGCAGCTGCTCACCCTGATCGCCATGGAAGCGCCTGTGGCCTTCACGGCGGACGCGGTGCGGGACGAAAAGCTGAAGATCCTGCGCTCGCTGCGCCCGCTGCGCGGGGAGGAGGCCCTCATCCATACCCTCCGGGCTCAGTACGCCCCCGGCAAGATCGAGGGGAAACCGGTCCAGGGCTACCTGGAGGAGGATGGGGTGGCCCCGGATTCGACCACTGAGACCTTCATGACCGCCTGCCTGTGGGTGGATAACTGGCGCTGGGCGGGGGTGCCCTTCTACGTCCGGTCGGGGAAGCGCCTGGCGCGCCGGGTGACGGAAATCGGGCTGCATTTCCGCCAGGTGCCGCTCTCGCTCTTTGGCTGGCGCAATATGGCCGGCGACGCGCCGAACCGGTTGATCCTGAATATCCAGCCGGAAGAGTGCATCACGCTAACCTTCGGCGCTAAGGCCCCCGGCCCGCTCGACCTGATCAAGCCCGTGCGCATGGAGTTCGATTACGTGAAAGCGTTTGGGATCAGCCCTCCCGAGGCCTACCAGCGCCTGCTGCTGGATGTGCTCGAGGGGGAGGCCGCATTGTTTACCCGGTCAGATGAGGTGGAGGCGGCCTGGGCGTTTACGACCGGTATTCTGAAAGCCTGGGAGGAGCAGGGCCTGTCCGAGCTGCCCAAATACGCAGCCGGGACCTGGGGCCCGGATATGGCCCCGTTTATGGAGCATCACGACCTGACCTGGAACGAATCCGCCCCCTGACTTCCTGTCCGAAAATTAATGTTGTGCTGGCGGGTGCAGCCCTGCCAGTACAACATAAAATCATCTCTTAGGATAGGTTCTAAACGACGGGGGCTTTACAGTTCGGGCAGCGCCTCTCGCCTTCCTTGAGCACGAAGCCGCACTGCCGGCAGGTGCGCGGCTGGGCCGCCCCCAGCGGCGCGCCGCAGGCCAGGCAGGAACCCTCTCCCACCGGATTGCCGGTCCCGCAGTATGCGCAGGTCAGCCGCCGCAGCCGCTCCGAAAGCTCGTAGGTGGCCCCGGCAGCGCGCGCCGCGCTCTCGATCACCTCCCACACCTGGTCGGAAAGCTGGATGTTCTGGATATCCTGGGCCAGGTCGTCCAGGCGCTCGATCAGCCGGAACGGGTTGCGCCAGGTGGTCAGCGCGGTGACCCCCAGGCTGGCGGCGATCCCCAGCCAGTTCTGCTGCCCCATCTGCACCGTGATCCCATCCGCGCTTTTGCGCAGCAGCACCGACAGCGCCGTCTGCCCGCCCGAGGCCGGGCGTCCCGAGGTGGCGATCTGCACCACCACCGCCTCGCCTTTACCGATCGCCTGGGCGCGCAGGCTGCCGTGATTGAAATGCGCTACCAGAATCTGGGCGACTTCTTCCGGGTCGAGTTCTCCATGAAATGTGCGTGGTTCCATTCGCTGTCCCTGGTTCGCGGTGTAGATTCGTGGCTGCCGGCGCAGGCCGGCCTGGAGAGGCGTTTGGGCGGCCCCGTGCGCCCGGCTCAGGTTTCGATTATAATCTGCCCCGGAGAATAACGCTACAAAATGACGAGAACCACAATTCGCATCCTCTCTCTGCTCTGCCTGGGGTTGGCGGCCCTGCTGTTCGCCGGCAGCCAGGCCGTGCAGGCGAGCCCGTCCAGGCAGATCCCCACCGTCTCCATCCCCACCGTGACCGGTACGCCCATGGGCGCTTACATTCGCGTGATGATGGACCAGGAGACGGTGAACGTGCGCAGCGGCCCCAGCACTTACGATTACCCGGTCATCGGGGTGCTGATCGCCGGGCAGGAAGTGCCCGCCCTGGGGCGCAGCGAAGGCGGGGAATGGATCCAGATTGCCTATCCGGGGGCGGCGGGGAACGTGGCCTGGGTGTACGCCTTCGCGGTGGAGCCTTTTGGCAGCCTGCCCGTGGTCGAAAGCCCCCCGACGCCCACCCCAGCCACCACCCCCACCATTGACCCCACCCTGGCGGCGCAGTTTATCATCGAGGTCCAGCCCACCCGGCTGCCGACTTTCACCCCGCCTCCCCCCCTGGTCATCCCCACTTTCCCCCCGGAGACGGGCGGGGCGGCCCCGGGGCGCCTGCCGGTGGGCATGATCATCGTCGGCATGGGCGTGGTGGGCCTGTTCGGGATGGTGATTTCGCTCCTGGGCGGGCGCCGCTAAAGAATTACGGTACAGGCCGGGCGGCGAAGCCGCCGGACCCGGAGCCTTAAATTAAAGCGAGCCCGGCCCGGCTTGTGGACCGGCCGGGGGCGCGTTTATTT
>JAEWYL010000337.1 GCA_023395675.1 Chloroflexota bacterium | reverse complement strand
GGGGGGCCCCCGCCCCCGGCGGGGCCCCCACGTTGTTTGGCTTCAAATTCGTGGCCGGGAGGCCGCTCAGGCTTCCACCGAGCTGGTCTGCTCGCTCGGCTCGGCCTCAATCAGCTCCTCGGCCTTGTGGAAGACGATGTTGCCCTGCTCGTCCACGTCCACCTGGATGGAGTCGCCCGAGGCGAACTCGCCCGAGAGCAGGCGGATGGAGAGCGGGCTCTCCACGTACTTCTGCAGGGCCCGGCGCAGCGGGCGGGCGCCAAAGGCCGGGTCGAAGCCCTCGCGCGCCAGCCAGTTGCGGGCGCCCTCGGTCAGGCGCACGCTCAGGCCGTGCTCGCTCAGGCGCTCCTGCACCTCCTGCATCTGCAGGTCCACGATCCGGTGCATCTCCTCCAGCGAGAGCGGCGAGAAGATGATCACCTCGTCAATGCGGTTGATGAACTCGGGCCGGAAGGTGTTCTTCAGCGAGCTCTCGATCTTCTCGTGGGCGGCGCGCTCCTCGTTGTCGGCGGAGCGGGCCAGGAAGCCCAGGCTGCCGGCACGGCGGGCGTACTCGGTGCCCAGGTTGCTGGTCATGATCAGCACCGTGTTGCGGAAGTCCACCACGCGGCCCTGACCGTCGGTCAGGCGGCCGTCGTCCAGGATCTGCAGCAGGGCGTTCCACACCTCGGGGTGCGCCTTCTCGATCTCGTCGAAGAGCACCACCCGGTAGGGGCGGCGGCGCACGGCCTCGGTGAGCTGCCCGCCCTCTTCATAGCCCACGTATCCCGGCGGGGCCCCGAACAGGCGCGAGACGGTGTGCTGCTCGCGGTACTCGCTCATGTCAATCCGCACCAGGGCGTCTTCGTCGTCGAACATGAACTCGGCCAGGGCCTTCGCCAGCTCGGTCTTCCCGACCCCGGAGGGGCCGATGAAGATGAACGAGCCGATGGGCCGGCGCGGGTCTTTCAGGCCCGAGCGGGCGCGGCGGATGGCGTCGGAGATGGCGGCGATGGCGTCGTCCTGGCCGATGATGCGCTCGTGCAGGCGCTCCTCCATGTGCAGCAGCTTCTGGGCCTCGGTCTCCATCATGGTGCTGACCGGGATGCCCGTCCACTGGGCGATCACGCCGGCGATGTCGTCCACGTCCACCACCTCGTCGAGCTGGTGCTCGCGCTCCCACTCGTCGCGGCGGGTGTTGAACTCGGCCTCCAGGCGCAGGCGTTCGGCCTTCTTCTGGGCGGCGCGCTCGTAGTCGCGCTCCAGACCGGCCTGCTCCTCCTCGGCCGACAGGCGCTCGATCTCTTTCTTGGCGTCCTTCAGCTCGGGCGGCAGGGAGTAGAGCGCCACGCGCAGCTTGGCGGCCGCCTCGTCCATCAGGTCAATGGCCTTGTCCGGCAGGCGGCGGTCGGTGACGTAGCGGGCCGAGAGCTTGGCCGCGGCCTCGAGGGCCGCGTCGGAGAAGCGCACCTTGTGATGCGCCTCGTAGCGGTCGCGCAGGCCCATGAGCATCTTAATGGTGTCGTCCACGCTGGGCTCTTCCACGTACACCGGGGCAAAGCGGCGCTCCAGGGCGGCGTCTTTCTCGATGTGCTTGTGGTACTCGTCCAGGGTGGTGGCGCCGATGGCGTTCAGCTCGCCGCGCGACAGGGCCGGCTTGAGCATATTGGAGGCGTCCATGGCGCCCTGGGCCGCGCCCGCGCCCACCACGGTGTGCAGCTCGTCAATGAAGAGGATGATCTCCCCTTCCGAACGCTGCACCTCTTCGATGGCGGCTTTCAGGCGCTCCTCGAACTCGCCCCGGAAGCGCGAGCCGGCGATCATGCCGCCCAGGTCCAGAGAGACCACGCGCTTGCCCATCAGGATCTCGGGCACGTCGTTGGTGGCGATCTTCTGCGCCAGCCCTTCCACGATGGCGGTCTTGCCCACACCCGCCTCGCCGATCAGCACCGGGTTGTTCTTGGTGCGGCGGGAGAGGATCTGGATCACGCGCAGGATCTCGGAATCGCGCCCGATGACCGGGTCCAGCTTGCCCTCGCGGGCGGCCTGGGTCAGGTCGCGGGAGTATTTCTCCAGGGTGCGGTAGCGGGTCTCGGCCTGGGGATCGGTCACGCGCTGCCCGCCGCGGATCTGCTGCACGGCCTCGTACACGCGGTCGCGGTTCACACCGGCCCCTTCCAGCAGGCGGGCGGCGGGGGTGCTGCGCTCGCTCAGGATCGCCAGGAAGATGTGCTCGGTGGAGATGTATTCGTCCTTCAGACGGTTGGCCTCTTCGTTGGCCAGGTCAATAATGCGCTTCACGCGCGGGGTGATAAAGATCTGCCCGGCGCCGCCCCCAAAGATATTGGCCTTGGGGCTGGTGCGCAGGATGTAATCCAGGCGTTCGGTGAGGATGTTGGCGTCCACCTTCAGATACTCGAGGATCTGCGGGATCACGCCCTGCGGCTGCTCGATCAGCGCCAGCAGGATATGCTCGGTATCGATCTGGTTATGACCGTAGCGCTGGATAATTTCTGCGGCACGTTGCGCGGCTTCCTGGGCTCTCTCGGTAAAACGGTCAAATCGCATCATAAGCGTCAAATCCTTTCATGAAGCAGGCGCAGCCGCCTGATACCTCATCAGAGTGGCCCAAAAACGGGCTCACCGGAGCCTGTTTGCCCCGCCCGGGCATCATGGCCCTGCGGGGCAGGCAGCCGGGCGTCCCTGTGCTTCGCCGGCGCCGGATGATCCGGCCCGGCCTTCTCGCCGCCCGATCAGGCTTTTCTCATTGCTTGGGGAGAGTGCGGTTTCCGCGGTCTGGCCGGAGATCCGGCCCACGGCGACGGTGTCCTGAACGAACGGCCCCTATCAGCGTGCATAAACCTTGCCAGATGGCGGCTGCAAATGCTGTCCCTGCTTGGTTGAGATTATAACATTCCGGTTATTAACCGCGAGTCAAAAAGGTGTTAGAAATCTGTTGGATTCCGGGCAGGCGCCCGCCGCATCCGGGTGCAGGGCGCTTTGGGAAACTGGGGCCGCCCGTTCGGGAACTTTTTTTCAAGCGCCTGCGTCCTGTATGCAGAAAGAAGGAGAAAGCAGCCGGCCTGCGCGAGAAACGCCCCCCGGCTGTCTGCACCCGAACGAACCAAACCAAATTTCGAAGGAGTGAGAACCCATGCGTAACAGACTTTTTGCTTTACTGGCTTTACTGGTGGTCGCCTCCCTGGCCCTGACCGGCTGCGCAGGCGCCGCCCTGGCCCAGGAGCCCACCCCGGCCCCCTCCGGCGGCGTCCCCCGCACCCTGAGCGTGAACGGCAGCGGGAAGGCCTTCCTGACCCCCGACCTGGCCTACATCTATATCGGCGTGCACACCGAGGCGGCCGACGCGGCCGAGGCCGTGGCCGCCAACAACACCCAGTCGCAGCAGTTGATTGACGCCCTGCGCGACTTCGGCATCGCCGCCAACGATATCCAGACCACCAACTTCAGCATCTGGCCCCAGCAGCAGTACGGCCCCGAGGGGCGCCAGACCGGCACCACCTACGTGGTGGATAACACCGTGTACGTGACCCTGCGCGAGCTGGACACCATCGGCGAGTTCCTTGACACCGCCATCGCCAACGGGGCCAACACCATCAACGGCATCCAGTTCGACGTGGCCGACCGCACCGAGGCCCTGAGCGACGCCCGCCAGGACGCCATCGCCCAGGCCCGCGCCCAGGCTGACGAGCTGGCGGCCGCCGCCGGCGTGGAGCTCGGCCAGATCCACTCCATCAGCACCTACGGCAGCAACTACCCCGGCCCGCTCTACGCGGACCGCGGCATGGGCGGCGGCGCAGCCGAGATGGCAGCCAGCGTCCCCGTCTCCCCCGGCCAGCTCCTGATCCAGGTGGATGTGACCGTGGTGTTCGAGATCCAGTAAGGGCCATCGAAAAGCCCTGAGAAACACAGCCCTCCCCCAGCCCGGAAAACCCGGCTGGGGGAGGGCCTATGCCCGCCTCGGGCCGCTCCCCTCTCCAGCGGCCCATGTTTACGCCTACGGGAAGCCCGTAAGCGTAAACCGCCGCTGGGGAGGGGCCGGGGGAGGGGTTTACGCCTCACGATTGCGGAGTCTGGCGGCTCCAGAGAGCCCATCCCCACCCCGCAAAGCCGGCCTCAGCGTTGGGCTTTGCTATCCCCCTCCATCCACGCCCTCACGTCGGCCTCGTGGTCATCGCGGAAGTGATCCAGAAACTCGGTGACGTGAAAGCGCCGGTCGCCCACCCAGACCAGGTGGAAGATGGTCTCCACCGTCTCGATGCGGGTACCGGCGGGCAGGCTCCTGAGCAGGTCGTCCTGCTCCTGCAGCAGGGCGCGCATCTCCGCCAGCACCGCCTCCGCAGGCTTATCCCGGTAGGCGGCGTAGATCCAGGCGTTGATGTCGTCCTCCTCTTCCAGGTGGGCGGGCCAGGGGGCGGGCGGCGGCGCCTCGCCGCGCACCGCGGCCCTCAGGCGGGCCACCATCCAGTGGTGCCAGCCCGTCAGGTGGGCCACGACGTCCTTCATAGACCAGTCCCCGTTCACGCCGGGCTGTTCCATGCGCTCCGGGCCGGCCTGTTCGAGCAGCGCCTCCCATTCCGCGTTCCGTCCCTGCAGGTAGTCCATAAATTCAGCCAGGTTCATTGTTCTGCTCCCCGTAGAATATGGGCTTATACGCCGTCCGGCGCGTCCGGTCATCCCCTGCCAGAACCATACCATTTTTAGAGCGAAAGCGCAACCGCGCATGGAAGAAGACCCTGAGAACCTGTCCTATTAAATATATAGTTTGTTGTTGTGATGGGGGCTACGCCCCCCATCACAACAACAGTACATTTTTCGGACAGGTACTGAAGGTCTTTAAGACCTTCGGGGGCTCCACCGCCAGCGCGCAAGCCGCCCTCAGGCAGGGTGAAAGCGCATGATATAATTCACCCCAATATTTCGTTCTCATAGCTTTTTTCAACCACAGGGAGGTAAGGACGATGTTGATCAGCCAGAAGCTGGCTTCGGCCATCAATCAGCAGGTTGGAAACGAGTTCGGGGCGCAGATGCAGTACCTGCAGATCGCCGCCTATTTTGACGCCCAGAGCCTGAAGCTGCTCTCCAGCCTCTTCGCCGAGCAGGCCGAAGAGGAGAAGGAACACGCCATGAAGTTCGTGGGCTACCTCCAGGAGACCATGGCCGAGCTTCAGGTCCCCGCCATCCCCGCCCCGCGCGCCAGCTTCGGTTCCGCCGAAGAGGCTGTGCAGGCTGCCCTGGATTGGGAGGTGGAGGTCACCGCCCAGATCAACGACCTGGTCGCCATCGCCCTTTCCGAGAACGATCACCTCTCCTACACCTTCTTGCAGTGGTACGTGACCGAACAGCTCGAAGAGGTCAACAAGATGCAGACGCTCCTGGACGTGGTGCGGCGCGCCGGCGAGCGCAACCTGCTGATGGTGGAGGCTTACCTGATCCACATCAACAAGGCGGGCTGACCTCCCGCTGCCCGGCAGGCGCTAGCGAAAGCCGTAGCGCCTGCCTTTCCAGGTCACGCCCCGCCCGGAGAGGACCATGCCGGCGGAGGCCAGCATCATGGCGGTGAAGAGCAGCGCGCCCGCCGGAAAGGTGAAGGCGTACAGGGGGGAGAGCCCGAAAGCCTGCGCCGCCCGGGCGCGCTGCCAGAGCAGGTAGGCCCACAACCCCAGGGCCTGCAGCAGCACCAGCGCCGGGACCCAGGCGGCCCCCGACCCGGCGCGCAGGGCCGCCGGCAGCCAGAGCGCCGCGCCCACCAGCCAGGCGGGCAGCCCCAACGCCCCGAACAGGCCCACCAGCACCCCAAAAAGCAGCAGCCCCAGCCGGCCCTGCATACCGATAAAGATATTCTTGGTCCAGCCCTCCCAGATCTCCGCCAGGGAGGTGTACATGCGCGTGCGCGCCAGCTCGCGCCCGTCGGCGACGATCAGGCGAAAGCCCCCGCCCTTCACCCGCTGCGCCAGGGCCAGGTCCTCGGCGATGCGGTCGCGCACGGCCTGGTGCCCGCCCACGGCCTCGTAGGCCTCCCGCCGGATGAGGATGAACTGCCCGTTGGCGATGGCCTCGGGCCGGGCGGGGTCGTTCACCCGCCGCGCCGGGAAGCCGAAGGAGAGGGCGGTGAACACCAGCGGGAGCACGGCCCGCTCCCAGAAGCTCTCCAGCTCCTGCCCGGTAAGCAGCGAGAGCATATCGGCCCCCTGCTCTCGGGCGGCGCGCCGCGCGGCGGAGAGCAGGGCGGGCGCGGCGAAGGTGTCGGCATCCACGAAGCACAGCCACTCCCCGCGGGCCTGCCCCACGCCCTGGTGCAGGGCATGGGGCTTTCCTGCCCAGCCGGGGGGCAGCTCCGCGCCCTGCACCACCCGCAGCCTCCCCCCGGCCCCGGCCTGCAGGGCCGCCAGCAGGGCGCCGGTGCCGTCGCTGGAGCGGTCGTCCACCACGATCAGCTCAAAATGGGGATAATCCTGGGCCAGCAGGGCACCCGCGCAGCGCCGGATATTGCGCGCCTCGTTGCGCGCCGGGACGATCACGCTGATCAGGGGCAGGGGCTCCGCGGGGCCAGGCGCCGCCTGCCCTTCCGGGCGCACCACGATATCCAGGTGGTAGCGGCTGTGGATCAGCGCGACCAGGGCCACCCCGGCAAGGAAGACCAGGGTGGAGAGGGCGAGGAGGGCCAGGCTCACGCTGTCAAGGGCAGTCATTCCGCTTTCCCCCTGAAGACCAACCACTCTCGCAAAGACGCCAGGACGCCAGGGAAGAAAAGCAGCTTGTTCTTCTTTGCGTCTTTGCGCCTTGGCGAGAGCTTTTTCTTACTCACCTAATCCTATCTGCACCCCCGCTACACCACCCGCACCCGGCTGCCGCGGTCGGTCTTCTCCACCTCGATGCGGTTGGGGAAGGCGTCCTTCAGCTCGTCAATATGGGTGATGACCAGGATCTTGGCGAAATCGGGGCGCACCAGGTTAATCGCCTCGATCAGGCGCTGGCGGCCCTGCGCATCCTGGCTGCCGAAGCCCTCGTCAATCACCAGAGTCTGCAGGCGGGCCCCGGCGCGCTGGGCCAGCACCTCGGAAAGGGCCAGGCGCACGGCGAAATTGACCCGGAAAGCCTCGCCCCCGCTGAACATCTCGTAATCGCGCATCCCGGCCCCGTCGCTGATCTGGATATCCAGGGTCTCGCGCAGGTCCTCGCGCTTCTTATCCTTATACGAGGTCTGGGTGATAAAGCGCACCGACATGGCGCCGTCGCTCAGGCGGTCGAGAATCTCGTTGGCGCGCGCCTCGATCTGGGGCAGGGCCTGCTCGATCAGCAGCGCCGGCACCCCGTCCTTGCTGAAGGCGCGCTCGAGCTGCCTGTACTGGCTCACGCGGCGGGCCAGCTCCTCCCGGCGGGCGAGGAGCTTCTTCTGCCGGCCGCGCAGGTCGTCCAGCACGTCCACCTTCTGGCGCGCCGCCCCCACCTCCATGCGCATGCGGTTCTCGCGCTCCAGCGTGTCCTGCAGCTCGCGCTCGGCGGCCCTCAGGTCGGGCGCGCCGGCCTCCTGGGCGGCCAGGCTGGCAGCCTCATTGTCGTACTCCTCCTGCAGCTGGCGCACCTCATCCCGCTGGGCCTGGATGCCCTTTTCCAGCTCCTCGATCTCGCGCTGGATGGGGGCCAGGGCCGCCTGCGCCCGGTCCAGGGCGCGCATCTCCCGGTCCCAGGCGCGCCCGTCGAGCTCGGCCTTGCGCGCCTGGTCGTGGCGGGCGGCGTCGTAGCCGATCTGCTTCAGTTCGGCGTCAATCTCCGCCAGGCGGGCGCGCGCCCCGGCGGCGAAGCTCTCCTCCTCCAGCGAGCGGCTGACCTCCGCCAGGCGCGCCTCGCCCCCCTGCTCCCACTCCCGCACCTGGACCTCCAGCTGCTGCTGCTGGCTCTCGGCCTGGGCCAGGGCCTGCCCGTGCTGGCGCAGGGCCACCTCCGCCCGCATCAGTTCGGCCCGGCGCGCCGCCAGCTGCTCCAGCGAGGCCTCCACCTGCGTCTGGGTGGCCTGGTTAGCCCGGTGGCGGTCGCCCATCTCCCGGCCGCGCGCCTCCAGCTCGGCGATGTGGGCGCTGCGGGCCTCGGGGGTGGTGGGCTGGCCGCAGAGCGGGCACTCGAACCACTCGGCGGTTTTCAACTGCTCGATGCGCGCTTTGAGCTCGATCATGTCCTTCTTAAGGACCTCGTTCTCGGCTTTGGCGTTGGCCTGGCTCTGCTGCAGCTCCTGGATCTGGCTCTCAAGGCCGGCCCGGGTCTCGATCTGGGCCTCGGCCTCCTGCACGGCCGCGCGCAGCCCCTGCAGGCGGGTTTCCAGGGCTTCCAGCGCCTCGCGGGCGGCGGCGGCCTGCGCCTGCTGCCGCTGCAGGGTCTGGAGCTCGCTGCCGAGCTGGCCGCGGGCGGTGTTGATCTCGTCCAGCGGGCCCTGGCGGCGCTTCTCGCCCTCGCGGAAATTGCGCGCCAGGTCGTCCCAGAACTCGATGTCGGCGCGCGCCTGCTGCCAGGCCTGGAACCCGGCCTCGATCTCCGGGGCGCGCACGATCACCTCCTGGTAGCGCCCGCGCTCCTGGCGGCGCGTCTCCAGGCGTTCCTCCTGCTCCTGCAGGCGGGCGGAGAGCTTCGCCAGCTGCCCGGCGCGGTTCTCCAGCGTCCTGCGCCGCTCTTTCAACTGCTCGGCCACCAGGCGCACCGATTCGAGCACCTTCTCCTGGGTGGCGCGCTGGGCCGCCAGCCGCTCCAGCTCGGCCAGCAGCGCCTGCAGCCGCTCCCGCCGCTCGCCCTCCTCGCTCAGCTCGGACTGGATCTCCGCCAGCAGCGCTTCGGCCCGGGCAATATCGGTCTCGATCAGCTTGCGCTGCTCCGCGGCCCGCGCCTTGTAGCCGTCCCAGATCTCCAGGCCCAGGATGCTGCCCAAGATGCGCTTGCGGTCGTTCGGGCGGTGCTGGGTGAACTGGTCGGCCCGGCCCTGCAGGAAGAACGAGGCGTTCACGAAGGTCTCGAAGTTCATGCGCAGGGTGGCCTCGATGCGCCCTTGCGTGTCGCGCAGGGTGCGCTCGGTGAGGGGCTTCCAGACCGCCGGACGCCCGTCGCCGTCCTGCGAGGCCTCGCTCTGCCGGATGTGGAACTCGAGCTGGGTGGTCTTGCCGCGCGGGGCGGCGCGCAGCACCCGGTAGACATTGTTCTCGTAGGCGAAGGTGAAGATCACCTCGGCGGTCTTGACCTCCGGGTGCGTATTGATCAGCGAGTCGTCCCGCTTGCGGGCCACGCCGAACAGGGCCCAGGTGATGGCGTCCAGCAGGGAGGATTTGCCCGCCCCGTTCGGGCCGGCGATGCAGGCCAGCTCCAGCCGGGTGAAGTCGATCTCGACCGGGTCGTTGTAGGAGAGGAAGCCGGTGATCTTGAGCTGCAGGGGGATCATGAGCGCCGGACGCCTTCCTTGAGCCAACCGGTGAACTCATCCTCGTACTGGTCGCCGATGAAGGCGCTGATCAGGGCCCCGGAGAGGAAGGCCCAGGGCGCGTGCGGGCGGCGCAGGCTGCCCACCAGCAGGGCGGGGAGCAGGTTGCTCAGGGCGGGGTTGACCGACAGGTCCACCTCCGCCTCCGGCCCCGGGCTGCGGGTGAAGCGGAAGCGGCTCCCGCGCTCGCCGGTGATACGGTAGCGCAGCTCCTCGCCGGCCCAGTTGCCCGCCAGCGCGGCGAACAGGGTGACCAGGATTGAACTGAGGAATCGACGTCTTTTCATTCGGGTTCTCCTTTCTCAGAGCAGAGCGGCCGCAGCCTGCAGAAGCAGCCGCAGCCTGCAGCGGCCGCTCTAGCCGGCCAGCCCGGCCAGCAGTTCGGGCAGCCGGCGGATCTCCGGCAGCTTGTAATAGCCGTTCGCCCCGGGGGCGGGCTCCTCCGTCTGCTCGTGGGCCCAGGTGAGGGCGTAGGGGATATACACCGCCTGCCCGCCCAGCTCGATCACCGGCAGGATATCGGAGGGTAGCGAGTTCCCCACCATCAGGAACTCCTCGGGCCGGATGCCGCGCCGCTCCAGGATGGCGGCGTAGCTCTCCCGGTCTTTACGGCTGACCACCTCCACCGCCGGGAAATACTCCCGCAGGCCCGAGCGCGTGAGCTTCAGCTCCTGGTCCAGCAGGTCGCCTTTGGTGATGAGCATCAGCCGGTAGGCCCCGGAGAGCCGCTGCAGGGTCTCCTCCACCCCCTCCAGCACCTGCACCTCGGCCTGCAGCATCTCCTTGCCAAAGCCGAGGATCTGCCCGATCTCACGGCCCTCGATGCGGCCCTCGGTCAGCTCGATGGCGGTCTCGATCATGGACAGGGTGAAGGCCTTGATGCCGTAGCCGAAATGCTGCAGGTTGCGCATCTCGGTCTCGTACAGCACCTGCTCCACCCACTCGCGGCTGTGGTAGTGCGCCAGCAGGTCTATGAAGCGGTCCTGAGTCTCGTGGTAGAGGGTCTCATTGTGCCACAGGGTGTCGTCTGCGTCAAAGGCGATCCAATTCACCATCCAGCGTTATACCTCTCACAGGTCTGGTTTGCTTCCCCGTAATTATACATCCCCCGCAGGGGATCTGCGCGCCACCCGGCCTGTGTGGCAGCCCCCCGAACGGAATCAAAGGGAGGGTGCGGCTGTGCGGCACCCTCCCCTTGACCGGTCCCGGTCTTTGCTGCGGGTTAAGCGCCGCCGTCCCGCTTCAGGATGCGCTCGATCTCCTGCATCTGCTCCGGGGCCAGCGGGCCGAACTGCATGGCTTTGCTGTTCTCCTCCACCTGCGCCGCGGTGCGAAAGCCGGGGATGGGGATGGTGACCGGGCTGCGGGCCCAGATCCACGCCAGCGCGCCCTGCGCCAGGGTGCGCCCGCCGCTGGTCAGCACTTCCCGGATCGCCTCCAGGGCGTCCAGCCACCCGGTGGTGGGGTGCCCGTCCTTGAAGCCGGGGTGCCAGTCCACCGCGCTGCGCACGTCGTCCCGGGCGAAGCTCGCGTCGGGGGCGTACTTGCCGGTCAGCACGCCCATCCCCAGCGGCCCGCGGTTCAGGCTGGCGAGGCCGAGCGCCTCGGCCAGGGCCAGCAGCTCCAGGTTGCCGTCCAGGACGCTGAGCTGCTGCTGCACTACGCCGCAGCGCGGGGAGGTGGAGAAGGCGGTCACCGCGTCCACGCGGTCGGTGCTCCAGCCGTAGGTGCGGATTTTGCCCTCCTGCGCCAGCGCCTCCAGCACCTCGCGCGCCTCCAACGCCCTTTCGATGCTCAGCCCCCAGACGTGGAGCTGGTAAACGTCAATGTAATCCGTGCCCAGGCGGCGCAGGCTGTCCTCCAGGCTGGGCCGCAGGCGTCCGGCGACGTCGCTCTCCTCTTCGACCTCGTCGTAGGGGTACACCTCCCGGGCGGCCTCGTCCACCCGATAGCCGAACTTGGTGGCGATGACCACCTCGGCGCGGCAGTCTTTGACCGCCTGCCCCAGGACGCGCTCGCTGTGCCCGGCGCCGTAGTTGGCGGCGGTGTCGAAGAAATTGACGCCCAGGTCCAGCGCGGCGCGCAGGGCCCGCAGCGATTCGCGGTCGTCCACCGTGCTCCAGCCCGCCTGCCTGCCGTTCAGCGTCCAGGGCCCGCCGATGGCCCAGCAGCCCAGCCCCAGCGGGCTGACCTCGATCCCGGATCTCCCCAAGATACGCGCCGGTGTTTTGTTCATGCGTTCGCTCCTTTTTTTGATTCTTTCGGATTCATCGAATGAGACAAAGGCTTTCTGCCACCGAGCGCACCGGGTCCGCAGGGTAGAAGCATGGAGGTTTGATCTCTGTGTTCTCTGTGGCTTACAGGTTTTTACTATAGAATGAAGGGTAGTAAACCCGCCACTGTAATTTTAACGTGAATACCGGGAAAGGATAAGCGTTTGCATGGAGCGATCCGCGAGGCTAAAGAGTTCCCCCGGGGCCGCGCGGATCATTTTCCCGCCGCGCAGGCGCACGGCTGGCAGCCGGCCGGGCAAACACCCTTCCAGCACCGCCGCGCCCCTGCCGGAGGCCGGGGGAGGGTGGCCCGCCTGCGGACGGGTAGGGGCAGGTTTGCGCGGGCATGAGACCGGCGCGAACCCGCCCGGCGCAAGAATCGTCAAACCGCTGCGCCCGGGAGACGCCGCGGGGCAGGGATGGCGCAATCCCGGTCAAGACAGGGCGCCCGGAAGCGGGTATCCTTGGGAAGATCGTTCTCAACCGGACCCGTTCTGACACCCAAGGAGGCTCTTATGGCTACGCAACCCACCGGCGCACTGCCGGAATACCGGCTGCACCCCATCGGCTTCGTGCGCCTCGGCGAGGGCAGCTACTGCCTGGAAATCCTGCCGCCGTACCGGGCGGCGCTGAAAGAGATGCGCCAGTTCAGCCATCTCCTGATCTTCTGGTGGGCCGACCAGGTGGATAACCCGGAACAGCGCGCCATCCTGACCACCGAGCTGCCCTACGCGCCGGGGGTGGCCGCCGGCGTGTTCGCCTGCCGCGCCCCCTACCGGCCCAACCCGATCGCCCTGACCACCCTGCCCTGGCTGGAGGTGGACGAGGAGAACGGCCTGGTGGTGCTGCCCTGGATCGACGCCGAGGACGGCACCCCCGTGCTGGATCTGAAACCCTACATCCCTCTCTCCGACCGCATCCGCGAGGTGCGGCAGGCCGGCTGGATGGCCGGCTGGCCGGAGTGGATGGAGGACGCCGGGAAATTCTTTGCCCGGAATGAGGTTGACCTGGGAGGGTAAACCCTGAGGCCTATGCAGCCGGTCATTCTGCACAAACCCGAGCTCCTGCTGGTGGGGCTGTCGTTCTACGGCGACCCGTTTGACGCCAGCGACGTCTGGACCGAGGAAAACCAGATCGGACGCACCTGGCAGAGGCTGGTGCGCTACCTGGGGCAGCACGGCGAGGCGATCCGCGGCCTGGCTGCCCCGGACGCCTCTTACGAAGTCCACGTCTACGGCGAGGAAACCCTGAGCCTGGGCCGCTTCGAGGTGTTCGTCGGGCTGCCGGTCGAGCGTCTGGAGGCGGTGCCGGTCGAGCTGCTGGTGAAGGTGCTGCCGGCAGCCACTTACGCCGTCTTCACCCTGGAGGGAGAGGCGATCCTGGGCGACTGGGAGCTGGAGGTGGACGGCTGGCTGCGGGACGCCGGGTACGAACGCAGCCAGCCCTACGCGATCCAGTACTACGACCGGCGCTTCAAGGGCCTGGACCGGGTGGCCGAATCCGCGCTGGACGTTTACCTGCCGGTGCGCGCGGCCGGGGGCTGAAGGCCGCAGGAAGGCGCCCCCCATGCACGACCTGCTCCCCATCCAGAGGGCCGTCGAGTTCATGGAAGCGCACCTGAAAGAGGCGCTCCCCCTCGACCGCGCGGCCCGGGCAGCGGGCTCCTCGCTGTTCCACTTCATCCGCACCTTCAACCGGGTCACCCTCCACACCCCCTACGACTACCTGATGCGCCGCCGGTTGAGCGAGGCGGCGCAGGCGCTGGCCGGCGGGGACCGCCGCGTGCTGGAGGTGGCCCTGGAGTACGGCTTTAACAGCCACGAGGCTTTCTCACGGGCATTCAAGCGGGTGCTGGGGGTTGCAGCCCGTACACTGGCGCGGGCCGGAGGAGGCGCGGCGCGGCGCCCTGCTGCCGGCCTTCACCCCCGCCTACCTGGAGCATATCCAGCAGCCGGGCCTGCGCCGCCCGCAGCGCCTCGCCCGAGGCCCGCTGGCCCTGGCCGGCCTGATGGCGCCGGTGGAGGCCGGGTTCGAGGCCTCCCGCCTGTGGGGCAGCCTGGGGCAGGCCCTGGCGCGGCGCTGGGATGCCTGCCCGCCGCAGGGAGCCGCCCCCGGCTTTTTCGGCGTCACCGCCTGCCCCGGCGCTGCGGGCACGACAGGCTTCTACCTGGCCGCCCGCAGCCTCGGCCCGCAGGAGAAGGCCGCGCCGCCGCTGGTGCTCCAGACCCTGCCGGCGGGCGAGTACCTGTGCCTGGAGCACGCGGCCCCGCCCGAAACCCTGCCGCTCACCCTGACCTTTCTCTACTGCACCTGGCTCCCGAAAGCCGGCCTGCAGCCCGCCCTGCCGCTGGAGATCCTCGCTTTCGGCCCCACGCCCCCCTGGGAACAGGCGCCGGAGCGCGCCGCCCTCTGGCTGCCCGTGCAGCCGTGCCTGGGTTAACCCTCTCTCAATTCAATTCGCAGAGCACCACCGGGCGCCCGTTGATCTCGCCGCTGCGGATCACCTCGGGCAGGCCGGGGGTGTCGAGGCCGAGGCGCTCCAGCAGCCAGTAGGTGACGTGGTAGGCCCCGATGGAGCCCTCCACCACCTCGGAAAGGACGCGCTCCGCCTCCCAGGCGAGGAAATCGGGGGCCAGCTCGCCCAGGCCCACCTCGCGCCGCAGGGCCTCCTCGCAGCTAAACTCGCCCCCCGCCCGGCCCTGGAGCACGTGCGAGCCCTCGTGCCCGATCACCGCCGCCAGCAGGTAGCGGCTGCCGAACAGGTCGCGCCGGTCCAGCAGCACCAGGCGCGTGCCGGCGTAGTTCAGGCCGCTGATCCCCTCCGCCAGCTCCTCGACCAGCACGTAAGAGACCTCCGGGCCGAAGATCTGCCCCTGAAAGGCCTCCAGCTCGGGGCGGGTGTAAAGCTCCAGGGCCTCGCGCATGCGCAGGATCTGGGGCAGGGTGAGGGTGCGGTCCAGGGCGTAGAAGCCGGACTGGACGCCGGGGATGGGGAAGTGGAAACGGGGATAGGCGCTCCCCTGCCGGTAAGGGCTGTCCGGCGGGTAGAGCTTCCCCAGCACCTGGGCCAGGCGCTCCCCCTCTTCCGACTGCCTGTCCAGCGGCTGGATTTCGGCCAGCAGGACGGGGCGGCCCTGCTCGTCCAGGTACTCGAACAGCCCGCCCCCGGCCTCACGCGGCTGCAGCCGGGGGATCCCGGGAGGCGGGGCGGAAGCGGTGGGCGGGGGCGGGCTGGAGGGCCGCGGCGTCCGGGAGGGCGCCGCGGTAGAAAGCGCCGCGCTCGCAGTCGCCGCGTCCGCAGCCGCCGCGCTCGCAGTCGCCGCGCTCGCAGTCGCCGCGCTCGCAGTCGCCGCGCTCGCAGTC
>JAEWYL010000322.1 GCA_023395675.1 Chloroflexota bacterium | reverse complement strand
CCAGCGTGCGGCGGCGGGCCTTCGCCGGGCTGCAGATGGGCCTGCTGATGGTGATCCTGTGGCCCGTCTTCGGCCCGCCGGGGACGCGCATCGCAGCCGCCCTGTTCGCCGTACCTTTCCTGTTCGGCTTTGCCTACGACTGGCTGTACGCCGCCGGTCTGGTAAGGCCTGCCGCCAGGGATGGGCGGATCCAGGGGCTGCTCCCCCGGGCGCGGCGCATCCTGCCGCCCGCCCTGCGCCTGGTGGCCGCCGGGCTGGGGGCCTGGCAGATCCTGGCCCTCTTCAACGCCGGGGCCCCGCCCGAACCGGAACAGGCCGTGCTGGCCCTGCTGGAAGCGGCCCTGCTGCTGCTGATCCTGCTGGGGGCGGCGGGACGGGTGGCTTCCATCGCCTGCCTGCTGGTGCTGGGCGCGCAGCAGCTCTACGCCAGCCTCTCTCCGGTGCAGATCGCCCTGGCGGGGATCCTGGTGGCCCTGCTCTACCTGGGTACGGGGGTCCCCTCGCTCTGGACCCCGGAGGACCGGCTGATAACCCGCCGGTTTGGAGAGTAGCGGCGTCGAAACACGGGGGAATTGGAGAACAGTGAACCGGAAAAGGCCTTTACGACTGCGTTCGTTGCTCTGGCTGCTGGCGCTGCCGCCCCTGGTGTGGGCCGGCAGCCGCCTGCCCTGGGGGGAGGTGTGGGCCAGGCTGAGAGGCTTGAGCGCCTGGGAGCTGCTGGCCCTGTTCAGCCTGAACTGCATCATTTTCGCCCTCTTCAGCGGGCGCTGGTGGCTGATCCTGCGCGCCCAGGGCTACCGGGTGTCGTTCCCGGCCCTGGCCGGCTACCGGCTGGCGGCCTTCGGGATCACCTATATCACCCCCGGACCGCAGTTCGGCGGCGAGCCGCTGCAGGTCTACCTGGTGCGCGCCCGCCAGGGCGTGCCGGGGAGCGTCTCGCTGGCCGCGGTGGCGGTGGACAAGCTCTACGAGCTGTTGGGGAACCTGGCTTTTGCGGCCTTCGGGATCTTCGTCATCCTGGAGCGCGGCCTGTTCGGGGTGGAGACCCTGGGGACCTGGACCGCCCGCCTGCCGCTGCTGGGAGCCGGGCTGCTGCTCCTGCCGGCGGGCTATATGGCGACCCTGTGGCTCGGCCGGCGCCCGCTGTCGGCCCTGGCAGGGCGCCTGCGCCTGAAAGGCCGGGGGGCGCGGGCTGCGGCCCTGATCCGCACCTCGGAGGCGCAGGCGGGCGATTTCTTCCACAAGAAACCCGCCGCCGGGCTGCTGGTGGGGGCGCTTTCCCTGCTCACCTGGGCCGCCATGCTGGGGGAGTACTGGCTGGCGCTGCGCCTGCTCGGCCTGCAGCTCGACCCGCTGCAGACCGTGGCCGCCCTCACGGCGGCGCGCCTGGCCTTTGTGCTGCCCTCGCCGGCGGGCATCGGCACGCTGGAGGCCAGCCAGATCCTGGCCCTGCAGGCCCTGGGCGCGGGCACAGCCGCCGGGGTGAGCGCCAGCCTGCTGATCCGGGTGCGCGACACGGGCTTCGCCGCCCTGGGCCTGTGGCTGGGGGCCCTGCTGTTGAGCGTCGAGAAAACCGGCCAGCCGCCCGGGTCCCAGCTCCAGGCCGGGTCCGAGGGGTAAGCGCAGGGTCTCCGGCCAGGGATGACCGGTAGTTTAGGGCGGTTTCATCGCCCAGAGTTCACAGGTTGCTGCATTATTGGGTACCGCTTGTTTGAAAGGAGGATTTTCCGATGAAAGCCGATACGTATTCAACCGCGCGCGGCAGGTTTGGCCTGCTCCAGATCATGATCGTGCTGCTGACGGTGATCACCGCCGTGATACACCTGATGCTGGCCTTTGTCGCCCCGGACCCGCTCTTCACGCCCCTGTTCCTGTTGAACGGCGTGGCTTACCTGCTCCTGCTGGCAGGGCTCTACCTGCCGCTCCCCTTCACTCAGGGCCGCAAGGGGCTGGTGCGCTGGGCGCTGATCGGCCTAGCCGCCCTGACCATCCTCGCCTGGCTGGTGGTGGGCGATAAGACCCTGCCCGGCGCTACCCTGGCATACATCACCAAGGCGGTGGAGGTGGGCCTGATTATCCTGCTCCTGCTGGACCGCAGGAATTAAGCCGCCCGCCGGAGGGCGCACGGCCCGCGGGGCCGCATGGATTACCAGGCGCAGGGGGGTGAAAAGTTGAACTGAAGGCCGGGCGCCGCCCGGCGCACCCTGCCCGGCCCGGCGGATCTGGACGCCGGGCTGGAGCGCGCCAGCGGGGGCTGCGGATCGAGGGGGGTCCCGGCCTCCGGACAGGGGGAAACAGCCAGTACAAGTAGAAATGAGGTCAAAACCATGACAGGCAGTCAGCCATTCAAACGACAGGCGGGGGCGCGCATCCCCACCACAGTGGGGGAGCTCCAGCTAATCCTGTACCGGGCTGAGGGGAAGCCTGAAGAACACCTGGCCCTGGTGATGGGCGAGACCGCCGGGCAGGAAGACCTGCTGGTGCGGGTCCATTCCGAGTGTTTTACCGGCGACGTGCTGGGCTCGCTGCGCTGCGACTGCGGCGAGCAGCTCCAGCGCGCCCTGAGCGCCATCGCCGCCGAGGGGGCGGGCGTGGTGGTCTACCTGCGCCAGGAGGGCCGGGGGATCGGCCTGCTGGACAAGCTGCGCGCCTACAACCTGCAGGACCAGGGCCTGGACACGGTCGAGGCGAACCTGGCCCTGGGCCACCAGGCGGACGAGCGCGACTACGCCGCCGCGGCGGACATCCTCTCGGACCTGGGGGTGCGCTCCATCCGCCTGCTGACCAACAACCCCGTAAAAATCTCCCGCCTGGCCGAACTGGGCATCCGGGTGACCGAGCGGGTGCCGATTGATCCCACCGTAACCGAGGAAAACGCCCATTACCTGTTCACCAAGGCCCAGCGCATGAACCACCTGCTGAATCTGATCCCCCTGACGGGGAACGGGGCCAAAGAGAATGGGCGGGCGCAGGAGTAGCCCGCCCGGCGCGAGGCAGGCCATCGCATGGACCCGGGCGGCGCTGGATGGGGCCGAGGCGCACTGCCGCCGCACCGGAAGGCCCCTGGTGACCCTGAGCTACGCCCAGAGCCTGGACGGCTGCCTGAGCGCGCGCCGCGGCGAGCCCTTCGCCCTGAGCGGGCCGGAGAGCCTGGCCCTCACCCACCAGCTGCGGGCGGCCCACGCCGGCATCCTGGTGGGCATCGGCACCCTGCTGGCCGACGACCCGCGCCTGAACGTGCGCCTGACCCCCGGGGCGGACCCGCAGCCGGTGGTGCTGGACAGCCGCCTGCGCTTTCCGCCCGGCGCCCGCCTGCTGGCCGCGGCGGAGCGGCGGCCCTGGATCGCCACGACGGCGTCCGGGGAGCGGGCCGCCGCCCTGGAGGGCGCCGGGGCCCGGCTGCTGGCCTTCCCGCCGGACGGGCAGGGCCGGGTGCCGCTGCCCACCCTGCTGGAGCGGCTGGCGGCGCTGGGGCTGGACAGCCTGATGGTGGAGGGCGGGGCGCAGGTGCTCACCAGTTTTCTCAGCCAGGGGCTGGCGGACCTGGCGGTGGTGACGGTGGCGCCGCTGTGGCTGGGCGGGCTGCGCTCGGTGGAAGCCCCCCTTGCCCCGGGCGGGCTGCGGTTGGAGCAGACCGGCAGCGAGCAGTTGGGGGAGGATATAATTGTGTGGGGCAGGATTTCAAAAGCGGCGGAACCCGCGGCATGAACGGACAGTCTTTACTCTTCAGCGCGCCTTTCCAGGTCTCGCTCTGCGAGGAGCGGTTCCCGGCTCCGGGACCGGGCCAGGCGCTGGTGTGCACCCGGCTCTCGGCCATCAGCTCCGGCACCGAGATGCTGGTCTACCGCGGCCAGTTCCCGCCGGACCTGCCGCTGGACGCCGGCCTGCCGGCCCTGGGCGGCGTGTTCAGCTACCCCGTCCGCTACGGCTACGCCTCGGCAGGCGAGGTGGTCGAGCTGGGCCCGGGCGTCGAGCGCGAGTGGCAGGGCCGCAGGGTCTTCTCCTTCCAGCCCCACGCCAGCCATTTCCTGGCCCCGGTCGAGGAGCTGCTGCCCCTGCCCGATGCGCTCAGCTTCGAGGAGGCGGTCTTCCTGCCGAATATGGAGACCGCCGTGACCCTGGTGCTGGACGGCCAGCCGCTCCTAGGCGAGCGCGTGCTGGTCTTCGGGCAGGGCGTGGTCGGGCTGCTCGCCACGGCCCTGCTGGCCCGCTTCCCCCTGGCCGAACTGGTCACCCTGGACCGCTTCCCGCTGCGGCGGGAGGCCTCGCTGGCGCTGGGCGCCTCCGCCAGCCTGGAGCCTGAAGACCTGAGCCAGGAGCTGGGGCGGCGCATGCCGCAGGGCGCGGACCTGAGCTTCGAGGTCTCCGGCGCGCCCGAGGCCCTGGACCAGGCAATCGCCGCCACGGGCTTCGCCGGGCGGGTGGTGATCGGCTCGTGGTACGGGACCAAACCGGCCTGCCTGGACCTGGGGGGCAGCTTCCATCGCAGCCGCATGCGCCTGATCAGCAGCCAGGTGAGCAGCCTGGACCCCGGCCTGAGCGGGCGCTGGACGAAAGCCCGCCGCCTGGAGACGGTGTGGGAGATGCTGGCGCGCGTCGAACCCTCCAGCTTCATCACCCACCGCTTCCCGCTGGAGCGGGCGGCCGAGGCCTACCGCCTGCTGGACGAGAACCCGGAGGAGGCGCTGCAGGTGGTGCTGACCTACGGGTGAGGCAAAGCGGCCGCTGAAGGGCGGCGCTCCAATGAAAAGGGGAAAAACCATGTACACCATCGCTGTCAGGCGTGACTTTATCGCCCAGCACTACCTGGTGGGCGGGGACTGGGGCGCGGAGAACGAGAAACATTCGCACCATTACCAGGTGGAGGTGCAGCTCGAAGGGGCCGGGCTGGACCAGCACGGCTACCTGGTGGACATCGTGGAGGTGGAGGCGCGCCTGGAGGAGCTCGCCGCCTGCTACCGCGACCGCACCCTGAACGACCTGCCCGAGTTCGCCGGTCTGAACCCGAGCATCGAGCATTTCAGCCGCATCCTGGCGGAGGGGCTGGCCGCGGCCCTCGACCCCCGGCGCCGCTTCCCGCACCTGACCGCCCTGAGCGTGAAACTGTGGGAGAACCAGATCGCCTGGGCCTCCTACCGGCTGGAGCTCGCCGCCGGCTGAGCGGCCAGTTGGGCGGCCTGCTGGGCGGCTGATCCAACGGCCGCCGGCCCTTCTCGCCCGGAAATCCCCCCATGCGCACCGGCCTGATCCTCTACGGCTCCCTCGACGGCAGCTCCGGCGGGTACCTGTACGACCGCATGCTGGTCGAGCACCTGCGCCGCGCCGGGGACCGGGTGGAGCTCCTCTCCCTGCCCTGGAGAAATTACGCCCGCCACATGGGGGACAACTTCTCGGCCTCGCTGCTGCGCCGGCTGGAGCAAGCCCTGGACGGCCTGGACCTGCTGCTGCAGGACGAGCTCAACCACCCCTCGCTCTTCCTGCTCAACCGGCGGCTGAAAGCGCGCCGGGGGGCGGGCCTGCCGGTGATCGCCATCGTGCATCACCTGCGCAGCAGCGAGGCCCGCCCCGCCTGGCAGAACAGGCTCTACCGGGCGGTCGAACGGCGCTACCTGCAGGGGGTGGACGGGTTCATCTTCAACAGCCGCACGACGCGGGAGGAGGTGGTAAAGGCGCTGGGAGGCCGGGCCCCGGACCGCCAGGTCGTCGCCTATCCGGCCGCCGACCACCGGCAGCCCGAGATCGAGGAGGCGGAAATTGCCGCGCGCGCCTGCGAGCCGGGCCCGCTGCGCGTGCTTTTCGCCGGCAACCTGATCCCGCGCAAGGGAGTGCACACCCTGCTGGAGGCGGCGGGGCGGCTCCCGGAGGGACGGGTGGCGCTCACCATCGCGGGCAGCCCGCAGGCCGACCGCGCCTACGCCCGCCGCCTGCAGGCCCAGGCGGAAGGGCTGGGGGGGCGGGTGAGGTTCCTGGGGCGGGTGGAAGATTCCGCCCTGCGCGCCCTGATGCGGGAAAGCCACGTGCTGGCCGCGCCCTCCTCCTACGAGGGCTTCGGGATCGTGTACCTGGAGGGCATGGGCTTCGGCCTGCCGGCGGTCGGCGGGGCGGCGGGGGCCGCCGGGGAGCTCATCACCCCGGGCGAGAACGGTTTTCTCGTCCCCCCGGGAGAGGCCGGCCCCCTGGCCGGGCGGCTGGCGGAGCTGGCGGCGGACCGGCCGCGCCTGGCCCGCATGGGCCGCGCCGCCCGCCGCCGCTATCTGGCCCACCCCACCTGGGAGCAGTCCGCGGCGCAGGCGCGGGAATTCCTGCTCTCCTGCCTGACCGCGTGATGGCGACCTTCGGCCTTTTGCGCTCGCTGCTGATGTACTACGGCCTGCCCGGCAGGGCGGGGAGGATGCGCCGCTTCTACGCCGGTTTCATCCGCCCGGGCGACCTGTGCTTCGATATCGGCGCTCACGTGGGCAGCCGGCTGCGGGTCTGGCTGGCCCTTGGGGCGCGGGTGGTGGCGGTGGAGCCGCAGCCCGCCTTTTTGAGCCTGCTGCGCCGCCTGTACGGGCGCAGGCCGGGCATCCTCCTGGAGGGCTGCGCCCTGGGCGCAGCCCCCGGACAGGCGCAGATGTTCGTCAGCCGGCGCACCCCCACCGTCACCACCCTTTCGCAGGAGTGGATGGCGAGCGTCGCGCGGGCGCGTTCCTTCGCCTCGGTGCGCTGGGAGCAGGCTGTGCCGGTGCAGGTGGAGACGCTGGACGGGC
Organism: Chloroflexota bacterium; assembly: GCA_023395675.1. Lineage (GTDB taxonomy): Bacteria > Chloroflexota > Anaerolineae > Anaerolineales > UBA4823 > JAEWYL01. The sequence goes on along the minus strand of JAEWYL010000322.1, from coordinate 825 downwards.
TGATCGAACGCCACGGCCTGCCGGATTTCTGCAAGCTGGACGTGGAAGGTTACGAACTGGAGATTCTGAAAGGGCTGAGCCGCCCGCTGCCGCGCCTGTCCTTCGAGGTTATCCCGGCCGCTTCCGCGCTGGCGGCGGGCTGCCTGGAGCGTCTGGCGCAACTGGGCGACTACGAGTACAACCTCTCCACCGGGGAGAGCATGCGCCTGGAATGGGGGACCTGGGCCGGGGCGGGGCAGGTGCGCGCCTGGCTGGACGGCCTGGGGCCGGACGACCCCTCCGGCGATATCTACGCCCGCCTGCGAAAGGAGAGCCATTGAGCGAACCGGGTTACTACTCCTTCACCCGCTACCTGGAGGCCAAAAAGAGCGTGGACGACCGCGCCCTGAACCGGGAGGTGTGGGCGGCGCTCTCGGCGGCGCTGGAGGCGGAGGCGGCCGCGGGCGAGGGCCCGCTGCGCGTGCTGGAGGCCGGGGCCGGGATCGGCACCATGCTGGAGCGCATCTTCGATTGGAACCTGCTGGACCCGGCCCGGGCTGGCTTCTCCCAGGTGCGCTGCCGGGCGGTGGACGCCGACGCGCGCAGCCTGGCTCAGGCCGCGCTCCGGCTGAGGCAGTGGGCTGCCGGGCGGGGCTACTCCCTGACGGAGCTCCCGGGCGGCCACTCCCCGGGGAAAGCTTTCGAGGTCGGGCTGAGGCTGGAGCGGCCCGGACAGCAGGCCGAGATCTGCCTGCAGGCGGCGGACATCCTGCAGTACGCCGCCCGGAGCGAGAACCGGGGGAGCTGCGACCTGCTCATCGCCCACGCCTTCCTGGACCTGCTGGA
>JAEWYL010000246.1 GCA_023395675.1 Chloroflexota bacterium | reverse complement strand
CGAGCTGCGGCAGCGCCGGCGCAGGAGGCGCGGCCTGCCCCCCGGCGCCGGCAGCTATGCCTTCGCCCTCGCCTCCGTGAGCCTCTCCGTGCCGGTGGCAGCCGGGACCGTGCTGGCCGCAATCGCCAGCGCGGGCCTCGCCCTGGGCCTGCTGGCGCTCGCCCTGGGGGCCTGGGTCTTCTCCCGCTGCCTGCGGGGGCTGAAACGCATGAAAACCGCCCCCGGGGAGGGCTTCAACCCGGCGCCGGCGTACCTCCTGACCGTCCCGGCTGCGGCCCTGGTCATTCAGCTCAGCCTGGCCTCTCCCGCCACGGCCTACAGCCGCAGGACCGCCATCGCCAACAGCGCAGGGCTGATCCAGGATATCGAGGCCTACCGCCAGGCGCACGGGCGCTACCCGGAGGCCCTGCAGGGGGTGTGGAAAGATTATTCACCGGGGGTGACCGGCATCGAAAAATACCATTACGCCCGGGAGGGGGAGGCCTACAACCTGTTTTTCGAGCAGCCCAGGTTCCTGCTGGACCAGGTAGGCGTGCGCGAGTTCGTCGTGTACAACCCGCTGGATAACCAGACCCTGGTCAGCCACACCGCCTGGATCCTGGAGCTGCCGCCGGAAGAGCTGGCCGCCTCGCAGGGCTGGTTTGCGGTCCACGAGGCGGCAGAGGCGCATTGGAAATATTTCTGGTTCGATTGATGTTCACCGCGGCCCGCCCGGGCCGGGGAGGAGAGGGGAAAAATGCGTGTGATCATCACCGGGGGGACGGGCCTGGTCGGGAGAGGGCTGGCGCGCAGCCTGGCGCAGGATGGGCATGAGGTCATCGTCCTGAGCCGCAGCCCGGAACGGGGGGCGGGAAAGCTGCCGCCCGGCGTGCGGGTCGAGGCCTGGGACGCCAGGACTGCGAAAGGCTGGGGCGAGCTGGCTGAGGGGGCGGGGGCGGTGGTGAACCTGGCAGGGGAGAACCTGGCCGGGGGCACGTTTGCAGCGCTCCTGACCCGGCGCTGGACGGCCGCGCAGCGCCAGCAAATCCTGCTGAGCCGGGTGAGGGCCGGGGAGGCGGTCACCCAGGCGGTGGACGAGGCGCGGGTGAAACCCGCCGTCCTGATCCAGGCCTCGGCCGTGGGCTATTACGGCGACCGGGGGGACGAGATTCTGGACGAGGCAGCCGGCCCGGGCAGCGACTTTGCGGCCGGTGTGTGCCGGGCCTGGGAGGCCAGCACCCAGCCGGTGGAGGAAATGGGGGTGCGCCGGGCGGTGGTGCGCACCGCAGCCTCGGTCCTCAGCCTGGAGAGCGGGTCTTTCCCGTTCATGCTGCTGCCATACCGCCTGTTCGTCGGGGGGCCGCTGGGCAGCGGCAGGCAGTGGTTTTCCTGGATCCATCATCTGGACGAGGTGCGCGGCATCCGCTTCCTGATCGAAAACCCCCAGGCCTCCGGGGCGTTCAACCTGTGCGCCCCCGAGCCGCTCACCAACCGCGCTTTCGGGCGCACCCTGGCGCAGGTCCTCCGCAGGCCCTCCTGGCTGCCGGTGCCTGCCTTCGCCCTGCGCCTGGTATTTGGGGCGAAGGCCGAGATCCTGCTCGGCAGCCAGCGGCAGGTCCCCAAACGCCTGCAGGAGCTCGGCTTCCAGTGGCAGTTCCCAGAGGTGGAGGCGGCCCTGAGGGAACTGCTGGGGAAACCCGCTCAGCCGCAGGGCCTGCGCAGAGCGGCCTGACAAAACGCCTGGGTGAAAGCCAAAGCGCCGGTCACCCAAGCTCCCGGCCCGCTGAGGCCGGGTGTAGTAAACTAGAAATCAGCCAAACAAGGGGTTGAGCGGCTGCAGGCTCCGCCGCTCTCACTCCACGCCGGAGGGGTGCAGTAAAAACCGGTACTGCTCAGCCCAGCGCCGGAGCAGCCGGGGAAACAGGAGGGTAAGATGAAAATCGGTGTCGTTGGGACGGGGATGGTGGGCGCTACGGCGGCTTATGCCCTGATCATGCGCGGGATTGGGCGGGAGATCGTGGTGGTGGACGTCAACAAGCAGCGGGCCCAGGCGGAGGCCGACGATCTGCTGCACGCCGTCCCCTTCGCATTCCCGCTCCAGGTTCACGCCGGCGAGTATTCCGACCTGTCCGGGGCGCGGGTGGTGCTGATCTCCGCCGGAGTGGCCCAGCGCCCGGGCGAGACCCGGCTGCAGCTTTTGAAACGCAACCAGGACATCTTCCAGCAGCTCATCCCCCAGGTGCTGCAGCACGCTCCCGACGCCATCCTGCTGGTGGCGAGCAACCCGGTGGACGTGATGACCCACCTGACCGCCCGCATCGCGGCGGAGTACGGCGTCCCCTCCACGCGAGTGATCGGCTCCGGGACCACCCTCGACACGGCCCGCTTCCGGGCCCTGCTCGGGAAGCGGCTGGGCATCGATTCGCATCAGATCCACGCCTACGTGCTGGGGGAGCACGGAGACTCGGAGGTGCTCACCTGGTCCATCGTCTCGGTGGCAGGCGTCTCGCTGGACGAATTCTGCGATATGCGGGAGCTGAGCGTCTGCGACGAGGACCGCATGGAGATTGACTACCAGGTGCGGCACGCGGCCTACAACATCATCCAGGGCAAAGGGGCCACCTACTACGGCGTGGGCAGCGCCCTGGCGCGCATCGTCGAGGTGATCTGGCGGGACCAGCGCGCCATCCTGACCGTCTGCACCCCGCTGGCCGAGGTGGCCGGCGTGCCGCACGTGACGGTCTCCCTGCCCCAGATGATCGGCGGGCAGGGCGTGCTGGACACCTTCTACCCGCCGCTGAGCGACGAGGAGAACGAAGCCCTGCGGCGCAGCGCCCTGACCATCCACGACGCCATCGAGAGCCTGGACCGCGAGACGGCGGCCGGCCATTGAAGCGCTTCGTGCCGCCCGGGCCTCAACGCTGAACCATGACAGAACCATTTATTCGCATTGCAGACCTCACCAAACGCTACCAGGAGGGCTCGGAGACCCGCAGCGTGCTGGAGCGGGCAGGGGCGGAGTTTTCCAGGGGCGAGTTCACCGCCATCCTGGGAAAGAGCGGCAGCGGGAAGAGCACCCTCCTGAATCTGATCTCCGGCATTGACCGCCCGGACGGCGGGCAGATCTGGATTGACGGGCAGGAGCTGACCGCCCTGGACGAAGGCCGGCGCACCCTTTTCCGCAGGGAGAACATCGGCTTCATCTTCCAGTTCTTCAACCTGATCCCCACCCTGAACGTGCTGGAAAACGTGCGCCTGCCCCTGGAGCTGACCGGGCAGGCGCACGGCGACAGGCGCGCCGCCGAACTGCTGGCGCAGGTCGGGCTGGAGGACCGCCTGAAGACCTTCCCCGACCGCCTCTCGGGCGGCGAGCAGCAGCGGGTCGCCATCGCCCGGGCCCTGGTGCACAACCCGCTGCTGGTGCTGGCGGACGAGCCGACCGGCAACCTGGACGAGGAGACGGGCCGCGGCGTGCTCGCCCTGCTCGACCGGCTGACGCGCCAGGCGGGCAAAAACCTGATCATGGTCACTCACAGCCAGGAGGCGGCCTCCTACGCCGACCGCGTGCTGGTCTTAAAGGAGAGCCGGCTGCTGGAGGCGGAGAAAAGCGTGTTAAGACCCGGGAGCGGGGGAGAGACCGGCCTGCAGCTCAAAGGCGAGCGCACCTGAACGTCCTGCACCGTGCAGGGTGGGGTGGAACACGGAGCGGGGCCGGAAATTCACGCCCGAGGGAAACAGGAGCGCGCCGCAGCGGGGGAAAAGGGGTTTATACTTAACAGGCTGCGCTGCCCCCGGGCGGCCGCCGGCCCATCGGACTCATACTCATAAACCCCGGAGACTCGTCATGCTCACCATTGAAAAGGTTGATACTCAGGATAAGGGGCAGGTAAACCGCTTCGTGCGCCTCCCTTACCGGTTGTATTCCGGCTGCCCGCAGTGGGTGCCGCCGCTGTTCATTGACGCCTACGCCTACCTGGACCGGGCAAAACACCCGTATTTTGAGCATTCCAGCGGAGATTTCTTCACCGCCCTGCAGGACGGGCGCGTGGTCGGGCGCGTCGGGGTGTTCGAAAACCGCCCGTTCAACCAGTATCACGGCACGAAGGAGGCTCATTTCTACTTCTTCGAGTGCGAGCAGGACGAGGCCATCGCCGGGGCCCTGTTCGAGCGGGCTTTCGAGTGGGCGCGGGAGCGCGGGCTGGACACCATCGTGGGGCCGAAGGGCCTGGGCCCGCTGGACGGGTACGGGCTGCTGGTGGAAGGCTACGAGCACCACCAGATGATGACCATGATGAACTACAACTACGCTTTTTACCCGCGCTTCCTGGAGGGGCTGGGTTTCGAGAAAGAGGTGGATTTCGTCTCCTGCTACCTGACCCCGGACACCTTCAAGCTGCCGGAGCGCATCCACAGCATCGCCGAGCGCGTCATCCAGCGCGGCACGCTGGGCGTGAAGCAGTTCAAAAGCAAGCGCGAGCTGAAGGACTGGGCGGCGCGCATCGGGAAGGCCTACAACGAGGCCTTCGTCAACAACTGGGAGTATTACCCGCTCACCCAGCGGGAGATTGACTTCGTGGTGGGCAACATCCTCACCGTCGCCGATCACCGCCTGATCAAGATCATCACCCACGGTGAGCGGGTGGTCGGGTTCCTGTTCGCGTTCCCGGACGTGTCCAAGGCGCTGCAGCGGGCGAAGGGCCGGCTGCTGCCCTTCGGCCTCTTCGACCTGCTGCTGGAGATGCGGCGCACCGACTGGGTGGCGCTGAACGGGACCGGCATCCTGCCCGAGTTCCAGGGGCGCGGCGGCAATGCCCTGCTCTATTCCGAGATGGAGAAGACCATCCGGGACTACAACTTCCAGCACGCCGACCTGACTCAGGTCGCCGAGACGGCGGTGAACATGCGCCGCGACCTGGAGAACCTGGGCGGAAAACCCTACAAAAACCACCGGGTGTACCACAGAAAATTGTGATTTTGATTGCGAACTGCACAGCGCAGGGCGAGGGGGATAAACGCAGCCGGTGAGCACCAGAACCCTGGCACGCCTTGGATTTCGATACCTGACCCGCCACCCCTGGCAGAGTTTGCTGATGATACTCGGCATCATGCTGGGGGTGGCGGTGGTGATCGCCGTGGACCTGGCGAACGCCAGCGCCAGCCGGGCCTTCGACCTGAGCACCGAGGCGGTCACCGGGCGGGCCACGCACCAGATCAGCGGCGGGCCGGAGGGGTTGGACGAGGCGCTCTACACCCGCCTGCGCCTGAGCGGGGCGGTGCAGGCCGAGGCCCCCATCCTGAGCCAGTACGTCACCTCCCCGCAGAGCCCCGGCGTGCCCCTGCAGCTCCTGGGGGTAGACCCCTTCGCGGAGGCCCCCTTCCGCAGCTACCTGCAGGCGCCCGAGGCTGCGGCGGGCGGCCCCGGTACCAGCAGCGCCCGCCCTGCAGCCCAGACCCTGGACCTGAGCCTGTTCCTGACCCAGCCGGGCGCGGTGCTGATCTCCACCGGTCTGGCGGAGCGCCTCGGCCTGCAGCCCTGCGAGGGAGGCCGCCCGCAAGAGGCCTGCCGCCTGCTGCTGGACACCGGCGGCAGACAGCAGGAGGTCTTCGTGATCGGGCTGCTGCGCCCCGAGGACGACCTGAGCCGGCGCGGCCTGGAGACCCTGGTGCTGGCGGATATCGCCACCGCCCAGGAGCTGACCGGGCGCGGCGGCCGGCTGGAGCGCATTGACCTGATCCTGCCCGAGGGCTGCGCGGCGGATGGCGCGGGCTGCGCCGAGGCGGGGGCGATCCGCTCTCTGCTGCCCCAGGGCGTGCGCCTGGAGCCGGTGGAGGCCCGCGCCGGCGCGGTGGAGCAGATGACCGCCGCCTTCCGCACCAACCTGACCGCCCTCAGCCTGCTGGCGCTGGTGGTGGGCCTGTTCCTGATCTACAACACCATCACCTTTTCGGTGGTCCAGCGCAGGCCCCTGTTCGGCATGCTGCGCTGCCTGGGGGTGACCCGGGCGGAGGTTTTCCTGCTGGTGCTGGCGGAGGCCCTGCTCGCCGGGCTGCTGGGGGCGGGGCTGGGCTTGCTGCTCGGCCTGCTGCTCGGGCAGGGCGCCGTGCGCCTGGTGACCCAGACCATCAACGACCTGTTCTTCACCGTGACGGTGCGGGGGGTGCAGGCTCCGCCCGGGAGCCTGCTGAAAGGCTTTTTGCTGGGGGTGATCGCCACCCTGCTGGCGGCCGCCCCGCCCGCCTGGGAGGCCGCCTCGGTGCCGCCCCGCGCCGCCCTCTCGCGCTCGGGCCTGGAGCGCAAAGCGCGCGCCGCCGTCTGGCTGGCAGCCGGGATCGGCGCGGCCCTGCTGGCGGGAGGCGGCGCCCTGCTGCTCATCCCCAGCCGCGACCTGCCCCTCAGCTTCGGCAGCACCTTCGCCGTCATCATCGGTTTCGCCCTGCTGGCCCCGCTCACCACCGCCCTGCTGATGCGCCTGGCGGGCCGGCCCCTGGGTCTGCTCTGGGGCAGCCTGGGGCGCATGGCGGCGCGGGACGTGGTCAATTCGCTCAGCCGCACCTCCATCGCCGTGGCGGCCCTGATGGTGGCCGTCTCTGTCACCATCGGCGTCAGCCTGATGGTGGGCAGCTTTCGCCACACGGTGGTCGCCTGGTTGAACGAGACCCTCTCCGGCGACATCTATCTCTCCGCCCCCGGCCTGGGGGCCAACCGCACCTCCACGCCCCTGGCGCCCGAGATCCTGCCCATTCTGGAGGACACGCCCGGGGTGCGCCAGACCCTCACCATACGCTCGGTGGCCGTGGATTCCCCCGAGGGGAGCGTGCTCATCGCCGCTTCCGACAACGCGCAGCTGGCCCTGGAGCGCAGCTACCTGCCGGGCAGCCTGCCCGCCGCGGAGATCCCGGAGCGGATGCGCGCCGGGGAGGTGATCGTCTCGGAGCCCTTCGCCAACCGCTTCGGCCTGCCGCGCCAGGGGGCGGAGATCCAACTGCACACCAGCCAGGGCCTGAGGACCTTCCGGGTGGCGGGCGTCTATTACGATTATGCCTCCACCCAGGGGACGGTGACCATGCTGCTGGACACCTACCGCCGCTATTGGGACGACCCCGCCATCACCGGGGTCGCCCTGCAGCTGGAGGAGGGGGTGGACCCGGACCGGCTCTCGCGCCGCCTGCAGGAGCGGCTGGCCCCACTGCAGACCCTGGTGGTCCGCCCCAACGCCGAACTGCGCCGGGAGGTGCTGGAGGTGTTCGACCGCACCTTCGCCATCACCGCCGCGCTGCAGCTCCTGGCGACGGTGGTGGCTTTCATCGGGGTGCTGGCCTCGCTGCTCTCCATCGAGCTGGAGCGGCAGCGAGAGCTGGGCATCCTGCGCGCCATCGGCCTGACCGCCCGGCAGCTCTGGGGGCTGGTGATGATCGAGACCGGCCTGATGGGGGCCGCGGCGGGCCTGCTGGCGATGCCCACCGGCTACGTGCTGGCCCTGATCCTGGTCTTCATCATCAACCGGCGTTCTTTCGGCTGGACCCTGCAGATGCAGGTGGTCCCCGACCCCTTCCTGCTGGCGCTGCTGACGGCGGTCGCCGCCGCCCTGCTGGCGGGGGTGGCCCCGGCCCGCCATATCAGCCGCCTGATGACATCGGAGGCGCTGCGTTCCGAATAAAAACCTGATGACACCTTCAAGGCAGAAAATCACCCGCATTGCCCTGCTCCTGGCCCTGCTGGCCGGGGCGCTGGCGCTGGCCCTGCTGCTGGACCGCTGGGAAGAGCGCCCGGTCCAGGCCCGGCTGATCGCCGCCGCCGGGCCGGCCGCCGAGCTATCCGGCGAGGCGGACGAGAGCTTCGCCCGCGCCCTCCCCGGCGGCGAGATCCGCTTTCCGCAGGACCACGGCCCCCACCCCGATTTCCAGACCGAGTGGTGGTATTACACCGGCAACCTGCAGGCAGACGAGGGCCGGCGCTTCGGCTACCAGCTCACCTTCTTCCGCCGGGCGGTCGTCCCGCCGGACCTGCGCCGGGAGCGAGCCTCGGACTGGGCCGCCGACCAGGCCTATATGGCGCATTTCGCCCTCAGCGACATCGACGGCGCGGGCCACCGGGCCTGGGAGCGGCTGGCGCGCGGGGCGGCGGGCCTGGCCGGGGCGCAGAGCGGGCCTTTCCAGGTCTGGCTGGAGGACTGGCGCGTGGAAGAGCTGAGCCCCGGCCGCTACCGGCTGCGCGCCGCCCAGGAGGACGTCGCGCTGGAACTGGAGCTGTCCGAGGCCAAGCCCCCGGTGCTGCAGGGCCAGGACGGCTACAGCCAGAAAGGGCCGCAGGAGGGCAACGCCTCCTACTATTACAGCCTGACCCGCCTGCTCTCCACCGGCACGCTGGCGACCGGCGGCAGGACCTATGCGCTGGACGGTTCGAGCTGGATGGACCACGAGTACAGCACCAGCGCCCTCACCCAGGGCCAGACCGGCTGGGACTGGTTCTCGCTGCAGTTTGAGGGGGGCCGGGAGCTGATGGTGTTCCAGATCCGGCGCGAGGACGGGACGGTGGACCCCTTCTCGAGCGGTTCCTGGGTGGAGCCGGACGGCGCGGTGCGCTCCCTGAGCCGGGACGAGTTCGAGGTCGAGGTCACCGGGCGCTGGCGCAGCCCCGAGAGCGGCGCGCAGTACCCCGCCGGATGGCGGCTGCGGGCGCCGGGGTTGGGCCTGGAACTGGAGGTCCGGCCGCTGCTGGCGGACCAGGAGCTAAACGTCTCGTACCAGTACTGGGAAGGCGCGGTGGCAGCCCGCGGCTCCCTGCAGGGCGAAACGCTGCAGGGAGTGGGTTTCGTCGAACTGACGGGCTACAGCCCGGACGGCCCGTGAATTGTGGTGTATGATTGAAGCAGGGGCGGCGAAGCCTTTGACCGGCTGCCGCCCGCCAGCCGCCCAACCCAATTTTCAAATCACCGGAAACCGGCGAAGGAGCTGTGATGCCCAACACCACCTGCGATCTTCACCTGCATACCTATTACTCCGACGGTCGGGCCTCCCCGGGCCAGGTGCTGCACCACGCCGCCAGCCTGGGCCTGAAGACGGTGGCCATTACCGACCATGACAACCTCAACGGACTGGATGAAGCCGCTTTCGTAGCCTCCGAGCTGGGGCTGGAGCTGGTCCCCGCCCTGGAGCTGACCTGCCGCTGGGACGAGTGCTGGCAGGCCCCGCGCGGCGAGCCCAACCAGGAGGATATCCACATCCTCGGCTATTTTGTGGACCCTCACGACCCCGGCCTGCTGGATTTCACCCGGCGGGCGGTCCAGGATTTCGAGGCCCGGCTGGAGGCCTGCACCGGCCGGCTGCACTCCGAAGGCCAGCCGGTGCGCTGGGCCGAGGTGAAAAGCGAGAACCCGCGCTACGCCGGGCTGCTGCAGCTGGCGGCCGTGCTGCAGCGCAAAACCTCCTCGGCGGGTTGGGCCGGCGCCGCGGCCCTGGTGGAGAGCCGCTGGCGGCGCGGGAAGCCCAGCGGGCAGACCGCCGGGGCGGTGATCGAGGCGGTCCACAGGGCCGGCGGGGCGGCTGTGCTGGCCCACCCGGTTTCGGTGAGCTGCGGAGAAGGACGGCTCTCGGCGGAACGCGTGGCGCAGCTGGCGGACCTGGGGCTGGACGGGCTGGAGATCTACCACCCGCGCCTGGGCCCGGACGAGCGGCAGTATTTCTTCGCCCTGGCGCGGCAGTTCAACCTGATCCAGACCGGCGGGTCCGACGAGCACGGCTGGCGGGGCGGGTTTCTGCGCATGGGCAGCGAGCCGGCGCCGTACAGTATGGTGGCGGACCTGCGCGCCCGGAGCCGGGCGGGGAGAAAAATATGAGCGCAAAAAGGATCGCGCCCGATACCCCCGCCCCCGACTTCAGCATGGAAGACCTGCACGGGCAGCAGGTGCGGCTTTCGGACTTCCGCGGGGAGAAATATGTGCTGCTGGTCTTCAACCGCGGCTTTACCTGACCCTACTGCCGCAGGCATATGGCGCAGTTGCGCCAGAACTATGCAGAATACACCCGGCGGGAGGCCGAGGTGGTGGTGATCGGCCCGGACAACCGCTTCGAGTTCCAGGATTACTGGGCGGAGCACGAGCTGCCCTTCATTGGCATCCCCGACCCGCACCACCTGGTGCTCAAACGCTACGGGCAGGAGTTCAAGCTGCTGAAATTCGGGCGTATGCCGGCCCAGGTCCTGGTGGACCGCCAGGGGATCGTGCGTTTTGTGCACTACGGCAGCGATATGACCGATATCACCCCGGACGAGGAGCTGCTTGCCCTGCTGGACCGGCTGCGGGAGGAGGAGCAGGGGCCCCCGGGCGGGGGAGTATAATAAGGAAAAAGACCCTGATGAACTTTGACAATCAAAATCGGTGATCAGCGAAGGGAAACCCTAAAGGTCGCCACAAGGAGCCAGATTGAAAAGAGACCTGAAGGCGACCTTATGATCTTTGACAATCAAAATCGGTGATCAGCGAAGGGAAACCCTAAAGGTCGCCACAAGGAGCCTGACTAAAAAGAGACTTGAAGGCGACCTTTAGGGTTTTGATTGCTACCGATTCTGAAATTCAAAAAGGATTAGGGTCTGCTGGCGGCTGCGACAGCCCGCCACATAGACTGCGGATTACCCTTCTCAGGGCTATATTGGGATCGCTCCACACGCAAGGATCAAGACTATACCATTACGGGGGAGGCTTATATGCAGGCATTCGTCACCGGTGGGACCGGCTTTATCGGCCGGGCGCTGATCCAAAAACTGATCGAACGGGGATACGCCGTGCGCGCCCTGGCGCGCTCGGCCGGCTCGGCAGCCGAGCTGCACCGTATGGGCGCGACTTTTGTGCAGGGGGACCTGAACGACCCGGAGGCGCTGCGAACCGGCATGCAGGGCTGCGAGGTGGTTTTCCACGTCGCCGGCTGGTACCGCCTGGGCGGCCGGGACCAGGAGCAGGGCGAGCGCGTCAACGTGGAAGGCACCCGCAGCGTGCTCGAAACCGCCCACGCCCTGGGAATCCCGCGCATCGTCTACACCAGCACCGTGGCGGTCTTTGGCGATACGCACGGGCAGCTGGTGGACGAGAGCTACCGCATGCCCGCGGGCCAGGCTTTTCTGACCGAGTACGACCGCACCAAGTGGAAGGCCCATTACGAAGTGGCCCTGCCCCTGATCGAGCGCGGCGCGCCGGTGATCATCGTGCAGCCGGGGGCGGTGGTGGGGCCGGGGGACCACAGCCTGGTCTCCATGCTCATGGAGCAGTTCCGGCGCGGCCTGTTCCCCATCCTGCCGGGGCCCGAGCTCACCCTCACCATCGCCCACGTGGACGACATCGCCGAGGGGCATATCCTGGCGGCGGAAAAGGGCCGCCCGGGCGAGAGCTATATCCTGGCCGGGCCGCCGGTCAGCCTGGCGGAGATGTTCGAGCACTGGGCGGAGATCACCGGGCGCAGCGGACCGCTTTTCAGCATCCCGGGCCGCTACCTGAGGCCCTTCGCCCCCCTGATGGGCCGCCTGGGCGAGGTCCTGCCCATCCCGCCCCTCTTCAGCCGGGATGCGGTGGCGATTTTGGAAGCCTCGTACATCGCCAGCGCAGAGAAAGCCCGGCGCGAGCTGGGCTGGAGGGCGCGCCCGCCCGCCGAATCCTTCCGGGAGGCCCTGTCCGCCATGGAGGCAGGCGGGCCGCCCGCGCTCCTGACTCCGGAGCAGCGGCGGGCGGCCGGCGGGCTGGCGCTGGCGGCGGCCGGCCTGCTGCTGGCCGCCTGGCTGCTCGGGCGGCGCAGGAGATGAACGCTTGGGTAGGCGTCTGACGGAATGAGGTTTGCCAGCCCCCTCGCCCTGCTCCTGCTGCTCCTGCTGCCCGCGGTTGCAGCCCTCGGCTGGCCCCGGCCCGGCCCGAACCGGGCCCGCGAGCGCCTGGCCCTGGCCCTGCGCCTGCTGATCCTCACCCTGCTGATCTTCTCGCTGGCGGGTCTGGAGCTGGTGCGCGCCGCGCAGGAGCTGGCGGTGGTGTATCTGATTGACGCCTCCGATTCCATGCCCGAGGCCTCCCGGGAGGCCGCGCTGGGCTACGTGCGCCGCTCGCTGGAGGGTATGCGCGCCGGGGACCAGGCGGCGGTGGTCGTTTTCGGCGGCGACGCGCTGGTCGAGCGCCCCATGTCCTCCAGCCCGGTCCTGGGGCCGCTGGCCTCGGTCCCCCAGACCGGGGCCACCGACCTGGGCGAGGCCATCCGCCTGGGGCTGGCCCTCTACCCGCCGGAGGCAGGCAAGCGCATGGTGATCCTCTCGGACGGGCAGGACAATACCGGCGAGGCGGCCGCGGCGGCCCGCCTGGCCGCCTCCGGCGGGGTGGAGCTCTGGGCCATCCCGCTGCCCGCCGGAGAGGGGCCGGAGGCCCTGCTCACCCGGGTGGACCTGCCGCCCAACCTGCGCCAGGGAGAGACCTTCGAGCTGCAGATCGGCGCGGCCGCCTCGCAGCCCACCCGCGCCGGGGTGCGCGTGTTTGCCGGGGAGAGCCTGGTGTACGAGGGCGAGCTGGAGCTGGGCCCGGGCGAGGAGCAGTTCAGCCTGCCGCTGCGCGCCGGGGAGCCGGGTTTTTACGTTTACGAGGTCCAGCTCGACCCTGCGGCGGACGGCTTTTTCCAGAACAACCGCCTGGCGGGGTTCACCCAGGTCGAAGGACCGCCACGGGTCCTGGTGGTCTCGCCCCCGCCGGGGGAGGCGCTCTTTTCGGGCGAGACCCGCCCCGACGAGGCCGCCCAGCTCCGGGAGGCGCTGCAGGCCGCGCAGATCCAGGTGCAGGCGGCCGCCCCGGGCGAACTACCCCCCGAGGCCTCGGGCCTGCTGCCCTATTCGGCGGTGGTGCTGGTGGACGTGCCCGCCCGCTCGCTGAGCCAGCGCCAGATGGAGGCCCTGCAGGCTTACGTGCGTGACCTGGGGGGCGGGCTGCTGGCGGTGGGCGGCCCGACCAGCTTCGGGGTCGGGGGCTACTACCGCACCCCCCTGGAGGAGACCCTGCCGGTCGAGATGCAGCTCAAAGACCCGCTTCGCCGCCCGGTGGTGACCCTGCTGTTCATTATTGACCATTCGGGCAGCATGGCGGAGACCAGCGGGGGCGCCGCCAAGCTGGAGCTGGCGAAAGAAGCCGCCATTCGCTCCCTCGACCTGCTCTTCCCCAGCGACCGGGTGGGGGTGGTGGCCTTCGACGACAGCGCTACCTGGGTGGCGCCCATCCAGGACCTCACGCAGCCCGAGGGTCTGCGCGCCGCCATCGCCGGCCTGCGCACCGGCGGGGGCACCGATATCCTGGCGGGCCTGCAGGCGGCCGCCCGGGAGCTGCCCCAGGACCCGGGCCAGGTGAAGCACATCATCCTGCTCACCGACGGGGGCGCCAGTCCCGCCGGCCTCCAGGAGCTGGCCCTGGAGCTGTACGGCGAGCACGGCGTCACCCTCTCGACGGTGGGCGTGGGCCAGGACGCGGCCGCTTTCCTGCCCGACCTCGCCGCCGCCGGCGGGGGGCGCTACCACTTCGCGGCCGACCCCGGCTCGATCCCGAGCATCTTCACCGAAGAGACCTCCCTGGCCTCGCGCTCGTATATTATTGAAGAGAGCTTTTACCCGCTCCTGGGCGCGCCCTCGCCCATCCTCTCCGGGATTAACGAAACGCCGCCCCTGCACGGCTACGTCGCCACCAGCCCCAAGGCCTCCGCCCGGAATGTGCTGCTCTCGCCCCAGGAGGACCCCATCCTGGCCTCCTGGCAGTACGGCCTGGGCCGGGCGGTGGCTTTCACCTCGGACGCCACCGGGCGCTGGGCCCGGGACTGGCTCGCCTGGCCCGGCTACGCCGCTTTCTGGCCCCAGGCGGTGCGCTACACCCTGCGCCAGCCCTCCACCGGGGTGCTGGACGCCCGGGTGGAGCTGGAAGGGGACCGGGCGCGCCTGGTGGTGAACGCCCAGACGGCGGCGGGCGAGTACCTGAACCATTATGCCCTACAGGCGCGCCTCCTGAGCCCGCAGGGCGAGGCGCTGGAACTGGCGCTGGAGCAGACCGCCTCGGGGCGCTACGAAGCCGTTTTCACCCCCGGGGAGCCGGGCGTGTACCTGATCGGCCTCTCCGGAGAGGCCCCGCCAACGGATGCGGGTCCCGGCCCGGAGGCGGCGGCGGAGACCACCGGCTGGGTCTTCGCCTACTCGCCCGAGTACCGGGAGCTGGAGGGCGACCCGCAGGCCCTGGCCCGGCTGGCGGGGATTGCCGGCGGGGGCCTCGCGCCCGAGGCGCCGGAGGCGGTCTTCCGCCGCGACTTCGAGGCCGGGCGCGCCCGCCGCCCGGTCTGGCCCTGGCTGCTGGCCCTGGCGGCCCTGCTGCTGCCCTTCGATATCGCCGTGCGGCGCCTGGCCCTCACCCCGCGGGAACTGGCCCGGGGCCTGCGGCGCGGCGCGGCCGCCCTGCGCGCCCGGCTGGGACC
>JAEWYL010000290.1 GCA_023395675.1 Chloroflexota bacterium | reverse complement strand
GGCTGCACCCGCCCCGCCTCCCTGGCCTGGCGGCGCTGGGCCTGGGTTAAGGCCTGGGCGGGCTGGCGGCCGGCGCGCCGCCAGACGCCGGTCTCCAGGCGCGCCAGGCAGGCCAGCAGGCGGTTGAGGGCGGGCCAGGGCGGCTGGCGCAGGTCCAGGCGCCGCCCGCCGCGCTCCAGGGCCGCCGCCCGCCCCAGGACGGCCCCAGGCGCGAAAGGCGGGTCGGGCCGGGGGGAGGCGTCGCCGCGGGTGAGCAGCGCGCCGCCCGCGCAGGCGACCAGGCGGTGGGTGACCAACTCCCCACCCCGGCGCAGGCCCAGCAGGTCGCCCGGGCGCAGGCTTTCAGGGGCGGCGCGCTCCAGCAGCACCCGGTCCCCGGGGCGCAGGAGGGGCTGCATGCTGCGCCCGGTCACGCGCAGGCCCAGCAGGGCCCCGCCCTCGCCTGCCTGCGCCCACAGCTCCAGCGCGGCGCGCTCGTAGGGGGCCGGCATCAGCGGCGCCACAGCAGGGGGAGCGAGACCCGCCGGTAGAGCGGGCCGTCCAGCACCGAGAAGCGCACCAGCAGCGCCGGGTCGCCAAAGACGGTGTAGGTGTGCAGCAGGTCGGGGTCGCGCCCGGCGGCGTAGAGGCGCAGCTTGGCGGCCAGGGCCGCCTGCCCCAGGCGCGGGCTCGCCTGCCCGAAGAGGTAGTCATAGAAGCCGCGGTTCAGCTCGTCGTGCCCGGAGGACAGGCCCAGCCCGGTGGGGGAGAAGGAGCCCACCGCACCCGCGCCGGGGGCGGTCAGCAGCGCCTCCGCCAGCGCTTCGGAGGTCGGGTAGGCCCACATGCCGTCCAGGCAGGTCATAGAGAGCACCAGCGGGGGCGCCCCGGCGTAGCGCAGGGCGGGGGCGTCCTCGCTCTCCAGGAAGTTGCTGCCCCAGCGGGTGACCGAGCCGTGCCCGGCGTAGTTCAGCAGCAGGGCGCCCGGCCCGGCCAGGGCGGCGGTCAGGGCGGATTTCACCGCGGCGGGGCCGGCGAGGTCGTCCGCGTAAACCCGCTCCACCTCGAAGCCGGCGGGCGTGAAATAGCCGGCGATGAGCCGCTCCGAGGCCAGCTTGAAGTCGCCCGCCGCGTCCAGGTCGTCCGCCAGGAACAGGGCCCGCTCGCGCCCGGGGGCCAGGGAGAGCGATTCGAAGAGGCGGATTTTGTCCAGCACCGCCTGCAGCTCGGCGGCGCTCTCCACCGGGAGGCGGCTGATGAGCACGTCGGGCAGGGGGTCGGTCCTGCCGCTGCCGGGGTCCGCCGTCACCGCGGCCAGCAGGTTGGCGCTGTCCACCTCGCCTTGCCAGGGGTCGGCCCACACCAGGTAGGGGGGCATGAAGTCCGGCTGGCCGGGGTCGAAGCCGCTGAGCGGGGCGTAGCGCAGGTTCCAGTGCCCGTCGCCCAGCAGGACCACGTAGGTGGGCGGGCGCGGCCAGAAGGAGGGGTCGAAGGTGGAGGCCAGGAAATTCTTGACCGCCAGCGGGTGGCGGATGCCGAAGTTGAACTGGTCGTACAGGTCGTCCACGTTCACCACCTGCGCGCGCAGGCCGCGGCTCTCGCGGTAGTCCGCCAGGGCCTGCGCGGCCTCCAGCAGCTCGGGCGGGGAGACGATCACGTAATCGGCGGGGACGAGCGCGGGCGGGGTGTAGGGGCTCAGGTCTTCGGGCCCCAGGTCGCGGACGCGCCCGGCGTACAGGCGTTCGCCGCCCGCGCCCTGGTGGGTGAAGCTGAGCGTACCGGCGCTGCTCTGCAGGCCCGCGATCCAGCGCGGGGCGAAGCTGTCCGCCAGCTCCAGGGCGGCATAGTCGCCCGCGCCGCTGTAGCCGGAGATGGCGTAAGTCCAGGGGCCGGGCTGGGGGGTGGTGAAGTCCAGGGCCTCGCCCTGCGCCCGGAAGAGGCGGGTGTACTCGAGGGCGAACCAGTCGAACTCGATGCGGTCCGAGGCCATGGCGGGGGTCAGGAGGGCCTCGTATACCAGCTCGTTCTGGCCCTCCTGCAGGACGGACTGCGGGAGGCTGGCCTCGAAGGCCAGGCGGCTGCGGTTATCCCAGGTCAGGTCCAGGACCGGCGCGGGGTTCGCACCCCGGTTCAGGTAGAGGCGGGTCTGGTGGTCGGGGGCCGCGTTGAGGTTGTAGCTGCGGGCGGCCGCTTCGCCCCAGAGGCGGGCGGTCTCGACGCCCCCCGCCAGGGCGGAGACGGTGAACGGGAAGGAGGCCGTCTGGCCCCCGGCGACCTCCTGCCAGAACCAGGTCTCCTCGCTGGAAAAGAGCAGGCCCTTCCAGGTCAGGTCCTGCTCGAAGCGCTCCACGGCGCGGTAGACGTCGGCGGCCGGCGGGCTGCTGCCCGCGGGCGGCTGCGGGGCGGGCTGCATGCGCAGGCCGGGCGTCTCCCCGCAGCTCAGCCAGTAGACGTTCTCCCGGGTGTACTTCTCCAGCATGAGGGCGTTCAGCTCGGGCTTCCAGGGCCGCAGGGTCCCGTCGGGGTAGTGGCGCTCGAAGGTGTGCCAGTGCTCGTTCTCGGCGCGGTACAGCTCCGCCAGGGTAGCCCCTCGGAAGCGCTCGCCGAAAAAGAGCAGGCTCTCGCCCGGCTCGAAGCGGGCGTCGCCGTCGTCGCTCAGGCGCAGGGCGACCTCGCGGCCCTGGCTCTCCAGGCGGAAGGCGGCGGGGTCCAGCGTCTCCACCGGCAGGCCGGCGGCGCGCAGGGCGGCGTAATCCAGGCGGTAGAGACCGTCCTCGGTGATGGGGATGCGGTAGCGCGGCCCGGTCGCGCCGAGAGGCTGGACGCCAGCGGACTGCAGATGGGCGGCGGGCAGGGGGGGCGCGGCGCGCCAGCCGCGGGCGGCCTGCGCGTTGAGCACCTCCGCCTCCAGCAGGACGGCGAAGGGGTCCTGCGCGGGCGGGAGCGCCGCCTCGCCCTGCAGGGAGGCCTCTGCCCCGCTGAAGCGCACCTCCACCAGCAGGCGGGGGGTCCAGAGCAGGCGTCCCTCGCCCGGGACCCAGCGGTAAGGATAGAGGGCCAGGGGCAGCAGACGGCGGTCGCGCAGCCAGGCGCTCTCGCCCAGCGCGGCGGGGGCTGTGGGGTAGGGCTCCGGCGAGGCGTAGGCCGCCGGGTCCGGCTCCCAGACCAGCTCGCCGGGGGTGAACTCCTCCTGCAGCGGGGCCGGGGCGGGCGCGGGGGCCAGCTCCACCCGCCCGTCCAGGGGCCGTTCGGCGGCCTCCAGCAGGCGCAGCTCCACCTGCGCCCCGGGGGGCGCGGCGAGCAGGGCGCTCACCCGGGGGAGGGCGGGCCGGCCGGGCTCCGCCGCGGCGCCGGCGCCCGCGAGCGCAAGCTGCTGGTAGGGGCGCCTCTGCCCGCCCGCCCCTGCCAGGGTCACGCTTTCAAGCGCGGGGGGAGGGCTGAGCAGCTCCAGCAGCACGCCCTGCGCATCCGAGCGCAGCAGGCGCAGGACGGGGCGCTCCGCTCCGGCCGGGGCGGGGGTTGGGACGGCGGCGGTGAACAGCAGGACCAGGACGAGGCAGAGAAGAAGCAGTTTGTGTGTCATGCAGACCCCGTTTTGGGATGGACCGGGCGCGCGGGCGGCCTGGGCCTGCGGTCCGGAGGGCGCGGCGGCCCGGAATGGCGGTTAAACGAAGCGGCGAGCTTCAGCCGGGAAGAAGCTCGCCGAACGGTATCCACGCGAAACCCCACCTTCCCCTGCGGGCAGAGAAGGGTGCATGCAGAAAACAGGTGGCTTCCGCCGGGGCGGGGCCGCCGGGTGGGGGCCGGCCGGAGGGTTCCGGGCGGTTTATTCCTCCCCGTGACCGTAAATGCCCAGCGGGTCCACCACTTCGATATCGCCCACCCCCGAGCCGGCGCGTGTCTCCAGCTCCAGCTCGTGGATGATCTCAGGTTTGCGGTAAGGCTTGCGATGTTCTTCCTCGAGCGTCATGATTGGAACCTGCCTGTCATCACCTGAAGCGTGGGAAATGGGAAGTATGTGAACAATGGAACAAATCCATAGTGATTGTAGCTTATGCGGTAAAAGAACGCAAGCGAAATCGAGGCGTTATCAGGAATTTCTCAGAATTTCGGGGTGGGAGCGGGGGAGAATCGAGTTCAGAGACGGTGTGGAGGCGGGCACGGCTGGGGGC
>JAEWYL010000289.1 GCA_023395675.1 Chloroflexota bacterium | reverse complement strand
TGCGCCAGATGGCCTCTACCCGGGACATGATCTTCAACGTGAGAGAGCTGATCGCCTTTATTTCCTCGGTGATGACCCTGGAGCCGGGCGACCTGATCCTGACCGGCACGCCGGCCGGTGTGGGCCGCATCGAGCCGGGGGACGTGGTGGAGATCACCATCGAGGGCCTTGGCGCGCTGAGAAATCCGGTGGAGGCTGAACCGGCCCGCCGGTGAACTGGCCTCAACGATCAGTGGTCCATTCGACGGTTCTGCAGGGGTATTTTCTGCCAGGCTTTGCCCGCTAGAAAATACCCTTTTTTGCAGCTTTCGAGCGCTCTAAATCAAAGACAGGGTCCAATCATTAATCCAGGATGAATGGATAGGGCCTGACCCTTTCACGTCCAGCCATTCCGGGCTACAATTAGGCCACCTCTGGAAGGCTGCCCGCGCGCTGCCCGGCAGGCCGCGTGCCAACAATTTCAATGTTCGAGCTTCCCAACATCTCCCTGGACATTCACACCGCCATACAGACCGCCCTGGCGCTCGTGGTGGTGATCATTGTGATTCTGCTCTGGCGCGGGCTGGTTTCGATCCGCACCGCCCGGCGGCTGCCGTTCTTCCGCATGCGCCGGGACCGCATGGTGCGGGGCTACCGCATGCTCTTTACCGCGGTGATCTTTATCGGCATCGCCTTCCTGCTGAACACCCGGGCCGAGCCGCTGGTCTACAGTTTCTACCCGCCCACCTCCACGGTCACCCTCACCTCGACCGTGACCCAGACCCCGACCATCACCCTCACGCCGACCATCACCCTGAGCCCCACCATCACCGAGACCCCCTCGGTCTCGGACACGCCGACGGTCACCCCCACGCCCTTTATTCCGCTGGCAATCGAGGCCCGCTTCGAAGCTACCATCGCCCCCAACCCGGACGCGGTGTTCAGCGACCTGGTTTTCACGCAGGGGATTGACGAGACCACCTACGAAGCCCTGGCCCCCGGCACCTTCTTCGAAAACCCGGTCGGGCATATGTACGCGGTGTTCTCCTACGACGGCATGGTGTCCGGCTCGCAGTGGACGGCCCTGTGGTTCCGCGACCGCGAGCTGGTGTATTACGAAACAAAGGTCTGGGATGGGGGTACCGGAGGCTACGGGTTCAGCGACTGGAACCCGGATGCCGCGGAGTGGACGCCGGGCGAATACGAGGTGCAGATTTTCAACGGGCTGATTTTCAAGAAATCCGGCTTCTTTACGGTGGAGGGGACGCCTCCGACGGCCACCATCAGCCCCACCCCCACCCAGAGCGCAACGCCCACGCGCACCCCGATCCCGTCCCGGACCCCGACCCCCACGCGCACGCCGCGGCCGACCCCCACCGAGACCAGCGTCCCGACCGTGACGCTGACGCGCACGCCTTATATCAGCCCCACCCCGACCCTGACGCGCACACCCTGGCCCACTCTGACGCGCACGCCGGTCACGCCTTCGATCACCACCTGGCCCACGATGACGCGCACGCCCACACCCCGCCCGTAGCGGGCCCTCTCGCCTCTTTCATTCACATCAGTTGGGGATCAGTGAGCTCCTCGCTAAATTCGGAAGACAATCACTCACCAACTCAGCGGGAGAACCATTAAGCAACCGGAAAAAAAACAGGTTGTTTTTGTGCAACGAAGCCGCACAAGAACAACCTGTAGGCTTTTTAACCCAGTATTCGGGTTATTCGGTTCTAAAAATTTTCGATGCTGATCGGCCGGTAGACAGCCAGCTGCTTCGCCACCTCGGCAGCGACCCGGGCGTTGTTGAGGAGCAGGGAGATATTGGCCCTCAGGCTGTCGCCCCCGGTTAGCTCCTTCACCCGGTTGAGCAGGAAGGGGGTCACTCCCTGACCGTGCACCCTGGCGGCCTGGGCGTCGCTGAGGGCCTGGCGGACCGCCTCCTCCACCACGGCAAGGGGCAGCGCGGTCTCTTCGGGGGGAGGCACCACCAGCAGCACGGCGCTTTTCATCCCCAGCGCCCAGTGGGCGTGGGCAATCTCGACCACCTGCGCCGGGGTATCGGCCCGGGCGCTGGTCTTCAAGCCGCACTCCCGGCAGTAGAAGGCGGGGAAGTGGTCCGTGCCGTAGCCGACCACCGGTACGCCCCAGGTCTCCAGGTATTCCAGCGTGGCAGGCAGGTCCAGGATCGCCTTTGCCCCGGCGCAGACCACGATCATTGGGATGTTCGCCAGGGCGGGCAGGTCGGCGGAGATATCCAGGGAACCCTGCTTGCGGGCGCTGATATCGTAATGCACCCCGCCGATCCCGCCGGTGGCGAAGACCCGCAGGCCGGCTGTCTGGGCCGCCAGCATGGTGCCGGCCACGGTGGTGCCGCCGCTCCTGCGGTGGGCCACAGCCGGGGCGAAATCACGGGTGCTGATCTTCAGCATGCCATCGCGGGCGGACAGGCGCTGGATGGATTCGGCCGTGAGGCCCACGTGGATGCGTCCATCCAGCACCCCCACGGTGGCGGGCGCCGCTCCAAGACGGCGCACCTCCTGCTCCATGTCTTCAGCCAGGTTCAGATTTTCGGGATAGGGCAGGCCGTGCGTGATGACCGCCGATTCCAGGGCCACCAGGGGCAGGCCCAGTTCCAGGGCGCGAACGACCTCGGCGGAGTATTGAAAGGGGAAAGGGGGAGAGGCTGCAGGTTTCATTCCAGATAGCGTCCGATGAAGTGTGTGGTTAAGAAGACCAGGACCCGCTCGAGCGCATCGCGTTCTTCCGAGGCCTGGCCCTGTCTTTCGTAGATATTCAGCGCTTCGACCAGCTTTCCGTGATAAGCGGTCAGCAGGCTGTGCAGGATTTCCTGCGGCGGCTCACCCTCCAGCCTGCGGAAGGTGCGGACGGGGACCTCCTGTACCAGGCGGCGCAGCTCCGCGATCATGCTCTCCCGCTGGAGCCGGTTCAACTCGACCAGGCTGCTGCGCGCCAGGTTTTCACGGCTGAGCAGCCAGGCCTCCAGGTGCCGCTCGGGTACGATCTCGCTCGGGGTTTCGAAGGCGCCCACCCCTACCCAGATCAGCTCGAGGCCCCGGTCCGCCGCCCGTTCTGAGAATTCGGGGGCAAACAGGTCGGTGATGATCTGGGAGCGGGAGACAAAAGCCGGCGGGGTCTGGACCTCCGGCCCGTTGTAAAGCGGTCCGGTAAGCCCCGCCTGAGGCGCGCCCCCTTCCAGCTCCAACTGCTCCTGCTGGGGGACATCCAGCTCCGGCAGGCTGATGCTTGCCAGGAACTCATTCAGGGTATGCCGGGAGATAAACCGGGCCAGCTCGCCCCGAATCATACCAGACATAATGGCCGGCAGGGGGATCTTCCCGTGCTGGTAAACCAGCTTCTTGATCCCTTCTTCGGTGAACGGGTAAGGCCGCATGAGGGTGGAATGCTGGCCGCCGCGGTACACGCTGAAGCGGAAGTTGACGTCCTCGGCCCGCACCCGGACGCCGTCCAGCGTGCGCTCCTCCAGAGACAGCTCGTCCGACTGGTCGAGCAGATTTACCACCGTGCGCAGGCGCTCGAAACCGCTCAGCACTTCCACCCCCGATCGGGTCTCCACCGTGGGCCCGATCACGCGCGAGGAGCCGTCCGGCTTCTCGAACAGGGCCGCATTTTCGAGGAAGACGCGCACGTAGCCCGGGCCGCCGATGCGGACGATGGGAGACTCGCGGTCCTTGGCTGCCACCTCGCCATCCCGAATGCTGATCAGGTTGTACTGGCTGGCGAATGCCGCCTGCAGGATAAACCGTTCGGCAACCGAGAGATTCTCGAGCTCAAAGATGTCGTCCAGGTAAACCGCCGCGATGCGGTAGGCGAGCCAGAAAGCTAGCGCCGCCACCAGCACATGGCGGAACACGTGGGCGGCGAACAGGGCTTCGAAAGGATAAGCCAGGAACTCGGTGGCGAAGGCGGGATCGAAGTCTGGGGGCGTGGCCTGGCGGGCCAGAAATGCCCACAGGATTCCGAACAGGATGGCGGTCGCCAGGTTGATCTGCCGGATGGAGCGCGTGCTGGCGCCGGGCAGGTAGCGCCGGGCCACGAAAAGCGAAAAGCTGAAAAACGCCGAGAGGATGAAAATGATGGTAAATACCCAAGGCCTGAAGAGGGCGCGGAACGGGTACGAGAGGAAGCGCCCGCTGACCTCGGGATCCCAGGTGGGCGGGTGTACGCTGTAGGCCATGACGGCCCAGATCACCGCGCCGAGGACGGTCAGGATAATGCGGCGCCTGCGCGCGGCCACCAGGGTCAGGCCAAAGGCCCAATCCGAGTTCAGGAAGCGGCTGGCCTGGTCCCAGACCACCTGCTCCGTCCCTGTCTGTGCAGGCCCTCCGCTCGGGGCGCCGGTCGGATAGCCGCTCACAGGCGCTGGCCCCGGACCCAGTCAATCAGGTCGCTCAAATAGGTAAGCTCGATCCCCATGCGCTGGTTCAGCAGCGAGTCCCGGTGGATATCCGCCAGGGTCCCGTGCAGCAGGCGCTCCAGGGTCAGCTTCATCTGGGCAAACTCATCCTCCGGGTCTTCCGGGCGCGGCATGGAGAGCAGGTCTTCGTCCACCCGGCGGACGGCAGCCAGCGAGAAGCGCAGCAGGGCGTTCTCTCTTCCCTGCAGCGCGGAATTGTTGCGCCGGCCCTCGACCAGCTCCCGGTCCACCTGGGCGCGCTGCATCCAGTTGGCGATCCACTGCCGCACCATGGTCTGGTCCACCGAGCTCTTCATGCGCAGGTTGGCGATGGTGACGCTGAGCACCTGGATCCCCGCCCCCTTTACGACCTCATACTCCCGGCTGCGAACCGCCCTTCCGGTGGGCTGCCCGGCCCCGTCCAGCTCCTCCACCAGCGGCTGGATCATGCGCTCGATCACCATGCGCCGGATCACCTGCAGGGCCGTCCCCCCGCCCTGCGCCCCTCCCGCCAGCGAACCGGCGGGCGGGTTAAAGAGCTGGTTGAGGGTGAATTTCTGCAGGTATTCACGCCACAGGTCCACCGCGAGGTGGGCCGGGAGCAGGTGCAGCGGCACTTGCGTGTTGTTCTCGCCACCCTGAGCGGCGGAACCTCTGGCGGCTGAATGCGACGCCCCTTCGGCGGTCACGTGGCGGAGTACGGCATCGGGATTGTAGCTGAAACCGAGGCTGTTATCGCCCGGCAGGCGTTCGATCTGGAAGACGACCGAGATATTGGGGACCACTTCCACCCCATCGCGGGTGATGGCGCTGGTCTGCAGGCGGCGCTCGTTGCGCTGGGCGGCCAGCTCCTCCGTCTCATCCGGCGCCCGCAGGGCGAAGGGGTCCTCGCCGGGAAGAGGCCCGAGCGGGGGCCTGGGGTGGGCCTGGACGTGCAGGTCCACCGCCCGCGCCAGGTATTCGTGCTTGGGGGTAAAGACCACCCCGGGCCCGACCGGGCGGGTGAAGGAGACATCGTTGCGCAGGACCGCGGCCGAGGCGGAGTCCAGGTAGATCAGGCCCGGGCCGCGCCGCTCGGATTCGCGCCGGCGCTGGTGCACCTCGCCGTCCGTGACAAACACCGCAGGCCCGTGAGCGCCCGTGAAGTACACCAGCAGGCGGTCCAGGGCGGCGTAGCGGTCCTGGACCGAGCGCACCGGCAGGATGAACTGGGCGAAGAAGGCCATCCAGATCAGCAGCCCGCTGGCGAAAAGCACGCCGTCCAGGATGAGGCTCTGGACGCTGGGCGGGATGCGGGTGAAATTCAGGGTGACCGTGTAGAAGGCGGTCCGCAGGAAGTCCAGGAAGCTCGGGAACTGGTCCGCCCGCAGGGTCAGGTAAATATAGAAAAGCAGACCGGCGGCAACGACCAGAGCGGTCTGTGTCTTTGGGTTGCTGAAGAAATTCCTCCGATCGTTCATAAGCATCGAGGTTGTATAATTTTTCTGGAAAATGCCTGGCTGTGGCTTGCGGCTCGACCCGTTCTCTTACACCCCATCATGAAAGGAAACCGGCGGGAGGGCTGTGCGGCGCGCAGCGCATCCCTGCGAACCATTGTAAACGAAAAAAGCCGTTGTGAGTGTGCCAGGTA
>JAEWYL010000288.1 GCA_023395675.1 Chloroflexota bacterium | reverse complement strand
CCTGCGTGCTATAATGCAAAAGGAGGGATACCGTTGATGCCTGCGATCCTGACCGATATCGTTAATATCCTCACCACCACACCCGGCAATCTGGTCTACCACCTGCTGCTGGCGGCGTTCATCCTCTCTTCCCTGTCCATCGCCATCCACCTGCAGCGCGGCGGGAGCCTGCCGTTCGCCTCGCGCCTGGCGGCGGGGCTGGGGCTGCTGCTGGCCGCCCGGCTGGCGCTGTTTGGCGCGGGCCTGGTCACCCTGCCGGGGCTGGTCTCCGAGGGGCTGCTGCTGCCGCCCCTGGACCGGGCCGTATCCCTTCTGAGCCTGACCATCCTGCTGTGGATGTGGCTGTACCCGGCGCCGCTGCGCATGGCGGACCTGGCCCACATCCTGCTGGGCCTGCTGGCGCTGACCACCCTGGGGCTGACCCTGGCCTGGTGGTCGGGCCAGGCGGAGGGTCTGGCTTATAACGGCACCTGGCCCGACTTTATCGGCCTGATCGCGCAGCTCGTGATCCTGGGCTTCGGGCTGCTCTTCCTGCTCCTGCGCCGCCCGCCGGGTTGGGGGCCCGGCCTGGGGATGTTCCTGCTGCTGGCCGCGGGGCAGGGGGCGCAGCTCTATTTCTCCCCCGAGGGCGATTACCAGGGCCTGGCGCGGCTGGCGGAGATCATGGCCTACCCCCTGCTGATCACCCTGCCCCTGCGCTTCCCGATCCTGGCCCCCGCCCTGCCGCTGGAGCTCCCCGCCCTGCCGGCCGGGATGGAGCCGGAGGCGGGCGCGGCGGCGCAGGCGGCGGCGCCCGAACAGCGCCAGGCCTGGCTGGCGGTGCTGAACGCCGGCTCGGCGGCAGAGGCCTGCCCGGCCATCGCCCGGCTGGTGGCCCTGGCGATGGGGGCCGACCTGTGCCTGCTGCTCTCGCCGCCGGGCGAGGACGGCCAGGTGCCCATCCGCTGCACCTACGACCTGGAGGCCGGCGCCCCGCTGCAGGCGGCGCCGGCCCTGGACGGGCGCAGGGTGCCGGTGCTGGTTTCGACCCTGCGGCTGGGGCGGCCGGTGCGCATGCCGGCCAGCTCCACCTCGCCGGACCTGGCGGCCCTGGCGCAGGCGCTCGGGTTGAACCAGGCCGGGGGCCTGCTCTCGGCCCCGATCCTGGGGGCGGACGACCTCCCCGCCTACGCCCTGCTGCTGCTCACGCCGCGCAGCCGCCGCAATTGGAACGCCGACGACCAGGCCGCCCTGGCCGAGCTCTCGCGAGCGCTGGCACAGGTCTTGCATCGTCTTGATCTGCTGGACGGTCTCCAGACCCGCCTGGCGGAGAAAGACGAAGCCCTGAGGGCTGCGCTGCGGGAGGCCGCAGCGGAGAATGAAAGCGCCGGGGCGGAGCGCGGGCGCCTGCTCTCGCAGTTCGAGAGCCTGCGCCAGGAGCTGGACCGCGAGCGGGCGCGGGCCGAAGGCCTGGCGGCCCTGCTGGCGGCGAGCGAAACCGCCGCCCAGGAGAAGGCCGCCAGCGCGGCGGCGCAGGTCCCGGCGGAGGTCGAACGCCTGCAAGGAGAATTAACCCTGGCCCTGGAAGAGATCGCGCGCCTGGACGGCGCCCTGACCGGTCTGCAAGCCCGCAGCTCGCAAACGGCAGCCGGGACCCACCCCGGCCCCGAGGCGGAACGGGTGGCGGCCATCGCGGCCGAGCTCAACCGGCCGGCGCAGTCCATCAGCGAGTACGCCGGGCGCCTGCTGGCCGAGGCCGGGGGCGGCCTGGACGAGCCGCAGCGCCGCATGCTCGAGCGCATCCGTCTCTCCGGCGAGCGCATGCGCAGCCTGGTGGAAGACCTGCGCCGCGCCCTGGAGCAGCCGGCCGCGGCCCCGGACGGGCGAGCGGAACTGGCGGCGGCGGCGAACGCAGCCCTGGCCCGCCTGGCCCCGCGCGCGGCGGGCCGCCAGCTCAACCTGCGCCAGGAGATCCCGGCCGGGCTACCGGCCCTGCACCTGGACCCGGGCGCCCTGGAGCGCCTGCTGCTGGTGCTGCTGGGCGAGGCGGTGCACACCGCCCCGGCGCAGGGTGAGATCGTGCTGCAGGCCGAGCTGCAGCAGGAGAGCGGCCAGCCCGACTACCTGCTCATTCAGGTGGCGAACGGAGGCAACCCGCTCCCCGCCGCCCGCGGCCTGGCCGAAAGCCTGAACGGGCGCCTGTGGCTGGACGACGATCCGAAATCCGGCAGCAGCCGGGCCAACCTGCTCCTGCCCGTCTCCCAACCGGAGCGCGTCGAGCCCCGGAACGGCGTGGCCGCAGCCCGCACGGCGCAGGCCGGAAAACCGGCGGTGGAAGAGCCATGAACGACCTGCGGCAGGGGCTGTTCGGGCTGCTCTCCGCCCTGCTGTCTGCCCTGGTGATCCTGGGCAGCTTCGTGCTCTCCATGGCGGAGAGCGGGACGCCCCTGGCACAGGCCAGCGAGGAGCCGGCCTTCACGCTCCCGGTTGAGACGCTCTTCCCCACCCCGGGGGAGCTCGGGCCCACGCCCACCTTCTTCAGCCCGGAGACGCCCGCGCAAGCGGGGGAGACCGCCCTTCCCAGCCCGGCCGGACCCACGCCGCAGGCCCCCACGGCGACCCCGCCGAGCCCCAGCCTGCCGGCCCACGTGAACTGCCCGCAGCCCCCCGGCTGGGTGGCGGTCACCATCCAGCCCGGCGACACGCTGAGCAGCCTGGCGAACAAGCACGACCTGGACCCCAGGGAGCTGGCGGCGATGAACTGCCTGGTGGCCGAGACCCTGCTGCCCGGGACCCTGCTCTACGTCCCGCCCGGACGGCAGGCGGCCCCGCCGGAGGAGAAGTGCGGCCCGCCCCGGGGCTGGGTGTTCTACACCGTGCGCCGCGGCGACACCCTCTACCGCCTGAGCCGGCTGCTGGGCGTCTCGATCGGGCAGCTCCAGCAGGCCAACTGCATGGGCAGCGGCACCGGCCTGCGCGCCGGGCAGCAGATCTACGTACCTTTCCAGCCTCCGCCGCCGGCCACGCCCGCGCCGACCCGCACCCAGCCGCGCCCCGCGCCCACGCGCACCCAGGCGCCGCCCACCGGTGCGCCGCCGACGCAGGCCCCGCCGACCCAGGCGCCCCCGACCCAGGCGCCGCCCCCCGCCGGACCCCCCCCCCCGGTCCCCCCCCCCCGCCCGCCGCCCCCCCAGGCGCCCCCCCCCGGGGCCGCCCC
>JAEWYL010000252.1 GCA_023395675.1 Chloroflexota bacterium | reverse complement strand
GCGCCGGGCATCCTGATGTACGAAGAAGTCATTCAGGAGATCCGCCTCTCCGAGGATGGGGAATGGGCCCTGGTCTTCATGGCCTTCGCCGACCCGGAGACGGGGGAGATCGCCGCCACCGAGCCGGGGCTGGCTTTCGCCCGCCGCGCGGCGGGCGCCTGGAACGCCATCCTGCCCGCCTCCGCCAGTTGGCCCGAGGCCCTGCAGAGCCTCCCCGAGGGGCTGCTGGCGCCCGAGGAGAAGGCCGACTGGTGGGTCATGTACGCCGAGGCCTACGCCGAGCCGGAAGCGGTGGGCGCCCTGGGGGGCTACTACCTGCCCTGGAACGGGGGGGAGCGCATGCGCCTGACCGGGTCCACCGCCCACGACTCCTACATCAACAGCGGCAGCTCGCATTACGCCTTCGATTTTGCCAACGGCACCATGTTCCCCATCCACGCCGCCAAACCGGGCACGGTGCATTCGGTGCGCGTGGAGTGCAAGAACGGGGACGAGAAGTGCTCCAACTGGCTGATCCTGGAGGACACCACCACCACCCCGACCACCTACCAGCTCTACCTGCACCTGGCCCAAGAGAGCGTGCCCGCCGCCATCCGGGCCAAAGGCACGCGCATCCGCCAGGGGCAGTTCCTGGGGCTGGCGGACGACACCGGGGCCAGCACGGGCCACCACCTGCACTTCCACGTGCACACCAACCCGAACACCTGGTGGGCGCCCTCGCTGGACATCACCTTCGTGGACGTCGCCATCAACGGGGGGCGGCCCCGCATCACCAAAGACCAGCGCTACTGCACCCGCTCCACCGACGTCTGCGCGCAGACGCAGGACTTCTACGTCTCGGGCAATATCTTCCACGGCGACGCCGTGCCGCCCCAGGGCGGGCTGACCGCGCCCCAGCCCGGCGCGCTGCTCAACTCCCCCAGCCTCAGCCTGCAGGGCTGGGCCTCGGACGTGGGCCTGGGGGTGCTCAGCTCCCAGTTCGTCGCCTATTACAACGACGCCTGGCACGACGTCGGGCGCCCGATCACCACCACCACCAACCTGGCGGCCACCTGGGACCTGTGCGCCGCGGGCGTGCCCGAGGGCCCGCTCGCCCTGGCGCTGCGCGTGCTGGATAAGGACGGCAACGAGGCCCCGGGCTTCCCCGGGCTGCGCCAGGTGGTGAACAACGCCAGCTGCCCGCCGCCCCCCACCTGCACGCCCGGCCCCGACCAGGCCGCCCTGTTCTCCGAGCCGGACTACGGCGGGGCCTGCGTGGTCATCAATAAAGGCACCTACAACAACGCCGCCGCGCTGGTGCCGGTGGGCGATAACAACACCGCCTCCATCCGCCTGGGCGCCAACGTGCAGGCCCAGCTCTTCAGCGAGGCCAGCCGGGGAGGGCACCGGGAGGTCCTGGCGAGCTCGGACCTCAGCCTGGCGGACAACGCCACCGGCCTGGACACGCTCTCCTCCATCGTGGTCGAGACCGCGGTCAGCCAGACCGGGCTGACCGGCGCCGAAACGGAGGCGGAGGCGCTGCCCGAAACCCTGGCGCCCGAGGCCGCCGCGGCGGTGACCGCCCCCTGGTCCGACGCTATGCAGGACGGGTACAACGGCTGGACCACCCCCGGCTCCAGCAACCTGTGGGACCAGACCTACGTGGAGGGGCAGAATATCGCCTGGTGGTACGGGCAGGACGGCAGCGAGGATTACCGCACCTCCACCAACCGCAACTCCGGCAACCTGGCGACCCCCATCATCAACCTCCCCAACGACGGGAAGACCTACTACCTGCGCTTCCGCTACCGCTACCAGACCGAAAGCCCCGGGGCGCACTGGGACTGGCGCAAGCTGCAGGTCTCGGTGGACGGCGGGTCCTTCACCGACCTGCTCCAGCTCTCGGACGACCCGATGGACACCTGGCTGCAGAGCCCGGCCATCTCGCTCAAGGATTACAACGGGAAGGCGCTGCAGTTCCGCTTCCAGTTCGATACCCGCGACGGTTTTTACAACAATTTCGACGGCTGGTTCATTGACGATTTCAGCATCAACGCCACCGCGCCCCCCGCCTGCGCCGACGGCAGGGACACCCCGGCGCAGGCCCTCAGCCTCACCGCCGGGACGCCCGTCAAGGGTGAGATCTGCCCCGGGGCCGACGTGGACTATTACAAGTTCCGGGCTACAGCCGGAGAGCGCATCGGGGCGGTGGTAGATGGCATCAGCGCCGGCAGCAGCTCGAAGCTGGACGCAACCCTGACCCTGCTTGACGCGGACGGCAAGCAGATCCTGGCCTGGAACGACGACCAGTCCGCCGACCGGGCGGACCCCTGGCTGAGCTACGCCATCAAGCGCAGCGGCGACTATTATCTCAGGGTGCAGGCCTGGGACCACCCCTCGGGAGGCAGCGCCAACCACAGCTACACCCTGCGCCTGTTCAAAGACTCCACCGACCCGGTCCCGGGCGGCTTCCAGACGGTGGAGGCGGGCACGATCTTCGGCAGCGGGCAGTCCATCCCCATCCGGGTCGCCGCCAGCGACTCCGGCAGCGGGGTCAGCCACGTGACCTTCCTGTGGCACTCCGGCGACTGGGCCGGGGATAAATGGGTGCTGCAGGGCGAGGACTGGGACGGCAGCGACGGCTGGGGCGTCACCATCCCCGCCGGGACCATCCCCTGCGGGACGAACATCGCCCTCTACGCCCAGATCCACGACTGGGCCGGCAACTCCATCGGCGCCGCGGTCGGCAGCATCGCCATCCCCTGCGAAATGCTCTACCTGCCGCTGCTGAAGCGGTAAGACCGGCCCGATCAGGCTGAAACCGCGCCTCGCACCGGGTGAGTATCCGGTGCGAGGCGCTTTCTATCACCCAAAACCGGCAGGTCAGGCGTGGAACGCCGCCCGGCAGCACCGCAGCCGGCGGGGCAGCGCCTTGCACCTTCGCCGCGAAAAACCCCTCCCCCAGGTGCAAGGCGCTCCTACCCCTGCGATAGTCCCAGGACGGGCCTGAATCTTCGCCTGCAAAGAACCGGAACAAGCCAGGAAAGCGCCTCGCACCCCGCGATCCTCCGCCGGGGGTACCCGCGCGTCCCTCCCGCCTCCCTCTATGGTATACTTCCCCACGATCTGAGCACCCCGATATTGCGCGACCAGGCCCGCCGGACCCTTGAAACTCATCATCCAGATCCCCTGTTATAACGAATTCCAGACCCTGCCCCAGACGGTGCAGGGCCTGCCGCGCGCCCTGCCGGGCGTGGACGAGATCGAGTACCTGGTGATTGACGACGGCAGCACCGACGGGACGGCGGAAGCCGCCCGGGCCGCGGGCGTGCACCACGTGGTCTGCCTGCCGCGCCACGCCGGGCTGGCGGCCGGGTTTATGGCGGGGCTGGAGGCCTCTCTACAGCGCGGGGCGGACATCATCGTCAATACCGACGCCGACAACCAGTACAACGCCGAGGACATCCTGCGCCTGGTGCGGCCCATCCTGGACGGGCAGGCCGACCTGGTGGTGGGCGACCGGGGCGTGGGGAGCCTGGAGGAGTTCTCCCCCTTGAAGCGCCGCCTGCAGCGCCTGGGAAGCTGGGTTATCGGGCGCGCCTCCGGGCTGAAAATCCCCGACGCCACCAGCGGTTTCCGCGCCATCAGCCGCGAGGCGGCCATGCACACCCTGGTGCTGAGCGAGTATTCCTACACCCTGGAAACCCTGATCCAGGCCGGGGCGCGGCGCATGGCGGTGCAGTACGTGCCGGTGCGCACCAACCCCTCCACCCGGCCCTCGCGCCTGATGCGCAGCATCCCCCACTACCTGGCAAACTCCTCCGCCACCATCATCCGCTCGTACACCATGTACCGCGCCCTGCGGGTCTTCAGCGCCCTGGGAGCGCTCTTCTGCCTGGGCGGGCTGGCCCTGGGGCTGCGCTTCCTCTACTTCTATTTCGTCGGGCAGGGCGGGGGCCACGTCCAGTCGCTGATCCTGGCGGCGGTGCTGCTCATCGTCGGCTTCCAGATCCTGCTCATCGGCCGGCTGGCCGACCTGGTGGGCTGCAACCGAAAAATCCTGGAGGAGGTGCTCTACCGCCAGCGGCGCATCGAGCTGGAGGAGACGGCTCGTCCCCGGGACGGCGCGCCGCCCGGCGGCGAGGAGACCCCGGAGGTGGAGGCCCATCCGGCGGCAAAATAGCCCCAGCCGGCGACCAGCCCCTGCCCCGGGACCGGCCTCACGCCCGACCCGGGGAAATTCAGCGCTCCCATGACCGTCTCACCCCTCTCTATCCCCCTGCGCGCCTCCCCAGGCCCCAACAACCGCCGCGCCGCGGGCCGGCTGCAGCCCCTCCCCCTCGAACCGGGAGCGGAGGCAGCGGCGCAGGGGCGTTCGAGGGCTGGATGAAGGCCGAAATCTCTCCCAAATTCGCCGCCGCAGCCTCCCGCCGGGCCATAGCGGGGCTGCTCCTGCTCTGCCTGCTGCTCCTGAGCGCCTGCGCGCCGCTGGTGCGCTCCGAGCAGGGCGCTTACCCCGAGCTCCAGCCCCTGGAGGCCGGGGGTACGGCGGGGCAGACCTTCCAGGCCCATTACGGCGGGCTCTCGGGGCTGGCGGTCTACCTGAAAGCGCCCCAACCCGGCCCCGGCAGCCTGGTGCTCCACCTGCGCAGCAGCCCGGGGGCCGCCCAGGACCTGCACACCGCCGAGCTTCCCCTGGAGCGCCTGCAGGAGCCCGGCTTCGCCCGCTTCACCTTCCCGGCCCTGCCCGATTCAACCGGAAAAGATTATTACGCCTCCCTGGAGCTGCGCGGCGAGGGGCGGGTGCAGTACGGCACGGCCCCGGGCGACAGCTACCTGCACGGGGCCCTCTACCGGGACGGCAGCGCCCAGGAGGCGCAGCTCGCCTTCCGCCTGGTGTACGAGCCGGGGCCGCTGCTGCTCGGGCTGCTGGGCGAGGGACTGCGCTGGCTGGGCTACCTGCTGGCGGGGGCCTTCCTGTTCGTGCTGCCGGGCTGGGCCCTGCTGGACGGTCTGCTGCCCGGCTGGGGCGGCCTGCGCTGGGGGGAGCGCGCCGGGCTGGCCGCCGGCGCCAGCCTGGCGGTCTACCCCCTGCTCCTGCTGTGGACCGGGCTGATCGGGCTGCACCTGGGGCCCCTGTACGCCTGGCTGCCGCCCCTGGCGGGCGCCGCCTGGTTGGCCGGGCGCGCTTTGCTGGCCGGGCGCGCTTTGCTGGCCGGGCGCGCCTGGCGATCCCGGCGTGGAAAAGCGGCCTCCCCGGCGGCTGAACCTTTCGAAAGCGAGCCCGCTCCCCCGGCGGGCGGCGCACAGCCCGCCGCGCCTCCGGGCTCGAACCACAGCTATGCGCAAGACCGGCCCGGACGCGTCTGGGGCGAGCGCTGGGCGGGCCTGGCCCTGGCCCTGCTGCTGGCCCTGCTCTTCGCCCTGCGCTTCTGGAACGTGCGCGGCCTCGACCTGCCCCTCTTCGGCGATTCTTACCAGCACAGCCTGATGGCGCAGCTCATTCTCGACCGCGGCGGACTGTTCCAGGATTGGCTCCCCTATGCCGAGCTCTATTCCTTCACCTACCACTTCGGGTTTCACAGCCTGGCGGCGGTGTTCGCCTGGGTCACCGGCCTGCAGGCCCCGCAGGCGCTGATCTGGAGCGGGCAGATCCTCAACGGGCTGGCGGCGCTGGCCCTGGTCCCCCTGGCGGTGAAAATTGGAAAAAGCCCCTGGGCGGGGCCGGCGGCGCTGCTGGCGGCCGGGCTGCTCTCCCCCATGCCCGCCGCCTACGCCAACTGGGGGCGCTACACCCAGCTCGCCGGGCAGACCCTGCTGCCGGCTGCCGTCTTCGTTTCCTGGCTGGCGCTGGAGCGGGCGGCCCCCCTGCGCCGCAGCCGGGGGCTGTACCTGCTGGCCTGGGTGCTGCTGGGGGGGCTGGCGCTGACGCACTATATCGTGCTGATCTACGCCGTGCTCTTCTTCGCCGCCTGGCTGCTGCTCTCCCTGCCCGGGCCCGGGGGGCTGCGCCTCGCCTGGCGCAGGCTGCGGCAGGGGGCCGGGCGCACCGCCCTGCTGGGCGCAGGGGGCGCGCTGCTCTTCCTGCCCTGGTTCATCAACCTGTTCATCGGGCGCATCCTGGTCAATTTCGGGCGCAGCCTCAGCGCCTCCCCCGGGCAGACCGCCGCGGCCGGCGCAGCCGGCACGATCGGAAACCTGTTCGAGTACCTGCCGGCGGGGCTGTGGCTGCTGCTGCCGGTGCTGCTGGCCTGGGGGCTGTGGCGGCGCGCCCGCGGCGCGGCCCTGCTGGCGCTGTGGTGGTTCCTGGTCTTCCTGGCCGCCAACCCGCACTGGCTGAACCTGCCGGGGCGCGGCGCCATCAGCAATTTCGCCGTCTTTATCGCCGCCTATATCCCCGCCGCGGTGCTCTGCGGGGCGGCGCTGGGCTGGGGCGTGGAGGCGCTCGCCTGCCGCCTCGCGGGTGAAACCCGTCCCGCGCCCGGGTGGGCGCGCCTGGCCCCGGCCCTGCTGGCGGCCCTGCTGCTGGGGGGCGGCCTGCTCTTCGCCCGCCCGCGCCTGCGCGACGTGCAGCCGGCCCGCTTCGCCCTGGCCACCCGGCCGGACCTGCGCGCCGCCGCCTGGGTGCGCGCGAACACCCCGCCCGAGGCGCGCTTCCTGGTCAACGCCTTCTTCGCTTACAACGACAGCCTGACCGCCGGCTCCGACGGCGGCTGGTGGCTGCCCTATCTCGGCGGCCGCCTCTCCACCCTGCCCCCGCTCACCTACGGCGTGGAGCAGGGCCCGCTCCCGAACCATATCCGCTGGACCAACGCGGTGGCCGCCGCCATCCTGGAGAAGGGCGTGGACCACCCCGAGGTGCTGCGCCTGCTGCAGGAGCGGGGCGTCACTCACGCCTATATCGGGCAGCAGCAGGGCGGGGTCAACTCCCCCGGCCCCCTGCTGCCGGTGGAGGCGCTGCTCGCCAGCCCGCACTATCGCCCGGTCTACCACCAGGACCGGGTGTGGATCTTCGAAATCGTGGGGGAGCCCTGAGATGACCGCCGCCCCCCAGGCCGGGCTGCCGCTGAGCCCCCAGCCGGTGCGGCTGGGCCTGGCGCGGGCCGCGCGGCCGTCCCTGCTGCTGCCCGCGCTGCTGCTGGCCCGTCTGGGCCTGCAGGCCGCCCTGCTGCGCGCGGGCTTCCAGGCCCTCACCGCCGACGACTTCGGGCGCGTGGTGCAGGCCGCCAACTGGGCCGCCAGTTCGGCCGCCAACCCGGCCGCGCTGCCCCGCCTCGAGGCGGGCGGGGTGTGGCTGCCTCTCTACAACGTTCTGTACGGGCTGGCGCTGCGGGTCTACCCCGACCTGCTGCTCACCCCGCGGGCCGTCACCCTCGCCCTGGGGCTGCTCTCCATCCTGCTCATGGCGCTCCTCGCCCGGGAGCTGACCGGCTCGCGCCGCCTGGCCCTGCTGAGCGCCTTCCTGCTGGCGGTGAACCCGGCCCACCTGTGGCTCAGCGCGGCCCCGCTGAGCGAGATGCCTTATTTCACCCTGCTGATGGGCTGCCTGCTGGGCCTGGCGCGCTACCTGCGCGGCGGGAGGGCGCTGCCCCTGCTTACGAGCGCCGCCTGCCTGGCGCTGGCGAACGGCTTCCGCTTCGAGGGCTGGGTGATCGCCCTGCTCTACAGCCTCTTCCTGCTCTGGCGCCTGGCCCGGCCTGCGTCCGGCGCGCCATCGTCCGGGCCGGCCCTGCTGCTGGGGGCCGCCCTGCTGCCCTGGACCATTCCGGCCCTGTGGGCCGGCGCCGCCTGGCTGCAGAGCGGCAGCCCGCTCGCCTTCCTGGAGACTATCCGCCTGTACAAGCAGGCGCGCTTCGCCGTCCCTCCTTCGTATCTCCCCTATCTGCACACCCTGGCCCGCATCGAGGCCCCGGGCGCGCTGCTGGCCCTGCCCGGGCTGTGGCTGCTGTGGAAGCGTCCGCCGGCCCGCTGGTACGCCCTCTTCGCCCTCCTGCCCCCGGCGGCCTTTATCGCCCTGCACGCCGGGCAGTACGACCCGCCCGGGAACCTGGCGCGCTATCTGGCGCCCTATCTCTTCCTGCTCCTGCCCCCGGCCTCCGCCGCCCTGCTGGCCGCCCTGGAGCGCCTGCCCTTTGCGGGGCGGGCGCGGGCGGCGGCGCTGGGCCTCGCCCTCTGCGCCCTGGCGCTGCTGCAGGCGACCCGGGCCTTCGGCCTGCAGAACGACCCGGCCGCGGCCGGCCTGGAGGTGGGGCGGCGCCTGAAAGGCCTGCGGCAGGAGCAGCCGGACCTGGCGGCGCGCCCGGCCCTGCTGGAGCTCCACAACTGGGAGTTCCTGGCGGTGCAGGTCGCCGCGAGCGAGACCGGGAGCCTCCTCTACGACCGCCCCTCCTACCCGCCGGGCGCGGGCCCTTCGGCCCTCTCCGCCTCTCCCGGGCAGGCGCGCCGCCTGCTGCAGGACTGCGGGGTGGGCCTGCTCATCCTGCGCGCCTCGGAGCTGCGGGCCGCGGCCGAAAACGCCCTCGG
This sequence comes from Chloroflexota bacterium, assembly GCA_023395675.1. Lineage (GTDB taxonomy): Bacteria > Chloroflexota > Anaerolineae > Anaerolineales > UBA4823 > JAEWYL01. The sequence continues at coordinate 4,290 of JAEWYL010000252.1, read as the reverse complement.
GCTGCAGCCCCTGGCGGAGGTGAACGGCTACGGCTTCTACCCCGTCCCGGACGGCGCGCCGGGCGTAACCGGCGCCTGCCCGCTGGAATCGGGCGCGGATTGGTGAGCGGAATGGTTACAATAAGCGCCTGTGCGCACGATACGATTGTCGTCCACTTAACCGGACAGGTTTACCGCGCATGAAGATCGCCATGATCGGCCCCGTTTACCCCTACCGCGGCGGGATCGCCCACTACACCGGGCGCCTGGCCCAGGCGCTGCTGGAGGAAGGACACGAAACACGCGTGTTCTCCTTCCGCCGGCAGTACCCCGCCTGGCTCTACCCCGGCGAGAGCGACCGCGACCCCAGCCAGGAGGCGCTGCGCACCCCGGCGGAGTACCTGCTGGACCCGCTCTACCCCTGGACCTGGTTCCAGACCGCCTCCGCCGTCGCCGCTTTCCGCCCCGAGCGGGTGGTGGTGCACTGGTGGACCACCTTCTGGGGCGCGCCTTTCGCCCTGCTGGGGAGGCGCCTGCGGCGCCGGGGCCTGCCCCTGGTCTACATGATCCACAACGTCCTCCCGCACGAGAAACGCCCCTGGGATACCTGGCTGGCCCGCCAGGCCCTGCGGCAGGGGCAGGTCTTCATCACCCAGACCGCCCGCGAGCGGGAGCGCCTGCAGGAGCTGCTGCCGGGGGTGCGGGCGGCGGTGCACCCGCACCCGATTTACGCCCGCCTGGGGAGCGAATCGCTCACGCGCGGCCAGGCGCGCCGCCTCCTGGACCTGCCCCTGGAGGGGCCGGTGCTGCTGTTCTTCGGCATCGTGCGGCCCTATAAGGGCCTGGAGGTGCTGCTGGAGGCCCTGGGGCGGCTGCGGGAGCGGGGGCAGACCCCCTGCCTGGTGATCGCCGGCGAGTTCTGGGAGGACAAGAGCCGCTATCTGACCCGCCTCCAGGCGCTGGGCCTGCAGGCGCAGGTGCGGGTGCTGGACCGCTACATCCCCAACGAGGAGGCGCACCGCCTGTTCACCGCCGCCGACCTGCTGGTGGCGCCCTACACGGGCGGCACCCAGAGCGGGGCCGCCAGCCTGGGGCTGGGCTACGGGCTGCCCATGATCGTCAGCGAGCAGGTGGCGGCCGGCATCCCGCCCGAGAACCGGGCGCGGCTGCAGGCAGTGGCCCCGGGCGAGGCGCAGGCCCTGGCGGAGGCGCTGGAACGCTTCCTGCTGGCGCCGCCCCCGCCCCCGGCGGAGGCGGCCTCGCCGCCCGAGGACGAGTGGCGCAGGCTGGCGCGCGCCCTGGTGGAGGCGGCGTGAGGCTGCTCTTCCTGCTCACCCAGGACCTGGAAAGCCCCGGCGGCGCCGGGCGCTATTTCCCCCTGGCGCGCGGCCTGGCCCGGCGCGGGCACCAGGTCTCCATCGGCGCGCTGCACAGCAGCTACGACAGCCTCAAGGAGAAGCGCTTCGAGCGCGAGGGCGTGGCGGTGCATTACGTGGCCCCCATGCACGTGCGCAAGCAGGGCGACCTGAAAACCTACTACCCGGCCTACCGGCTGCTGCCCCTGATGGCCTGGGCCACCGCCGGGCTGGCGCGCCTCGCCCTGCAGGGCGGGTACGACCTGATCCACATCGGCAAGCCCCACCCCATGAACGGGGTGGCCGGGCTGCTGGCGCGCCGGCTGCGCGGCCGGCGGGTGTGGCTGGACGTGGACGATTACGAGGCCGCCACCAACCGCTTTTCGGGGGGCTGGCAGCGCCGCCTGGTCTCGAGCTTCGAGGACGGGCTCCCCCTGCGGGTGGAGGGGGTCACCACCCACACCCAGTTCCTGCGCCGGCGCCTGCTTTCACTGGGCGTGCCGGAGGGCCACATCACCTACCTGCCGAACGGCTTCGACCCGGAGCGGTTCAGCCCGCCCCCGGCGGAGCGGGTGGCCGCGCTGCGCGCCGAGCTGGGGCTGGAGGGCTGCAAGGTGGCGGCCTTTATCGGCAGCCTGAGCCTGTCCAGCCACCCGGTGGACCTGCTGGTGGAGGCCTTCGAGCAGGTGGCGGCGGAGGAGCCGGCGGCGCGCCTGCTGCTGGTGGGCGGGGGCGAGGATATGCCCCGCATCCGCGCCCGCGTGGAGGGGGCCGGACTGGCGGGGCGGGTGATCTTCCGCGGCCGGGTGCCCTTCTCCGAGGCCCCGCTCTACTACCGCCTGGCGGACCTCACCCTGGACCCGGTCTACGATGACGACGTGGCCCGCTCCCGGCAGCCGTTGAAGCTGTTCGAAAGCCTGGCCTGCGGGGTGCCTTTCGTCAGCGCCGACGTGGGCGACCGGCGCCTGCTGCTGGGCGAGCCCCCCGCCGGGCTGCTGGCCCGCCCGGGCGACCCGCGCGCCCTGGCGGAGGCGGTGCTGGCGCTCTTCCGCCGGCCGGAGGCCGCCGCAGAGCTGGCCCGCCGCGGCCTGGAGCGGGTGCAGGCCTACCGCTGGGAGCGCATCGTGGAAACGCTGGAAGCGCAGTATCTGCGGAGCCTGGGATGAAAGAGGGTCTCGGAGCGCCGGCCCAGGGCGCCCTCCCCGAGCAGCCGGAGGCGGCCGCCCCGGGGCTGAGGCGGAACGCCATCCTGCAGAAGATCGCCCACCTCTTCTCGGGCTCCGCCGCCGCCCAGGGGCTCACCGCGCTGACCCTGCTGCTCACGGCGCGGCAGCTCGGCCTGGAGCTCTACGGGCAGTACACGCTCTGCTTCGCCCTGGCGGGGATGCTCTCGGTGCTGTTCGACCTGGGCAGCGACCACCTGCTGCTGCGGGACGGCGGGCGGCAGCCCTCCCGGCTGGGGATGCTCGCCGGGAGCACGCTGGGCCTGAAGACCGCCCTGGGCGCGGCCTGGCTGGGGCTGTTCGCCCTGCTCGGCGGGCGCCTGGACGCGGGCGATTACCCCTACAGCCTGCTGCTGATCGCGGCCGGGGCGGTGCTGGTGGACCACCTGCTCCAGTCCATCCTGACGGCCTTCAAGGCCGCCCTGCACGCCCGCACCGTCTCGCTGCTGGACGCCGGGTCCGACGGGCTGTGGCTGCTGGGCACCCTGCTGCTGATCGGCGGCGGGAACGTGGACCCGCGCCTCTACGCCTGGGTGCGCCTGGGGGCGGCGCTGCTGGGGGTGCTGGCGGGCCTGCTGCTGCTCTGGCGCAGGGCCGGGTTGAGCTTCTCCCCGCCTGCGGCGCGGGGCATCCTGCGCCAGGCCCCGCCCTTCGCCGCCTCCGACGCCCTCAGCCTGGCCTCCATGCGCCAGGACCTGCTCATCCTCGGCTTCGTGCTGGGCGACGCGGCCGCCGGGCTGTACTCCCCGGCGGTGAACCTGGTGAACGCCCTCTTCCTGGCGCCGGCGGCGGTCTATTCGGTCATGGTGCCCATCCTGGGGCGGCTGTACGCCACCGACGAGGCCCAGGCCCGGCGCAGCGCGGGCCGCATGATCCTGCTCATGGCCGTGCTGGGCGCGGCCATGGCGCTGGCCTTTTACCTGGGCGCGCCGGCGGCCCTGGTGCTGCTGGGTAAGAGCTACACCGGCGTGACCGAGATCCTGCGCATCCTGAGCCTGGTGCTGCTTTTCAAATGCGGGAGCTTCGCCATGGCGGCGATCATCATCGTCACCGGGCGGCAGACCCGCCGCACCCTGTACCAGGTCTTCACGGTGGCGGTGAACGCGGGGCTCAACCTGCTGGTGGTCGGGCGCTTCGGCGTGGCGGGCGCGGCCTGGGTCTACGTTTTCACCGAGGCGCTGGTGCTGGCGGGCTATTCCCTGATCGCCCTGCGGGGCCGGCCCCGCCCGGAGGGGTAGGAGGGCGCGCCGGGGGCCGGGCGTCAGGAACGTGCGGCCCAGGGCTCGGCGGGGTGCGTGCCGGGCGGGTTTCCGTCCATGCACCGCCGAGCCCCTACCGGCGCGATATTTTTGCCCCGCGAACGTTGGGGGGCGGCGAGGCCCTGGCGAAACCCCCGATTCCTGCAGGGGCACGGCGGGAAATTCACGGGGCCTGCGCCGGAACGGGCGCAGCCGTGCCCCTGTTCGGGACGGAAAACCGTGAGGCGCGGTGGGGAGACCACCTCGCCGGGGGGATGGGCTCGGCTGGATGCCTGCCGGGCGGGTTTCCGTCCATGCACCGCCGAGCCCCTACCGGCGCGATCTTTTGCCCCGCGAACGTTGGGGGGCGGCGAGGCCCTGGCGAAATCCCCGGTTCCTGCAGGGGCACGGCGGGAAATTCACGGGTCCTGCGCCGGAACGGGCGCAGCCGTGCCCCTGCTTGGGGCGGAAAACCGTGAGGCGCGGTGGGGAGAC
>JAEWYL010000247.1 GCA_023395675.1 Chloroflexota bacterium | reverse complement strand
TTTTTGTGGGGGGGGGCGCCCCCCCCCCCCCCCCCACCACAACAACATATACATTTATTTTTCGATAGGTTCTAAAGGTCCGCAGGACCTTTCGGGTCTTTGACTCTGACGGCAGCCCCGCAGGCCTGTCCCGCTCGCCCGGCGCGGGCACAATAAACCCCGCCGTCTGACAAAAACCAACACGGCGGGGTACAGGAGCCTGGCCCGAAGCTCTGCTACTTCCGCAAAATCTTCTCCATCGCCTTTCCCTTAGCCAGCTCGTCAATCAGCTTGTCCATGTAGCGAATTTCCCGCATGGTGGGGTCTTCGATCTCTTCCACCCGGATGCCGCAGATCACCCCTTTGATCATGGAGCGCGCGGGGTTCAGTTGAGGCGCTTCCGCGAAGAAGGTCTCAAGGTCCGTCTGGTCTGACAGCCTGGTTTCCAACTCTTCCTGGCTGTAGCCTGTCAACCAGCGGATGATTTCATCCACTTCCGTTTTCGTGCGCCCTTTCCTCTCAGCCTTGGTAATGTAATGGGGATAGACGCTACCGACGGTGTAACTGTAGACACGGGGTTTATTCATGATCCTTACTCTTCTCTGTCTCAAAAACAAGACCGGTGTGGGATGTGAGAATAACGATAATTGGCTCCAACAGGTCCATTATAAGCCACCTCCTGCAGCGGAAGAAGGCGAATCGAAGACCTTAAAGAAACTCTTAAAAAAACCGCCGGTATCCACGCCGGCCGCCAGCTCGCAGTTGCCGGAATCATCCGGGGTAAAGGTTGTTCTGGCGTATCGCTTCTCATCTTCTGTCTGCAGCTCGACCCTCACGGTGCCCCGCCTGTAGGTGCACAGGCCGGGGTTGAATAAAGCCGCGGCCGCTAACGGGTCGTGAAGGGTCATGCTGTGCTCTGAAAGCCACGCTTCTCCGAAGTCCGCCACGGTTTTCAGGATGCCGGAGGTGAAAAGCTCCCCCACTTTCTCTCGCGGCAGGGTTAGCCGGTTTGTGATCTCCAGCCCGTAGACGCGCACCCGTTCTACCCTGCTGAACAGCAGGGCGGCAGCGTGCGGGTCGCTCCAGACATTCCAGTTGCAGAAGGGCATTTCGCCGGAAGCGCTGAGTTTTTCGTCGAATACCCCGGCGATCACCGCCAGCTCTTTCATCTTCGTCGCGGCATCCGGATATTTTTCCAGCAGGGCGGCGATATTGGAGAATGAGCCGGCCCCGAGCAAATATACCTCACCGGGGTGGGCGCTGATCGTCTCATATAAGAAATCAACGGCCCGGTGTTTCTCAAATGTGGCGCGGTGGCTCCAGTTTTTGAGCTTCAGCGCGCCTTCCGGGGTGGGATACCCGCCGTTCGGCGTCCTGGGGTCCAGCCCCGGGTAGATCGGGACTTCCTTCCCGGCTGCCCGGCAGATGGCGTCCGCGATCATGGCCCTTTCCACCGGGTTTCCGCTGACGGTGGTGATCCCCAGCAGGTCGCAGGCCGGCTGTTGGAGCAGATAGGCCAGGCAGGCCGCGTCGTCAATGTCCCCCCCCGATATCGGTATCCAGCAAGACTTTTCGTTTTTCCATAGCTATTACGCCCTCGACAGCAACACCACGCTCTCGATGTGATACGTCTGCGGGAACAGATCGAAGGGGGTGGCCTGCTGCAGGCGGTAGCCCGCCTCGCTCAGGCGCCTGAGGTCGCGCGCCAGGGTGGAGGGGTCGCAGGAGATATAGGCGATGTGCGCCGGCTGCAGGCGGGCCAGCGCGTCCAGCACGCTGCGCCCCAGCCCGGCGCGCGGCGGGTCCACCACCACAGCCTCCGGGCTCTGCTCCAGCGCGGGCAGCACCTCCTCGGCCTCCGCCTCGTACAGCTCCACGTTCTCGAACTCGTCCAGGTTGGCGACAAAATCCTCCGCCGCGAAGGGGTTCGCTTCGATCCCGATCACCCTCCCGGCGCGCGGGGCCAGGAAGGCGCTGAACAGGCCCGCGCCGCAGTAAACGTCCAGCACCAGGCAGCCGGGATTGAGCGGCAGGAGCTCCAGCAGGTGCTGCACCATGGCCTCTGCCATGGGCGTGTTCACCTGGAAGAAGGAGCCGGCGGAGACGCGGAACGGGCGGCCCAGGACCTCGATGATGATATGGTCGCTGCCCGCCATCACCAGCGGGCCCGCCGGGCTCAGGTGCACGGCGGAGAGGTCCAGCTCCTCCACGCTCATCTCCGGGGCCTCCAGCGCCTCGCTCTCGAGGACGAGCAGGATATCCTCTCCGGCGCCCTGGCGCAGCCCGATGCGCTCCAGCTCCTGGATCGGCTCGAAGTTCAGCAGGGGCCAGGCGGCGTTCGCCGCCTCCTCCGGCAGGTGGCATTCCCGCACCGCGAACACTTCGTTCGAACGCAGCTTGTGATAAGCCAGTTCGCCCTCAGCGGTGAGGGCGAACTGGACGTGGTTGCGGTAGTGCCATTGGCGCGGCGAGGGCACGGTCGGCAGCACCGGCGGGTCCTGCAGCTTACCGATGCGCTCGAGCTGGTCTTTGAGGATCATACGCTTGGCTTCGAGCTGGAGCGGGTAGGGCAGGTGCTGGTAGTGGCAGCCGCCGCACACCCCAAAGTGGAGGCAGCGCGGGACGGTGCGCTCCGGGGACGGCTCCAGCACCTCCAGCAGCTCCGCCCGGGCATGGCCGCGCTTTTCCTCCACCAGGCGCAGGCGCACCGTCTCACCGGGGAGGGCGAAGGGCACGAAGACCACCCTCCCGTCGGGCAGCCGGCCCAGCGCATCCCCGCCGTAAGCCAGGGTGCTCAACCGCACGGTATGGACCGGGGCTTCCATCCTCAGCGCCCCAGGTATTCCTCGAGCGCTGCGATCAGCATTTCGATGTCCTCCATGCGCGTCTCCCCCATGTGGGCGATGCGGAAGGTCTTGCCTTTCAGCGCCCCGTAGCCGTTGGCGATGCGCATCTCGCGCTGCACCAGGAATTGATTCAGCTCGGCGACGTCCAGGCCGCGCGTGTTCGCCACCGTGGTGACGGTGCGCGAGCGGTAGCCCTCCGGGGCGAACAGCTCCAGCCCGCAGCCCAGCGCCCACGACTGCACCCGCTCGGCCATCGCCTGGTGGCGGGCGAAGCGCGCCTCCAGCCCTTCGGCCAGGATGCGGTCGAGCTGGAAGTCCAGGGCGTACACCAGCGAGAGGGCCGGCGTGGCCGGGGTGGAATCTTTCAGGCGGTGCTTCTCCATCAGCAGCAGGTCGAAATACCAGCCCCGGTTGGGCACGCTCTCGGCGTATTTCAGGGCCCGGTCGGAGACGGCCCCCAGGGAGAGCCCCGGCGGCAGGGCCAGGCACTTCTGGGTGGAGGTCAGCACCATGTCCAGGCCCCAGGCGTCCATCTCCAGCTTTGCCCCGCCCAGGGAAGAGACCGCGTCCACGCAGATCAGCGTGTCCGGGCTGGCTTCCCGCGCCGCCTGCGCCACTTCTTTAACCGGGTTCTGCAGCCCGGTGGAGGTCTCGTTGTGCACGATGGTGAGCACCTCGTAGTGCTTGCGCTTGAGGGTCTCCGCCACCTGCTGCGGATCCACCGGCCGGCTCCATTCCACATCCAGCAGGTCCACCTGCTTCCCGTTGGCCTGGGCCACCTTGTACCAGCGCTCGGCAAAGGCCCCGTTCACGCAGGCCAGCACGCTCTCTTTGGCGAAATTGCGCACCGCGGCCTCCTGCAGGCCGCTGCCGGAGGCGGTCATCAGGAAGACCCGGTGCCGGGTGAAGAACAGCTCCCGGGCTTTCTCGGAAGCGCGCTGGAAGATGGTCTCGAACTCTTTGCTGCGGTGCGGGAGCATGGGCCGGGTCTGGGCTGCCAGGACTTCCGGGTCTACATCCACCGGGCCGGGGACGAACATGTGCGACATGATGATTTCCCTCCTCTGTCTTGTGTCGGTATCTATATCGTGCGGGTCAGGGGGCGCCTGCAGGAGTTTCGCCGCTGACCGGATATTTACGGTATTTTACCAGCAGGGCGCGATATGGAAGGTCAACTCCAGCAGTACAAATCCGGTTGTGAGCGTTTAGAAAAATAACCACAAGATGAACGCCGGTAGGCACAGCTGGAAAACATACAGATTTTATCTGTGTCGGCCGGTGGTTTTTATTATAGCCACAGATGAACGCCGGTGGGCACAGATGGAAAACAATCAGATTTTATCTGTGTCGGTCGGTGTCAATCTGTGGTTTTTATTTTAGCCGCAGATGTACACCTTGGGCGCAGATGAAAAACCAACCGATGCGGACGCGCTTTCCCGCCCGCCGCGACCCGCTCTGCTATAATTGCTCTCATGCGCCGCTTACCGGTATTCTTCTGCCTGCTGCTGCTCCTGCTTGCCTGCTCGCTGCCCGCCCGTCTGCAGCAGGCGGCCTCCCCCGCTGACCCCACGCCCACCCTCGCCCCCTCGCCGACCGGCACCCCGTCCCCCTCCCCGGAGC
>JAEWYL010000239.1 GCA_023395675.1 Chloroflexota bacterium | reverse complement strand
TTTTTTTGTGGTGCGTGCTGGGGTGCGACCGCCGCACGCACCACAAAGCGCTTTTTTCCGAGATGGCTTCGAAAGGGTTCCCGGACGCAGCCTCAATATTCCAAAATGATCGAGAGCCTGACCCATGAATGAATTTGCCCACAAACAACAAAACCTGCAGGCGCTGGTGGAGCGGCACAAGCTCGACGGGATCGTGCTGAAGCGGGTGAGCAGCTTCGCCTGGGCGACCTGCGGAGCCGCATCTTACGTGAACACCGCTGCCGGCGAAGGAGAGGCGGCCCTGCTGGTCACCCGCAAGGGGCGCTGGCTGTTCACGAACAATATCGAGGCGCCGCGCCTGAAGCAGGAGGAACAGCTCGAGCGCCAGGGCTGGGAGTTCCAGGTGAATCCCTGGTACGAACCGGCGCAGAAGCTGGACAAAAAGGCCCGGGGCCTGAAGTTGGGGGCGGACTGCGCTTTCCCCGGCGCGCTGGACCTTTCGGATGAGATCGCCCTGCTGCGCGCCAGCCTGACCCCCGAAGAGGCCGACCGCTTCCGTATGCTGGGCCGCCTCTGCGCCCGGGCGATGCAAAAGACGGTGAATGCCCTGCGCCCGCGGCAGACGGAGCACGAGATCGCCTCCCGGCTGGCGCGTGAGGCCGAGCGCCTGGGCGTGCAGGCCATCGTGAACCTGATCGCTACGGACGAGCGCATTTTCAATTTCCGGCACCCCCTGCCGACCCAGAAAAAACTGGAGAATTACGCCCTGCTGGTGCTCTGCGGACGGCGCGCCGGTCTGGTCTGTTCGATCAGCCGGCTGGTGCATTTTGGACCGCTGCCGGAGGCCCTGCGCCGCAAGGCCGAGGCGGTGGCGCAGGTAGACGCGGCCCTGATCGCCGGCACCTGCCCCGGCCGCCCAATCGGCGAGATCCTGCAGGACGGGATCGAGATGTACGCCCGCACGGGCTTTGCGGAGGAGTGGAAGCTGCACCACCAGGGCGGGCTGGCGGGCTACGAGCCGCGGGAGCTGGTGGCCCGGCCGGGGGTGAGCGCCCGCGCCGCCGCCCTGCAGGCCTATGCGTGGAACCCCTCGATCACCGGCACGAAATCGGAGGACACGGTCCTCATGAGCGAGAAAGGCATCCAGAACCTGACTGAGATGGAGGGCTGGCCCGCCATTTCCACCGAAATTAACGGGCAGACCATCATGCGTCCGGGTATTTTGGAAATCCTCTGAGCGGGAGAAGCGATGACAACCAAACGAGAAGTAATCCGCATGGTATTGGACGGGCAGCAGCCCCCCTACGTCCCCTGGTCCTTCGGCTTCACCAAAGAAGCCAGGGAGAAGCTGCAGGCGCATTACGGGCAGCCGGACCTGGAGGAAGTGCTGGGGAACCACCTGCTCAAACTGGGCAGCGACATCGGCTTTTTCACCGATCTGGGGAACGAGCGGGTGCAGGACGTATTCGGTGTGGTCTGGGACCGCAGCGTGGATAAGGATATCGGTAATGTGGAGCTGCCTGTACTGGAGCAGCCCGCACTGAAGGGTTACGAGTTTCCCAACCCGCTGGACCCGCGCTTTTTCAAAGATATCCCGGAGCGCCTCTCTCGCTTCGGCGACCGCTTCCGGGTCTTCCAGATCGGCTTTTCGCTGTACGAAAGGGCCTGGACCCTGCGCGGCATGCAGAACCTGTTAATGGATTTCTACGACCACCCCGATTTTGTGGACGAGCTGCTGAACACCATCGCGGATTACAACCTGGCCCAGGTGCGGGAAGCGCTGCGGTACGAGATTGATGCAGTATACTTTGGGGATGATTGGGGCCAGCAGCGCGGGCTGCAGATGGGGCCGAAGATCTGGCGCAGGTTTATTTACCCGGTCCTTAAACGGATGTACAGCGCGGTGCGGTCGGAGGGGAAATATGTCTTCATCCATTCCTGCGGGGATGTGGACGAACTCTTCGACGACCTGATCGGGATCGGGCTGAACTGCTTCAACCCCTTCCAGCCGGAAGTGATGGACGTTCACGCCCTGCACAGCCAGTACCGCGGGCGGTTGACCTTCCACGGCGGGCTCTCTACCCAGCGCACCCTGCCTTACGGCTCGGTCGAAGATGTGTGCCAGGAGAGCGCGCGGCTGCTCGAGATGGGGCGGCAGGGAAGCTACATCTTCGCCCCGGCCCACGACGTAGAAGGGGACGTTCCCCTGGAGAATATGCTGGCGTTTATTGACGCGGCCCAAAATCAAATAAAATAAATCCTGGCGGGCGGGCATCACAACCACACCACTGCGAACATCGAGACTGACAATGCAGAAAAGCACAGGAAACCAACGCACAATAATTGGATGGATTTTAAGCGCTGTGACCCTGGCGATTGCCGCCTTTGCGACTTCGGTGGGGGCCTCCGGAGCCCGGGCGATGGAATTCAATGGGAACGCGCAGGCGAACCCGTTCAACCCGTATCCAGGCCCGGTGAGGGGCAGCCTGTTCCTGCCCGGTATCCTGCAGACCTTCGCCAGCCGCGCTCCGACGCCTGTCCCACCGGCCGGCCCTCTGCAGCAGCCGAAAGGAGACGGCCTCCACCTGGTGGGATTCGAAATCGCCCATGGAAAGTGGCATTCGACCGGGACCGGCGACAGCTGTTATTGGGCCAGGTATGATCGGGATCAAAGTATCATCGACAACCATTATGGGTTATCCGGCGGCACGGTGAACATCCAGCCCACGGACTTCGAGGTGATATTTGAGGACTGCGGGACCTGGGAGTACATAGAGAACAAGCCAATAGTGCTGCAGCCGGGTGCAGCCGGCCCCAAAGGGGACGGTTTTTACACGGTTGGGGTCGAGATCCTGCCCGGGATCTGGAATTCGAACGGGACAGAGTCCGGCTGCTACTGGGCCAGACTGGACGAGTACCAGGATATCATCCGTAACTATTACGGCCTATCCGGTGGGGCAGTATACGTCCAGACGACGGATTACGAGGTCGAGTTCGACGGCTGCGGTACCTGGTTTTATATGGGACAATAACGACACGGTTTGAGCTACGGATTTCCAAGCACAATGCGGAAGCGCTCCGCGATGAAAGGGAGGCTGGCGTGTTAGAAGAACTGCGTGAAGAGGTCTGGCGGCTGCACCTGGAGCTGCCGAAGAACGGGCTGGTCACCTGGACCAGCGGCAATTTGAGCGGGCGGGACCCGGAGAGCGGGCTGGTGGTGATCAAACCGAGCGGGGTCAAGTACGAGGACCTGAGCCCGGAGAATATGGTGGTGGTGGACCTGGACGGCAAGGTGGTGGAGGGGACGGGCAAGCCCTCTTCCGACACCTTCGCCCACCTGTACATCTACCGGCACCGCCCGGACGTGGGCGGGGTGGTGCATACCCACTCGACCTTTGCCACGGCCTTTGCGGCGGTGGGGCGACCGATTCCGGCGGTGCTGACCGCCATCTGCGACGAGTTCGGAGGGCCCATCCCGTGCGGCGGCTATGCGAAGATCGGGGGCGACGAGATCGGGCGCGAGCTGATCCGCTCCATCGGGGACAGCCCGGCCATCCTGATGAAGAACCACGGCGTCTTCACCATCGGGAAGAACCCCGAGGCGGCATTGAAGGCGGCGGTGATGGTAGAAGATGCGGCGCGCACGGTCTTCTACGCTTACCAGCTCGGGCAGCCCGACGAGATTCCGCCGGAAGAGGTGGCCCGGGCCCACCGGCGCTACGTGCTCGATTACGGGCAGGGGTGATGGGTCCGAACGATTACGGCGTGCTGTGGGATATGGACGGCGTGCTGGTGGACACAGGCGATCTCCACTACCAGGCCTGGTCCACCATTCTGCCGGAGTTTGGCCTGAAATTGAGCCGGGAGCAGTTCGACGCCTCCTTCGGGATGAACAACACCGGCATCACCGAGGTGATCCTGGGCCGCCCTCCGGAACCGGAATTTGTGGAACGCCTCGCCCGGCGCAAAGAGATCCTCTTCCGGAAAATGATCCGGGGGCAGGTCCAACCCCTGCCGGGGGTGGTGGAGTGGGTCAAGCGCTTCCGCTCGGGGCTGAATGGAGCCCGCTTCCAGCAGATTGTGGCCTCCTCCGCCCCGCCGGAGAATATCGAGATGCTGGTCACCGAACTGGGCCTGAGAGAATACTTTGAGGACCTGGTCTCGGCTTACACCATCCCGGGCAAGCCCGACCCGGCGGTCTTCCTGGAGGCCGCGCGGCGGTTGGGCCTGCCCGCGGAGCGCTGCCTGATCATCGAGGACAGCCTGCAGGGCCTCGAGGCTGCCCGGCGAGCCGGGATCCGCTGCGTGGCGGTGGCGACCACCAACCCGCCCGAGGCCCTGGAGAAGGCGGACCTGGTGGTGGAGAGCCTGGAGTCTCTGACCGGCGAGGCTGTGCTCCGCCTGCTGCAGTAAACACTCGGTTTGCACCGGAAAATAGTTGGGGAAAGTAAACCTTGTGTTTTTAATCACAAGCGCCAGTCTTATGCTAGAATTACAATGTATATTCTATGGGTCTGGCATCTGGCCTTCCCGGGTCCGAAGCAGTTGATATGATTTGAGAGCCGCCCGCCCTCAAAATGATTATCAACCGGACCCGGCAAAATCCGTCCGGCATTTCCGATCTGTTGAACCTGTCCATTCTTTAATGCGCCGGTTGTGCGTTTGGGGGCATAACTGCCACGCCTGCGCGCGAATCGTTTTCTTGACAGAGGTAGAGAACAGGGACCTGATCTATGGATGATATGGATGCTTATTTACAGCGGCTGCGTGAGCTAAAGGCCTCCTCGGTGAACACACCGAAGGAAATCGAGACCCAGCACAATAAAGGCAGGTTGACCGCTCGAGAGCGGATCGACCTGCTTTTCGATCCGGGCACGTTCAACGAGATCGACGCGCTGGTGCTTCCCAGGTACGAAGAATATATGGGCGGCAAACGCTCCAAATACGGCGATGGGGTGATCACCGGTTTCGGGCTGGTGAACGGGCGGCACGTCTGCGCCGCCTCGCAGGATATCTCCGTGATGGGCGGCTCGTTCGGCGAGATGCATTCCAACAAGATCGTCAAGATGATCCACATGGCGACGGAGTACGGCTGCCCCTTCGTGGGGCTGATGGATTCGGGCGGGGCGCGCATCCAGGAAGGGGTGGACAGCCTGGGCGGCATCGCCCGCCTGTTCGACGCCAACGTCGAGGCCTCCGGCGTGATCCCGCAGATCTCCGCCATCCTGGGGACCTGCGCCGGCGGGGCGGTCTATTCCCCTGCGCTGACCGACTTCATCTTCATGACCGAGAACAGCTATATGTTCATCACCGGGCCGGACGTGGTCAAGGCGGTGATGCAGGAGGAGGTGAGCCTCGAGGACCTGGGCGGCGGGTTGGTGCACAGCGTGGAGAGCGGGGTCTGCCATTTCCTGACCCGCGACGACCGGCAGTGCATTGCCCGCATCCGGGACCTGCTGAGCTACCTGCCCTCGAACAACCAGGACGACCCGCCCTACCTGCGCCCGGTGGACGACCCCGCACGGCGCTGCCCGGAGCTGGAGCAGATCGTGCCGGTGGACCCGCACAAGCCCTACGACATCCACGAGGTGATCGCCAGCCTGGTGGACGACGGGCGTTTCCTGGAAGTGCACGCCCTGTGGGCCCCCAACATCGTGGTGGGCTACGCGCGCCTGAACGGCTGGTCTGTGGGCATCATCGCCAACCAGCCCATGGTGCTGGCCGGCTGCATTGATATCAATGCGGCCGTGAAAGCCTCGCATTTTATCCGCACCTGCGACGCGTACAACGTGCCGATCATCACCCTGCAGGACGTACCCGGCTTCCTGCCCGGGAAGCAGCAGGAGTACGACGGCATTATCCGCAACGGCTCGCGCATGATCCACGCTTACAGCGAGGCGACGGTGCCGAAACTGATGGTGGTGCTGAGAAAAAGCTACGGCGGGGCTTACTGCGTTATGAGCAGCAAGGGCCTGCGCGGCGACCTGCTCTACGCCTGGCCCAACGCCGAATTCGCCGTCCTGGGGGCAGCGGGGGCGGTAAACATCCTGTTCCGGGGAGAGATCAAGAACGCGCCGGACCCGGCGGGACGCCGCCAGGAGCTGGTGACCGATTTCGAGAGGAAATTCAGCAATCCCTATGTGGCGGCTGCGCGCGGCCTGATTGACGACGTGATCGAGCCGCGCGATACCCGGCGGGCGCTGATCCAGGGTCTGGAGCTCTGCCTGTCGAAGCGGGAGCTGCACACACCCAAGAAACACGCCATCTCGCCCATGTAGGAGGGAGAAAGAGGCCGATGTTCAAAAAGATATTGATCGCCAACCGGGGAGAAATCGCCGTGCGCATCCTGCGCACCTGCCGGGACCTGGGCATCGAGACCGCAGCCCTGTATGAGGCCGAGGATCAGGGCTCCCTTCACGTGCGCCTGGCGGACCAGTGCTTCAAATTGAGCTCGGAAGCCGGTTACATGGATATCGAGGAGATTTTAAGTATCGCCAGGGAGAGCGGCGCCGAGGCCGTTCACCCGGGCTACGGGTTCCTGGCGGAACGGGCGGACTTCGTCCGGCGCTGCCGGGAGCAGGGGCTGGTCTTTATCGGCCCGCCTCCGGAGATGCTGGCCGGGATGCAGGCCAGGCTGGAGCAGGATCGGGAAACCCCCGACCAGCCGGTCCCGCCCGTCTACACCGTGCGGGTGCAGGTCCTGGCGGACGCGCAGGGGAACCTGGTGCACCTTGGGGAGCGGCGGACCTCCTTCCTGCAAGGGAACCAGCGGGTGATCGAGGAGTCGCCTGCTCCGGGGATCAGCCGCGAGACGCGCGCCGCCCTGTGCGAGCGGGCGCTGGAGATCGCCCGCAGCTACGGCTTGCAGGGCGCCGGGTCGGTCGAATTCCAGTTGGACGGCCGCGGGCAGGCCTTCTTCAGCCATTTCAAACCCTACCTGCAGGCCGGGCACCTGGTGACCGAGCTGGTGTCGGGGGTGGACCTGGCTGCGGAGGGGCTGCGCATTGCCTCTGGCGAGCAGTTGAGCCTGCAGCAGGAGGAGACGCGCCTGCAGGGCTGGTCCATGCAGTGCCGCATCAATGCGGTGGACCCCTGGAACGATTTCCTGCCCAGCCCCGGCCGGCTGAAGCACGTGCGCTTCCCGGGCGGGCCGGGCATCCGGGTGG
Organism: Chloroflexota bacterium; assembly: GCA_023395675.1. Classification (GTDB taxonomy): domain Bacteria; phylum Chloroflexota; class Anaerolineae; order Anaerolineales; family UBA4823; genus JAEWYL01. The sequence goes on along the minus strand of JAEWYL010000239.1, from coordinate 5,581 downwards.
ACACCCACGTTTACAGCGGCTACGAGGTGCCTCCCCTCTACAGCCCGATCCTGGCAAAGCTGGCGGTGCACGCCCGGGACCGGGAAGAGTGCCTGATGCGCATGCGCCGCGCCCTGCGGGAGGTCAATCTCTCGGGCGTACCCACCAACCTGCCCCTGCTCCAGCTCATCTTCGAGGACGCGGACTTTTCGGCAGGCCGCTATACCGACGGCCGGGTGATCGGGCAGCTACTCCAGGGGAAGACGGAGCCGGAGGCGGGCGAGGCGGAACCGGGCCTGCGCGATCTCGCCATTGCGGCTGCCATCCTATACCTGCAGCGCAAAGAGCGCTTCCGCCCGGTGCTGCCGGAGCGGCTCCTGTCCGGCTGGCATCTCAGCCGCCGCCGGACCGGTCACTAGCATGCCTTGCGGCGCGACGCCAGCCTGCGCCCGCAGGGGCGGAGCAGGCGCGCCGGAGCCGCCGGAGAGAAGCCATGAGCAACTTGAGTGTAAAGATCGGGGGCCGCACCTTTCAGATCGAGATCGAGGCGCAGGGCGATTCGGAAGCCGAGTTTATCGCCCGGGTCGAGGGGCAGGAGATTGCGGTCAGCCTGCCGCACCCGGACGCGCCGGTGGAGCAGATGGATTGGATCGTGGTCGGCGGGCGGCCTTACGAGCTCGTCTTCGACCCCGACCTGCGCTGGATCAAGACCGGCAAAGGACGCTATCCGATCGAGGTACGCGATCTGGAGGCCACCAGCCATCCCCCCGTCAGTAAAGACGGGCGCGTCAAAGCGCCCATCCCGGGGCTGATCCGCCGGCTGCTGGTGCAGCCTGGAGACCGGGTGGAAATCGGCCAGACCCTGTTGATCCTGGAGGCGATGAAGATGGAGAACGAGATCCGCGCCCCCCGCCCGGGAACGGTGAAGGCGGTGCACGCAGAGCCGGGAGCGGATGTGGCCCACAACCAGGTCCTGGTCGAGATCGAGTGACCCGGACTGTTCTGCGCCGGTAAATACACTTCAAGCGGCTGTTTTCGGACAGCCGCTTTTGATTCCCCGCCGGCCTGGGGCAGCTGGCCTCAAAATAACACCCTTGAAGCGGGAGCACTCATAAGCTGTAAAAATGGGGGTAAATTGTGCGCGGCTCCGCTGCGGTCAATTTACCCTCATTCACAATTCAGGGGTTTTTTCATTGAATCATGATATGCTTAATTGAGATCACGGAGGATCAACATAATTGGATATGCACGGCTGGTGGGAACCGGATGCCCCTTTTCCAGGCGCGGCTGCTGGGATGAAACAGCGCGCCAGGATTAAGGTTTTGCACCTCGCGCGCAGGTTTCGGAGTCAGGGATTGAAAGCAGCGCAAGAGTTGGCCCGAAAGCGTCAATGATCCGTAAAAAAGGAGGAAAACCGAGTAACTCCGGCGCAGGTTCATCGTTATTAACATTGAGAAATCACAGCCTATGGAACTATTCAAGTATGTCGTCCGGCAAGACTGGCAAGAACTGAACCGGTTAATCTCCTCGAGCCGCAGCCACCTGTGGCGGGCCGCGCAGATCACCGCGCTGGTCTCGACCCTGCTGGTCTACGCGAGCGTCCTGGCGCGCCTGCCCCAGCCCTGGGGGGCGGTCCTGCAGATCGTCCTTTCCTCGAGCGTACTGCTGGCCTTTTCTCTGGTAGCCATCTACCAGGATGGGCGCCGAGGCAGGCTGGCAGCCGCCATCACGGCCGGCCTGCTCCTGGCTGCGGGCTGGACGGCGGCGCTCTCCAGGCCCTGGTTGAACTCGCAGGGCGTGTTCGAGGCCGGTCCCTGGCCTGCCCAGTTCGCCGGGCTGTCTGTCCTCTTGAGCTGGGGCGCCTGCCTGCTGTGCCTGCGCCTGTGCCCGGAGGAGATGCGCCTGATCGGGTTCACCGCCCGGCGCTGGCCTGCCCAGGTCCTGCTCGGGCTCGCCGCCGGCGGGAGCCTGGGGCTGCACTTTCTGATCACGGCAAACCAGTGGCTCGACGGCCTGCTGCAGCCGGGCAGCCCTCAGCAGATCCTGTGGGTGGTGCTCTTCCTGGTCGGCCTGGGCGCCCTGGCAGAGGAGTTCTTCCTGCGCGGGGTTGCCTTCCGGGTGCTCTACGAAGAATCGGAGACCGGTTTCTGGAAGGCGGCGGTGCAGATCAGCCTGATCAATCTGCTGATCTACTTCGTGCCGCTGTACTTCATCGCCAGCAGCAGCCCGGCGCCTCTGATGAGCCTGTGGATCCTGTTCTACCGCCTGGTGTACTCCCTGGCGGCCACCTACCTGCGGCGCCAGCAGTTCAGCCTGCTGGCCTGCATCGCCTGCAACCTGGCCTTCAACGGCATCCTGATGGTGTACTTTCCATGGTAGAGCCATCCGCCCTCACCGGAGATCGCAAGCGAGTCAAAGCCGGGCGGTCGTCCCAGACCTCCCTGCTGGTCTTCACCGCGCTGATCACCCTGCTGACCGTGGGGCTGCTCTTATATATGGAAATCGCCTCGGTGCCCCTGCGGCAGTATTACCGCTACATCACCATCCTGCCGGTGGCCTTTGTGGCTTATATGTTCGGGCTGAGACCCGGGCTCGTCTACGCGCTGTTCTTCAGCACCATCTTCCTGCCCAGGCTGTACCACGAGATGAGCCTGAACCTGCTCTCTGCGCCCTCCATCCAGATCCTGGCTTTTATCCTCTTTATCAATACCTTTTCGTACATCATCGCCGATATCGCCACCTCGATCCGCACGCACGAAGCCCTGAGCAGCACGGTGAGGGATTGGGGAGGCCTGCTCGACCGCACCACCGCGCTGGACGACGTGATCAAGTTCATCTTGAAACAGTCGCAGGGGATCTGCGAGGTGGAGTCCGCGGTGTTCCTGCTGCGCAGCCCGCTGGACGCCCAGTGGGAAATCCACAGCCAGGAGGGGAAGAACCCCCTGCCGGCCTCGACCGGCGGGCGGCGCGACCAGCTGAACCTGGCCGAATGGCTGCTGAGCCAGGACAGGCCGCTGCTGCTCAACAACCTGGACAAGCGGGACTCCTTCCTGGTGCGCGACAGCGCCGCCCCGCAGGCGGACCTGTGCTCGCTGCTGGCAAAGCCCCTGCGCCACCAGGACGGGACGCTGATGGGGCTGCTGGTGCTGGTCAACAAGAAAGACAGCGACTTCACCAAAGAGGATCTGCAGGCGCTGGAGGACCTGATCGCCGGGGGCTCGCGGGCGCTGGAGCAGGCCGGGCTGTATGCCCGCACCGATTACGCCCTGGCGCGGCGCGTGCGCCAGCTTGCGGCGATCCAGCGCACGGCGCGCGAGCTGAATGCCACGCTGGACCCGCGCCAGATCCTCGAACGCACGCTGGAATGCGCGCTGGAGATCACCGATGGGGAGGCCGGGCTGATCAACCTGGAGATGAAGGGCTTTCCCCCGCTGCTCCACACCCAGGGTATGCGCGGGGGCGCCGCCCCGGCCCCCAACCTGGTCGAGCAGGCGCGCGAGCTGGGCAGGGCGGCGATCCTCAGCACAAACGAGAGCAGCATCCCGCCCCTGCTGCCGCAGGCCAATTCGCGCCTGATCGCCCCGATCAAACGCGAAAAGGCTACCATGGGCCTGATTGTGGTCGAGAGTTCGAGCCCCAAGATCTTCAAGGAGGCCTCGCGCCACGTGCTGACCATCCTGGCGGACCACGCTGCAAACGCGCTGGAGAACGCCCGCCTGTTCCAGGAGATTCAGAAAGAGGAACAGCGCGTCAGCCTGATCATTCAGAGTATGGCGGACGGGCTCTTCACCACCGACCCGTCGGGCAGGATCATTACCTTCAACCCGGCTGCCGAACGCCTGACCGGCTGGACAGCCGCGGAGGCGGCCGGGCGGGACTGCTGCGAGGTCCTGGGCTGCAGCCTGAACCACGGGCCGGACGAATGCCCGTTGAAGAAAGCGCTGGAGGAAGGCGAGCCTGCCGATTACGACCGGTTTGTCATCCGCCAGCGCTCCGGTACCAAGCGTGTGATCGCCGTGAGCCTGACCCCGCTGCTGAGCGCCAGCGGAGGCTCGGAGGGTTCGGTGTTCCTGTTCCGGGATATCACCGAGGAGGAGGAGATGGACCGCCTGCAGCGCGAGCTGATCGCGGCCATTTCGCACGAGTTGAGGGCGCCGCTGGCGAACATGAGCACCATCACCGAAACCCTGCTCTCGGAGGGCAGCGTGATGCTGCGCGAGCCCTACACCCGGTACCTGGGAATGTTGATGTCACAGACCCAGCGCCTGGCGACCTTCTCGGACAAGATTCTCGACATTTACCGCCTGGAGACCGGGCGCATGCGCGTCCAGCTTCGCCCGCTCCCGGTCTCGCTGCTGGTTGAAGGTGTGGTCAATCACTGGCGGAACTCGACCACGAAATGCACCATCCAGATGCTGCTGCCCGAGAAATCCCCCTGGGTGTGGGCGGATGAAGACGGCTTCCAGACCATTTTGAGCAACCTGGTTGACAACGCGATCAAATACTCCCCGCCCGGGACCACGATTGAGGTGCGGGTAGAGAACAGCGATAACGATACGATTACCATCGGGGTGAAGGACGAGGGCCCCGGAATCTCACCCGAACACCAGTCGCGCATCTTCGAACGCTTCTTCCGGGTGGACGGGCGCGACGCTCAGACCGTGTACGGGCACGGGCTGGGATTGTATATCGCCAGGAACCTGATTGATGCAATGAACGGCCAGATCTGGGTCGAGAGCGAAAACGGTAAAGGTAGCTATTTTGCATTTTCCCTGCCAATCCATCAGATGGAGGTCAACGTATGAAAGAGAAAATCCTGGTCATCGACGACGAAACGACATTGAGCGAAATGTTGGCACTCCGCCTGGAACCACGCGGGTTCGATGTCATCTCCGCCAGCCACGGGCGGGAGGGTCTGAAAATTGCCTACGATACCCATCCGGACCTGATTATTCTGGACATTATGATGCCGGAGATGGATGGTTGGGAAACCTGCCAGCGGCTGCGGGAGCTTTCGGATGTGCCCATCCTGATCCTGACCGCAAAGGTGAGCGAGGACGACGTGATTCGCGGTTTCCGGCTGGGAGCGGATGATTATGTCAAGAAACCCTTCAGCCTGAAGGAGCTGGAGGAGCGCATCCGGGCGATCTTGAAGCGGGCGAAGAGCAACGGGCAGGAGACGACGATGGTTTACGACGACGGCTACCTGCGCATTGACCTCGAGCGGCAGCAGGTCTTTAAAAACGGGCAGATGATCCACCTGACCTCCACTGAGCTGCGGCTGTTGAGCTGCCTGCTGCGTCACCAGGGCACCATGGTCCCCCACGATGAGCTGCTGACGGAAGTCTGGGGGCCGGCGTACCTGGATGCGAACGCCTCCCTTTCGCTGTATATCCGCTACCTGCGGGAAAAGCTGGAGGTGGACCCCAGCGAACCGCAGTATATCCGCACCAAGTGGGGAGCGGGCTACTGGTTTGCGCCGGCAAAAGCCAGCGCGCCCGGCAAAGGCTCGGAAGAGTAAAGGGCGGAGAAGGCGTCGAGCCGCACCGCCCGGCTGCCCGGACGCTTAGAACCTGTTTTAATTTTATATTTTTGTGTGGTT
>JAEWYL010000221.1 GCA_023395675.1 Chloroflexota bacterium | reverse complement strand
CCCCCCCAAAAAAAAAATTGGGGGGGGGGGGGGGGCCCGCGCCCCCCCCCACAACAACTTAAAAATCAATTTTTAGGATAGGTTCTCAGGGCTTCTTGGTCGGTTTGGGCTTCTTTTCCTTATCCGGCTTGCCGCCGGGTTTGCCCGGCTCCCCCGCATCTCCCGGAGGCCCTTTCTCTTTATCATCCGGTTTGCCGCCCGGGTTACCCGGCTTCTGATCTCCGCCCGGGCTGCTCAGGAGCTTCTTGATCTCGCCCCAGCCGCTGCCCGCCTCTCGCATGGCAAAGATCTCCTCCACCGGGACGCCGCTCTGCAGGCTGAGGGCGTAAGCCTGGTCAATCTCACCAAAGCCGAACCCCCGGCAGAACCAACCCATGATCTCCTCGTACGGCACGCCGTAGCGCTGCGCCAGCTTCATCCCGGCCGGATGGGGCTGCGCGCCTGTGCAGTCGCCCTGGCTCGCCCCCGGCGTGGGCGTGGTATCCACTGTGGGCGTCTGGGTAGCGTCCGGCGTTGGCGTGAGCGTCACCGCCGGGCTGACCGGCAGCGCCGGCGTGAGGGTCGGCGTGAGCGTCAGGGTCGCCGTCAGCCCCGGGGTGGAGGTCAGGGTGGCGGTCACGACCGGGGTGAGAGAGGGGGTGGGGGTTTCCACCGTCTCGACCGGTTCGTCCCCCTGCCGCAGGGTCAGGCGCAGGCGCTGCCGCTGCTGAGCAGGCGCATTTCGCTCTTCCGCCACAAAGACTTCGGCCTGCAGCGGTTCGCCCGCCGGCTGCGAGCACCAGCCCGCCTCCGGGATGATCTGGAGCATGAAGGGCTCCTGCCCTCCAGCCGGGATCTCCTCCCAGTAGCCCGGCGAGACCGCGAATACCTCGATCTGTCCGGCGCCCTGGAGGATCTCAAAGCCCAGCCTGACGTCCGCAGCCGCATCCTCCTCCCCGCCGGCTGTGTTCACCAGCAGGCCTTCCAGGACAATCTGCCCGTCCTGGCAGCCGCTGAACTCCAGCGTATCGGGGGAGAAGGCCAGCACCGGCTCCGCTTCCGGGTCCGGCGTCTCGACCGGCGCCTCGTCCGGATCTCCGCCGGGCTCATCCAGCGAGAGAACGCCCTCCGCTAGCCAGCGCCCGTCGGGCAGCAGGGAAAACTGCACCCGCACCCGGTCGCCCTGCTGCAGCCCCGGGGAGAGCTGCGTGCCGGCCTCCACGATGACGGTCCGCCCGTTCACAATCCAGGCTTCGCCGTCCTGCGCCTCGAGCACGCCAGAAAAAGTGGACACCGCTTCCGCCTCGGCGGGCAAGGCCGTGATCTCATCGGCCACCCATTCGCCGCCCTCCAGGATATGGCCGGCGACAGAGACCTGCAGGCCCGGCTCGACCCCATCCCCCACCAGGGTATGCTCCAGCACCGTCACCGGGATACCCGCGACCACCCGCAGGCGGCCCAGGCCGGGGCCCAGCTCTCCCTGCAGGGTAAATTCATGGCCGGGCTCATCCAGGCCCTCCCCCGCCGAGGCCAGGGCCACCTGGCCGGGCAGCAGGAAAACCTCCTCGGCGCCGCTGCTCACCTGCACTTTACCGCTGTCCACCGCGAAGCGGGAGCGCCCGCCCTGGGCCACCAGCACCTCGAAGCGGGTGCCGTGCACGCTGGCCGCGCCGTCGGGCGAATGGACGATGTACCGGCTCGCCTCTCCGCGTAGAGGCACGACGCTGTGGGCGGTTTTCCCCGCCTGCTGGACGAGCTCCACCTGAATGCTCCGGTTCCAGCCCCCGCCGAGCTCTTTCAGGGTGATCTCGGTGCCCTGCCCGAGGGTGGCCAGGGTACCGTCGTAGAACTTTAGGGATGCGCCGGAGGCCGGCCCGGTGCGGATGCGCCAGCCGGCGCGCACCTGCTCGCCGGTGGAGGCCGCCCACCATTCCCCGGGCTGCTCGGGTGAGGCCACCTGCACCTGGCCTTTCAGGTCCAGCAGCGCGGCCTGCCGGGCTGAGGCGGGACCGGCCAGCCACAGCCTGGCCCCGGCCAGCGCGGCCAGGGCAAACACCAGCAGGAAGGCCGCCCCCAGCCCGAACAGCGGGATGCGCCCCACCCGCCTGGACTGGCCGGCGGGGAGGCTGCGGGCCGGAAGCCGCACAGGCCGGGTGGGCGGGACCTGCGCTGCCGCTCCGTTCTTTCTCCCGGCCGGGTTAACCGGCCAGGCTCCCTCCCAGGAGGGGAGGGGAGGCCGGGCCTGCCCCCCCTCCGCCGGGGCTTCAGGCTGCGGCAGGGTCCGCAGTGTGGATGCCAGCTGCAGCAGCGAGGCCAGCTCTTCGTCCGCCTCCGCCTCTGCCAGGAGGCTTTCCAGCGGCGCGCCGCCTTCCAGGGCCTCCAGTTTTTGCTGCAGCAGTTCTTCGATGTCAGTCATAGGGAACCTCCCACTCCAGCAGGATCTCTTTCAAGGATTGCAGCGCGCGCCGCTGCAGTCCTTTCACGGCATCCTGGCTCTTGTGCAGGGCCAGCGCCGTCTCCGCAATCGGCATTCCGACCAGGAAGCGCAGGATCAGCACGTCGCGCTGTTCTTCGCTGAGCCCGCGCAGGGCTTTACGCAGGGTCTGGTGAGTCAGCCCGCGCTCGACCGAGACCTCCACACCCGCCCGTTCGTCAACCAGGTGGTCCTCCAGCTTCACGATCTCGCCGCCCCCCGTCTTCCGGTAGTGGTCAATCGCCAGGTTGCGGGCAATCTGCAGCAGCCAGGCTTTGAAGGAGACGCTCTGCGGGCGGTAGCCGGGCAGGGCCCGGATCATGCGCAGGAAAACCTCCGAAGTCAGGTCTTCGGCAGCCTGGGTTTCTCCTACCCGGTAATACAGGTAGCGGTACACGCTCACGTGGTAGCGTTCGTACAGGGCTGTGAGGGCAGCCTGCACGGTCTCTGTATTCCCGTACCGGGCGTGATAGATCAGTTCAATGGGTTCGGCAGTGTCCATACGGTTTCCATTACGGTTTTTGCTTGCCTCTATACCCATTAACGAATGGGAGCGCGAAAAGAGTCGCGCCGGGTACTTTCGGGCGTTGTTTCGGAATATTGCGGGTGGGCTGAATATTTATCGGGGAGACATGAAAGCGGCGCC
>JAEWYL010000168.1 GCA_023395675.1 Chloroflexota bacterium | reverse complement strand
GGGGGGCGGGTGGGGGGTTCCCCACCCCCCGGGGGGCGGGTCGGGCCGCGGCCGGCCAGGAGCCGGCCGGCGGAAGGCTGCTGAGATGGGGCGCGGACCTGCTGCGCGCCAGCCTCACCCTGATCCTGGCCGGCCTGTTCTTGCTCTGGCTGTCCCCGCGCTGGATCCAGGGCATGGGCCGGCAGCTCCAGGTGGAAGTCTGGCCCAGCCTGGGATGGGGGGCCGCAGCCGTCGCGATTTTTTTCCTGCTGCTGCTGCTCGTCCTCCTGGCGGCCGGCCTGGGCGGCCTGTTGTTTGGCGTAATCTCCCTGGGAGGGTTAGCCGGCGCGGTCATCGCCGTGGGCGCCCTGGCCCTGCTCGCCCTCAGCCTGGGGTTCGTGCTGGCCACCTCCTTCCTCGCCAAGCTCGTGTTCGGGCAGGCGCTCGGCAGATGGCTGCTCGCCCGGGCCCGCTCGCCGCTGGCCGAACACCGCTTCTGGCCGCTGGCGATTGGCGTCGTCATCCTGGCGGCGGTGCTCGCCCTGCTCCGCCTGCCTCCCATCCCCGGTTTTGTGGGCAGCCTGCTGAATCTCGCCGTTACCCTGTCCGGCCTGGGGGCGCTCTGGCTCTGGGTGGATGAACGCATCGCCCGGCGAAGAACGCTCGCCCAGGAGGGGGTGAGCTGACCCGCGCCGGTCAGGCGTCCGGCGGGAGGCCGGCCCGCCGCTATAAAGAGGTGTTCCACCCGGCGAAAACGCGCTGCGCGTTTTCGCCGGGTGGAACCGCGGCCGTCGGGCGGCGCGGCGCGGGAGATTACGCAGGCGAAAACAGTTTTTCCAGGGGCAGTGGTAGCATGGAGGGGAAAGGAGGGCGGATATGAGAAAGCTCTGGGTGAAAGCGTGGATTACCCTGGACGGCGTCTTCGACGCGGAGACGATGGATCACTGGTGGCAGAACACAAACAGCCCGGAGAGGATGCGCTACATCACGGAGGAGTACGCGCAGGGAGACGCCTACCTGCTGGGGCGGAAGACCTATGAAATGCTCTGGCCCGGCTGGTCCACCCAGACCAGCGGCGACGGTCCCGGGCCGGTGCTCAACCGCATGCACAAATACGTGGTCTCGACCACGCTCAAGGAAGCGCCCTGGAAAGAATCCACCCTCCTCTCGGATAACGTAGTGGAGGAGATCAGAAAACTGAAACAGCAGCCCGGCAGGGACATCATCATTGATGGCAGCGCGACCCTGGTGCAGTCGCTGCTGGGGACGGGGCTGATTGACGAATTCCGGTTCCTGGTCCAGCCCTTCGTTATGGGGACGGGGCGGCGCTTCTTCCCGCAGGGCACGCCGGCGACGAAACTGGAGCTTGTCGAAAGCCGGGCGCTCAGTTTTGGGTCCCTGGCGCTCGTCTACCGGCCCGCCCGCCCGTAACGGCCTCGTCCGGGGCTTCAGGCTGTGTTTGCCTGCAGGTCCCTCCCGGGGCCGCTTTTCAGGGCCTTTTTCGCCCGGGCCGCCAGGAAACTGCCGGTTGGCCCGCCGCCCCTGTTAGAATAGGCGCATGGCGAAAATGCGCATCGATCTGCTCCTGGTGGAGCGCGGCCTGGCGGACAGCCGGGCGCTGGCCCAGCGCCTGGTGATGGCCGGGCAGGTGCGGGTGGACGGGCAGGTGGTGTTGAAACCCTCCCAGGGGGTCCTGCCCGAGGCCCTGCTGGAGGTGGACCAGGGCCCGCCCTTCGTCTCGCGCGGCGGCGAGAAGCTGCAGGCCGCCCTCGCCACCTACCCCATCCCGGTGGAGGGGCGGGTCTGCGCCGACGTGGGCGCCTCCACCGGCGGCTTCACCGACTGCCTGCTCCAGAACGGCGCCGCGAAGGTCTATGCCATAGACGTGGGGCACGGGATCCTGCACTGGAAGCTGCGCCAGGACCCGCGCGTGGTGGTGATGGAGCGCACCAACGCCCGCTACGTGGAGCGCCTGCCCGAGCCGGCCGCCCTGGTCAGCCTGGACGCCTCCTTTATCTCGCTCAAGGTGCTGCTGCCGGTGGTCGCGGGCTGGTTTGGGGAGGCCGGGGGGCATATCGTGGCCCTGATCAAGCCCCAGTTCGAGGCCGGGCGGGCCCTGGTGAAGCGCGGGGACGGGGTCATCCGTGACCCTGCCGTGCACCGCCTGGTGCTGGAGGACATCCTGAGCTTCGCCCGCGACGAAAGCTTTGCCCTGCGCGGCCTGCTGCGCTCCCCCCTGCTGGGCCCGAAGGGCAATACCGAGTTCCTGGTCTGGCTCAGCCTCCCGCCCGGGGAGGCGCTTTCCGACCCGGACGGGCTGATTGACAGCGTGCTGGCGGAGTAGCAGCCGGCTGAACTCCCCGGGCGCACAGGCGCCCCCCCGGACCCGGGCTTTCTCGCCCGGGTTTTTTCGACCCCCGGCCCGCCGGGGCCGGGCCTACGGGGGCGGCGATGGGGGGAATCCCTGTGAAGCGATAGGATTATTCCCCATATATTCAAACAAAACGTTCCTGTATAATCCCAGTGTGAGTGTGAAACCGGGCAGCGAGCGCGGCTATCCCCATCAACGTCTAAGACGGTTAATTATGAACTTTGACAGGGGTTCTCTTGCAAACAGCAAGGTATCGGGTTCTTTCCCCCTGTCCCGGTCAGGAGTGAGTGTATGGTTTTACCCAATTCGGTAATGGTCACCACCCGGGACGGGCAGCGGGGCTCCGCCGATCTGCCGACCGGCGAGCGGGGCGCACGCACGCTGGTGCGCCTGGAGGACGGCCGGCGCCTGCTGGTCCCGCAGGAGATGCTGCAGGTCCAGGCCGACGGCAGCTACTTCCTCTCGCTGGATCTCTCCGAAGAGGAGACGCAGCGCTGGCTGGAGGCCGCCCAGGGCCAGGCCGAGATCCTGGTGATCCCGGTGGCGCGCGAGGAGCTCCAGGTGCGCAAGCGCCAGGAGAGCACCGGCGGGGTGCGGGTGAGCAAACAGGTGCACGCCCGCGAGGAGCAGGTGGACGCAGGCGGGTATCACGACGAGGTCGAGGTTGAGCGCGTGACGGTCAACCGCCCGCTGGACGAGCCCCTGCGGCCCTACTCCGAGGGCGACACCCTGGTGATCCCGCTGATGGAAGAAGTGCTGGTGGTGGAGAAGCGCCTGGTGCTGCGTGAGGAAGTGCGCATCACCCGCCGCAGAACGCCCACCGGCGGGCCGGTCACGGTCACGCTGCGCAGCGAAGAGGCTACGATCGAGCCCATCCCGCCCGGGCAAGAGGGCGGGTAGCGGTTTGGCTCACCCCGCCGGGTAAGGCGGTTGTACGGCGCCCCGCTCCCAACCGTTGGGACCCTGTACCGCTTCGCTCCGCGCACCCATGGAGCCTGAGCGGGCGCAGGGCCTGGGGCCTGATCAGGGGGAATAGTAAAGTTACTCAAATTTTGGAGGTAAATGATGGCGAAAATAGCGGTAGGTTTGTTCGATAATTTAGAAGACGCCCGTATGGCGATTGAAGACCTGGTCCAGTCGGGCTTTCAGCGTGAGGACATCAGCCTGATCGCGAACAGCGGCAACGGGGAGATCCAGCAGTACTTCCAGGACCGCGACCAGGGCGAGGAGATCGGCGAGGGGGCGCTGGGCGGCGCCGGGATCGGCGCGGTGCTGGGCGGCCTGGGCGGGCTGCTGGTGGGCCTGGGGGCCCTGGCAATCCCGGGCATCGGGCCGGTGCTGGCAGCCGGGCCGCTGGTTTCGGCCCTGGCCGGGGCCGGCATCGGCGCGGCCGCGGGCGGCCTGCTGGGGGCGCTGGTGAAAGCGGGCATCCCTTCCGAAGAGGCGGAGCTGTACGCCGAGGGCGTGCGCCGCGGCGGCAGCCTGCTCACCGTGAATTCCTCCGACGATATGGCGGACCAGGCGGTGCATATCCTCAACCGGCACAACCCGGTGGACGTGGAGCAGCGCTCGCAGGAGTGGCGCCAGGACAACTGGCAGGGCTTCGATGAGAGCGCCGAGCCCTACCCGGCGGACCGGATCGAGATGGATCGCAGCCGCTACCGTTCGGACCTGGACATGGACACCACCACCCACCGCGAGGGGCATACCACCCTGCCGGTGAGCGAGGAAGAGCTGCGCGTAGGCAAACGTGAGGTCGAGACCGGCGGCGTGCGCGTGCACACCCGTGTGGAGGAGCAGCCGGTCGAGCAGGACATCAACCTGCGCCAGGAGCGCGTGCACGTGGAGCGCCACCCGGTGGACCGCCCCGTGGATACGGGCGACATGGACGCCTTCCAGGAGGGCACCATCGAGGTCACCGGACGCTCCGAAGAGGCGGTGGTGGATAAGCAGGCGCGCATCGTGGAGGAGATCGAGGTCAGCAAAGACGTGGAAGACCACACCGAGACCATCCACGACAGCCTGCGCCACACCGAAGTGGACGTGGAAGAGATCGGCCCGCAGGGCAGGTCCGGCATGGGCAGCACCCAGATGGGCGGGCTCGACGACTACGACGACTTCTTCCGCCAGCACTACAACACCAACTACGGGACCGCCAGCTACACCTACGACCAGTACCGCCCGTACTACCAGTACGGCTGGCAGCTCGGCTCCGACGACCGCTACCGCAACCGCCGTTGGGATGAGATCGA
>JAEWYL010000313.1 GCA_023395675.1 Chloroflexota bacterium | reverse complement strand
GCCTTGCACCTGGGGCGTCCGTTCCGATCCAGGTGCAAGGCGCTCCTTCGCCTGGCCGGCCGCTCTCCGGGGCGGCTGGAATTGGCTGCATCCGGACGGGACGGTGAAGAAAGCGCCTCGCACCGTGGGGGGTTTACGGTTTTCACAACCTGTGGCATAATCAGGGTCCAGAAAAGCGTTGATGGAAACGAGTAGACCTGCTGCAGTCTGGCAGCGACCCCGGGTACGGTGCGAGCCGGGGCAGGCGGGCCGGTCGAAAATCCTTCCGGAGCTGCAGGCCGAAACGCCCCCCCGCCCCAAAGCGGGAGGCCGGAGTAAGTGCGCCGGGTTCGCCGCCCGTTATCCCAGGCGCGAGGATCGGCGGCGTGCGCAGAAAGCCGCCCGCCCTCGCACGAGCGCCCGCCGCAAGGCGGGAAACCGGGTGGTACCGCGGGATCGTGATTTCACGCTCTCGTCCCTGATTTGGGACGGGAGTTTTTTTATTTCCGCCCCGCTGGAAGAGATCAACCACCTCCGGCGCACAGGCCGGAGGCCAGGGCAGACATTTGGAGGCAGTATGGCATTTCAAGAGGTCCCAAACCGGGTAGATTTCCCCGCCCAGGAGCTGGAAATCCTGGATTTCTGGCGTGAGAGCCAGGCTTTCGAGAAGCTGCGCCGCCTGCGCGCCGGCAGCCCGCGCTGGTCCTTTATTGACGGGCCGATCACCGCCAACAACCCCATGGGCGTGCATCACGGCTGGGGGCGCACGTACAAGGACATGATGCAGCGCTTCTGGGCCATGCGCGGGCACAAGCTGCGCTACCAGAACGGCTTCGACTGCCAGGGCCTGTGGGTGGAGGTGGAGGTGGAGAAGGAACTGGGCTTCTCCAGCAAGAAGGACATCGAGGCCTTCGGGCTGGAGCGCTTCGTGCGCCTGTGCAAGGCGCGCGTCCTGCGCCAGGCCGCCACCCAGACCGGGCAGTCCATCCGCCTGGGCTACTGGATGGACTGGAACGACCCCGGGGTGCTGGACGACCTGGCGGACCGGCTGGCGGAGGACCCCGCCCAGGATGTCAGCCTGGAGGGCCCGCAGGGCCGGGTGGCGGGCACGGTGGAGCAGGTGGTCGGGCGGCTGGGCCTGCCCGAGCTGGGCGGCAGCTACTTCACCTTCTCCGACGAGAACAACTATATGATCTGGGCCTTCCTGAAGCAGTGCTGGGAGCGCGGCTGGCTCTACCGCGGGGCCGACGTGATGCCCTGGTGCCCGCGCTGCGCCACCGGCTTGAGCCAGCACGAGATCGTCACCGACGGGTACGCCGAGCTCACCCACCAGTCGGTGACGCTCCGCTTCCCCCTGCAGGAGGCCGGTCCCGGCGGGCTGCCGCAGTCCCTGCTGGTGTGGACCACCACCCCCTGGACCCTGTCCAGCAACGTGGCCGCCGCAGTCGGGCCCGGGCTGGTCTACGTCCGGGTGCGCCAGGGGGACGAGGTCCTGTACCTGGCGAAGGGGGCGCTGCAGAGCCTGCAGGGCGAATACCAGGTGCTGGGAGAGCTGTACGGGCGCGAGATGGAGGGCTGGGCCTACGACGGCCCCTTCGACGACCTGCCCGCGGCCCAAAGAGCCGGCGGGCTGGTCCCCGCCGGGCTGGAGCGGGCCCTGGGGCGGCGGGCCGGAGCGAGCGCTGCTGCCGCGCACCGGGTGATCCTGTGGGAGGAGGTGGGCGAGGCCGAGGGCACCGGCATCGTGCATATCGCCCCCGGCTGCGGCGCGGAGGACTTCCAGCTCGGGCGGGAGAACGGCCTGCCCCTCCTCGCCCCGCTGGACGAGGAAGGTCACTTTGTGGAAGGCTTCGGCTGGCTGAGCGGGATGCACGTCTCCCGCGCGGCGGAGCCGATCTTCGCCGACCTGGAGCGCAAGGGGCTGCTCTACCGCGCCGCCCCCTACACCCACCGCTACCCCACCTGCTGGCGCTGCCACTCCGAGCTGGTCTTCCGGCTGGTGGACGAGTGGTTCATCTCGATGGGCGAGGTGTACGACCGGCCGCGGGAGGCGCTGACCCCCGAGGAGAAGGGGCGCAGCCTGCGCTACCAGATCATGGACGTGGTGGACCGGATCCGCTGGATCCCCGATTTCGGCTATGCGCGCGAGATGGACTGGCTGCGCAATATGCACGACTGGATGATCAGCAAGAAGCGCTACTGGGGCCTGGCGCTGCCCATCTGGACCTGCCCCGGCTGCGGGCGCTTCGAGGTGATCGGCAGCGAGGTCGAGCTGCAGGAACGGGCGGTGGAGGGCTGGGAGGTATTCGAGGGCCACACGCCCCACCGGCCCTTTGTGGACGCCGTCCGGCTGGACTGCCCCGAATGCGGGGAGCGCATGAGCCGGGTCCCCGACGTGGGCAACCCCTGGCTGGACGCCGGCATCGTGCCTTTCAGCACCCTGGGCTACCGCCAGGACCGGGAGCACTGGCGGCGCTGGTACCCGGCCTGCTGGATCACCGAATCTTTCCCGGGGCAGTTCCGCAACTGGTTCTACAGCCTGCTCGCCATGGCCACCGTACTGGAGGGCAGCCCCCCCTTCGAGCAGGTCTTCGGCTTTGCCACCCTGCTGGCCGAGGACGGGCGCGAGATGCACAAGAGCTGGGGCAATTCCATCGAGTTCAACGAGGCGGCGGGCCGCATGGGCGTGGACGTGATGCGCTGGATGTACTGCACGCACAAACCCGAGAACGACCTGTTCTTCGGCTACGGGCGGGCGGACGAGGTGCGCCGGGGCTTCCTGCTGCCGCTGTGGAACGCCTACAGCTTCTTCGTCACCTATGCGAACGTGGACGGCTGGAGCCCGTCCGGCGGGCGCGCCTTCGACCCGGACACGCCCGAAGGTCCCCCGCCCGCCTCGTCCAATCTCCTGGACCGCTGGGCGCTGGCCCGCCTGGAGGAGACCGCCGCGGCCGTGACCCGCGGCCTGGAGAACTCCGACCCGCAGGGGGCCACCCAGGCGGCCGAGGGCTTCCTGGACGATCTGACCAACTGGTATATCCGCCGCAGCCGGCGCCGCTTCTGGCGCGGGCGGCCGGAGGCCGGCGGGTCGGACGCCGACAAGGAGAGCGCCTACGCCACCCTGTACTACCTCCTGGTGCGCTTCACCCGCCTGCTGGCGCCCTTCGTTCCCTTCGTCTCCGAGGCCGTCTACCAGAACCTGGTGCGGGGCGCATTCCCGCAGGCCCGCGAGTCGGTGCACCACACCGCCTGGCCCCTGCCTGCCCCGCAGGCAGGTTCCGGACGGCTGCTGGAGGCCATGGCGCTGGCGCGCAGCATCACCAGCCTGGGCCTGAGCGCCCGCAACAGCGCCGGTCTGAAGGTGCGCCAGCCGCTGGCCCGGGCCTATGCCTGGGTCCGGCCGCCCGCCCCGGAGCTGGAGGCCGGGCTGCGGGAGATCGTCGCCGACGAGCTGAACGTGCGCGGGTTCGAGCTGGTGGAGGACCCCGGGCGGCTGGTCGGCTACCGGGTGCTGCCGAACCTTAAACTCCTGGGGCCGCGCCTGGGAGCGCGGCTGCCCGCCCTGCGCGCCGCCCTGGAGCAGGAACCGGCCCGGGCCGCGGCCGCGGCCTCAGCCGGGCAGCCCCTGCGTTTGGAACTGCAGGGGGAGGGGGTGGAGCTGGCCCCGGAGGAGCTGCTGGTGCAGACTCTGCCCGCCCCGGGCCTGGCGGCGGCCTCCGGCCCGGCCGCTACCGTGGCCGTGGAGGTGGAGCTGACGCCCGAGCTGCGCCGGGAGGGGCTGGCGCGCGAGCTGGTGCGCCGCCTGCAGGCCATGCGCCGGGAGGCGGGATTCAACGTGTCCGACCGCATCCTCACCTACTACCAGGCGACGGGCGAGCTGGAGCAGGTATTTCGCCTGCAGGCGGAATACCTGCGGGAGGAGACCCTCTCGCTCGAGCTCCGCCCGGGCGAGCCGCCCGAGGGCGCTTTTCGCAAGGCCGAAAACCTGGAGGGGCAGCCAGTGGTGCTGGGGGTGCTGCGCGCCGCGGACAAATAAGAAAAATGCCCGCAGCAGCGGGCATTTTTCTTATTCATTTTGTCTTTCGCCTGCGCCCGTTCTTGCGCTCCCGGCGCGGGGCGAACGACCTGCCTTTCGGTTTGAATGACTTCTTCCGGGATGGGGGCCGCTCCGCCTCCTGCGGGGCCGCCACCCGGATGCGCACGTCGCGGCTGCGGATGGCCGCGCCGTCCATGCTCTCCAGCACCTGCTGCAGGTACTGCCTGGGAATATCCACGAAGCTGTGGCGCTCGTAAATGTCAATGGCGCCGATAGCGTGGCCCGGCACGTCCGCCTCGTTGGCGATGGCGCCCACAATATCGGCCGGGCGCACGCCGCTGCCGCGCCCGGCGTCGATGAACAGGCGCACCATGCCCTCGTCGGTGTGCGCCGCTTCCTGCGGCACGGCTTCCAGGCTGACCTCCAGGGGCTTATCGCTGCGGGCCATGCAGGCCGCCGCGGCGGCGATCTCCGCCATGTCCAGGCCGCTCTCGGTGGCCAGCTCCTCCACCAGGCTCAGGTACAGGTCCAGGTCGCCCTCCGCCGCCGTCTTCAGGATCTCCTCCTTGAACAGGGCGATGCGCCTTTTGGCCACATCCGCCCGGCTGGGGACCTTGATCGGCTCGATGGGCTGCCCGGTGTAGCGCTCGATATCCCGCAGCATGCGCCGCTGCCGCGGGGTGACGAAGAGGATGGACTTCCCCGCCCGCCCGGCCCGCCCCGTGCGCCCGATGCGGTGCACGTAAGACTCGGTGTCGTAGGGGGCGTCGTAATTGACCACCAGCGAGATGCGCTCCACGTCCCAGCCGCGGGCGGCCACGTCCGTAGCCACCACGATCTCGAGCTGCCCGCTGCGCAGGCGGCGGATCACGTTCTCGCGCATGACCTGGTTCATGTCGCCGTGCATGGCCTCGGCCGCGAAGCCGCGCGCCCCCAGCTTCTCGGCCAGGTCGGCGGTGCCCACTTTGGTGCCGGCGAAGACCAGCGCCGCCTCCCCCGGGGAGGTCTCGGTCTCCAGGATATGCGCCAGAGCGTCCACCTTCTGCGGGGGCGGCACGATCAGGTAGCGCTGCTGGATGGTGGGCACGGTCAGGGTGCGCTGCTCGATCTCGATCATCTGCGGCGCGCGCAGGTAGCGGTCGGCCACCCGGCGCACCTCCGCCGGGATGGTGGCGGAGAACAGGGCCGTCTGGCGGCTCTCCGGCGCCTGGCCCAGGATCCACTCGATATCCTCGATGAAGCCCATCCGCAGCATCTCGTCGGCCTCGTCCAGCACCACCATTTTCAGCGCCTCCAGCTTCAGCGAGCCGCGGCGCATATGATCCATGATGCGTCCGGGGGTGCCCACCACCACGTGCACGCCGCGCTTCAGCCGGTCGAGCTGTTTCTGAATGGACTGCCCGCCGTAAATGGGCAGGACCGAGATATTGCCCAGGGACTTGCTGTAGGTGTAGAGGGCCTCCGCCACCTGGATGCCCAGCTCCCGGGTGGGGGTGAGCACCAGCGCCTGCACCGCCTTCTGGTCAAGGTCGAGCTTCTGCAGGATGGGCAGGGCGAAGGCCGCCGTCTTGCCGGTGCCGGTCTGCGCCTGCCCGATCACGTC
>JAEWYL010000309.1 GCA_023395675.1 Chloroflexota bacterium | reverse complement strand
CTGGCGCCGCAGTATTTACAACGCTCGCCTTCCCACTCGTGGATCATACGGTTAAAAAGAATATTCCCTTCGGGCGAATTGAAGCCTTCACACACCGAGTATTTACCGTTGGCTTTCTTGGAGCAATACAGGCTGCGGCGCGTGAGCAGGGCGGTCATATCGGTTATGGCAATGCCAAACAACTGCTTTGTGAAAATGTGATTGATCCGCTCTTGGTGATCAGGAATCTCTTCTTCCAATCCGATCATCAGCCGCCTGGCGCATTCTCGTAGGAACACGCCTGTCTTGCAGGCCGGATCCAGAATGGTTATATTTTTATCGCGCCAGATGTCAGCGGGCAGCAGGTCCAGCATCTGGTTGGCGATATTGGGAGGTGTAAAGACCTCATCGTTGCTCAAGTTTGCAAGGCAGGTCAGCACATCGGGGTTGTAATTGTCACGCATGGTCTTCTGCAATCTTTAGGAAATGCACGGGTGGATAGCTGCGTGTTTCGGTAGGGATGAACGCCTCTTCTCCAAGATCGGAGACTGGGCTTTCAGGCGAGAACAAGTCCATCTGAGACCTCTTCTTGTTCTCCTCGGGCATAAGGCCGGCAAAGGCGAAATCCCGCCTTTTGAGTAAACTGTTGTGAAAGGGGAAAGTCCACTCGGAAAAAGTAATCGGCTGCGGTGGATTTTCTACTGTTTTCAGGGTCAGGGCGTCGCCCCAAATAATATTACGCTCCAGAATAAAGCGCAAGGTGCGCCGCAGTCCGGATTTAGTTTTGCCTTTGAAGCTTGCAGCGTATTTTTCGTTCGCGACTTCAAACAATCGCTCGCGGCAAGCAATAACGTTATCATTTAATAAATCTACGCCGTAGATCGAAGAAACTGCCAAAACAAGATTACGCTCGAAATCTATTTGACTGCGGCCATATTTTTTCTCTACGACTCTCAGTTTGCGATTTAAAATTTCGGTGAGGAAATTTCCACTGCCGCAGGCAGGTTCTAAAAAGCGTGAATCGATTCGTTCGGTCTCCTGCTTTACGAGATCCAGCATGGCGTTCACCTCGCGCGGGTCGGTAAACACCTCGCCATAATCTGCAACGCGCTTCTTGGATTTGACTTGTCCCTTCATGAGATCGTTTTTTTTCTTTAAAAGTTTATGCGGTATGCGATCGGCGTTAATGCTGATGAAGTTTGAGGCTTACCCCAACACTTCCACGAAAAACACTACTCTGGATGGTAATGATCGGGTTGAGGCGCTTAGCGCCTCAACCCAATAACTTTTCTTATAGGGATAGATCCCGATTAGTGCCCGTGCCCCTCGGAGGGCCCCAGGTTTTCGAGCCCGGGCAGTTTATCCGCCAGTTGGGCGGGTTTGTGGATCAGCAGCGGCAGGTGCTGCGGGCAGATCCAGCGGTCCTCCCCCTGGTATTGAAAATTGATCAACGGGACCTGGGCGCTGTCGCGCTCGCAGTAGATGCAGCTGGGTTGGGATGCCATGCGTGTTCTCTCCTTTAAGGTTGATTTACCATCCGAAAATTAATTTTGTTGTACCGAAGCTCCCGCTCACCAACAGGCAGTGCAAGGGGGGGCACCGGAGCCAGTTACCGGCCGGCCCGCTTGCGGGTCTGCCGGGCGCTGCCGCCCCGGTAGGCGGGGACGGTGACGCCGATTTTTTCGCAGAAGCGGGCATCCTGCATGCGGCTCACCAGGCGCGGGTCCATCTCCTCGGTGTAGCTGCCGGTGGTGATCACCGTGGGCAGCTCCGCCAGGTAGCGGTGATCCAGAAGCTGGAAGAGCTTTTCCCGCGCCCAGGGGGTGGAGGCCTGGGCCCCCAGGTCGTCCAGGATCAGCAGGGGGGCGCTGCTCACCTCCTCGAAGCGCCGGTCGAAGCTGGTGGCGCTGTTGGGGGCGAACGAGGCGCGCAGGTGGTCCAGCAGGTCCGGCACCTTCACGAAGATGAAGGGCTGGCCCAGGTCGTCCCGGTAATTGGCGATCGCCGCGGCCAGGTGGGTTTTGCCCACCGCGTAGGGGCCGGAGAGCACCAGCCAGCCGCGCGGGTTTTCGGCGAAAGCCCGCGCCGCATCGAAGGCGCGCTGCAGGCTCTCGGCCTCGTCCCGGGGCAGCCTCTCCGGCTTGCGCAGGTCGAAGTTGGCAAAGGTGAATTTGCGGATCAGGTCCAGCGAGGCCAGGTTCCCCTCGCTGCTCTCGCTCATCGGGTCCCGGTAGTCGGGGGCCAGGATGGGCACCCGGGTGACCAGCTCCGGGTCGGTGAGGCGGGAGCGGATGCGGCCCTCGATCTGTTCGAGCAGCAGGTTGGTGGTCACCACCAGGGGCAGGTGGTTGATGTAGCGAAAATTGATGATCTGGAAGAGCTTTTCCTGGGCCCAGGCGGTGGCGTTCTGGGTGCCGAAGTCGTCCATCACCAGCAGCGGCGCGCTGCGGATCTCCTCGAAGCGCGCCTGGAAGGTGTCCTCCGGGTCGTCGTAAGCGAAGCGCAGGGTGTCCAGCAGGTCGGGGACGGTGAGGAAAATGGTGGGCACGCCCATGTCCACGGCAAAATTGGCGATGGCCGCCGCCAGGTGGGTCTTACCGCAGCCGTAGCTGCCCTGCAGCAGGAGCCAGCCCTTCAGCGAGCCCGAGAAGAGGCGCGCCTGGTTGTAGGCCCGCTCCAGCGAGTCGGCCTGGGCGGGGCGCAGGCCCACCCGCCCGCGCGGCTGGAAGTTCTCGAAGGTCAGGTGGCTGAGCTTCTCCAGGTTGCTGAGGGCGAACAGCTTGCGGTGGATCTCCTGGCTGACCTGGCCGCTGCGGCAGGAGCAGATCTGCAGCTTGCCGAAATCGGGATGCCCGACCGGGAGGTCCAGGCGCAGGTAGCCGATGCCGCCGCAGATCGGGCAGTTCGGGTCGCCGGGCAGGTTGTGCTGCGTGGTCTCGGGAGGCCGGTAATACTGCCTCTCGTCAGAGGTTGTCCCAGTCTGCATAGCGGCGGCGAGCTTTTTCAGTGTCTTTTCGATCTTTTCGCTCATCGCGTCCTTCTTCTAGCCAGCGTCGCAAGATCGCCTCCACGTAGCGCCAGGAGCGTTTGTTGGCCTCCACGGCGATACGGAAAGCCTCCTCGAACCACTGGGATGGGTAGCGGTCCTCGGCCTCGCCGAGCGCGTCGGCGAGCAGCGGGGTGAGGGGGCCGATATGTTCTTCATACAGGCGGAAAATATTGGGCGGCTCCAGGCTGAGCTCCACCGGCGCCTGCGGCTCGCCGCTCGGGCGCCACTCGCCGCGGGCGATGGCGCTCACCGCCGCCCGTCCCTTGGGGCTGTTTAAGAAATAGAGCTCTTTCGGGCCGTCTCCCAGCTCCACCTGGGCCGGCAGCAGGCTGCCGCGCGCCACCGCCCGCTCCAGGCCCTGGCGCAGGGCGGCTTCGGCCTGCTGGGGGTCCTCCCCCAGGCCGGCCAAAAAGCGCGCGTCGCCGCAGAAATCCTCCCAGCGCAGGTAGCGGAAGGTCCCTTCGGTGCGGTCCAGACGCCAGAAGACGTAGAGCATCACCTTCAGCTCCTCCAGCGCGTCGATCTCTCCCAGCAGCTCGGTAAAGAACGGGGCGGGGATGGGGGTGAGGTGCACCTTGCCCTCTGGGAAGCCGGCGAATTTTTTCATCTAGGCCACCTGAGAGAGGTCCACCTGGCGCGTGGCCGCGTTTTCGAACTTGGCCAGGTTGCTGCGGAAAACCAGCTCGATGCTGCCCACCGGCCCGTTGCGGTGCTTCGCCACCTTGATCTGGGCGATATTCTGCTTCAGGGAGTCTTTCTCGTACATCTCAGGCCGGTGGATGAACAGCACGATGTCGGCGTCCTGCTCCAGCGAGCCGGATTCGCGCAGGTCGGAGAGCTGCGGCTCTTTGTCCGCCCGCTGCTCCACCGCCCGGGAGAGCTGGGCGGCGGCGATCACCGGCACGTCCAGCTCGCGCGCCAGCACTTTCAGGTTGCGCGAGATGTAAGACACCTCCTGCACCCGGTTCTCGGTGCGCAGGCCGCCGCTCATGAGCTGCAGGTAGTCCACGATCACCAGGTCCAGGCCAAACTCCAGGTGCAGGCGGCGGCACTTGGTGCGCAGCTGCAGGGGAGTGAGGGCCGGGGTGTCATCCATGAAAATGCGCGTATCGCTCATGACCTCGATGGCGTGGGTGAACAGGGGCCACTCCTCCTCCGTCAGCTTGCCGGTGCGCAGGCGCTGGGAGTCGATGCCGGTCTCCTGCGAGATCAGGCGCTGCACAAGCTGCTCGTTGCCCATCTCCAGCGAGAAGATGGCGACGTGCTTCTTATGGATCTGGGCCGCGTTTTTGGCGGCCGAGAGCATGAAGGCCGATTTACCCATACCCGGCCGCCCGGCGATGATGATCAGGTCGGATTTTTGCAGCCCGCTCAGCATGCGGTCCAGGTCAATAAAGCCGGTGGGCACGCCGAAAATCTCGTCCGAACGGCGGGAAAGCTGGTCAATCCGGTCGTAGTAATCGCTCAGCACCTGCTGGATGGTCTGCAGGTCGCGCGTCATGCGGCGCTCGCTCACCCCGAACACCGCTTTTTCGGCCCCGTCCATCACATCCTCAATGCTGGTTTCCTCATGGTAAGCCAGCTTGGCGATGTCGTTGGCCGCGGTAAGCATGCGCCGGCGCACGGAGGCCTGCTCCACCAGCCGCCCGTAGGCCTCGGCGTGCAGGGAGGTGGGCACGTTGTTGATCAGCGCGGTGAGGTAGGCCGGGCCGCCCACCTCCCCCAGGTATCCGAGCTGGTCCAGCTCCTCCGAGACGGTGAGTAGATCAATGGGCACGCGCCGTTCGTGCAGGCGGTTGAAGGCATCCCAGATCCACCGGTGGCGGTGGATGTAGAAATCATCCGCCTGCAGGAAGGGAGCGACGTCGTAATAGGCCTCGGGGTTGATCAGCACCGAACCAATGACCGCTTCTTCAGCCTCCCGGCTGTGAGGCACGACCGGCGCGGCCGGCTGCTGAGTTTCTTCGACAGGAGGGGTGAATTCACTCATATTTGACTGCTCGTAATCTAGCCCCGGGAGATGGGGAGGGGGGATGAAGAAAAACCGGGGTCACCCGCGGCTGCAGGCGAACCCCGGCTCGTGCAGCCGCTAGGGCGGGCTAATCGTTCTCTTTGTTCTCACCGTCGTCTTCTTCGTCCAGGTCCAGCTTCTCCAAAAAGTCCTGGAAGATGGAAAGGCGCTCTTCACTCTCTTCGAACTCCGGCTCTTTGCGCCCGGACTCGGAACCTTCTCTGGGCTGGATGGGCTCCCCGCCCTGCAGATCCTCCTCGGGGATGATCCCGGCAGAATCCATGACCGAGCGAGCCACCATAATCGGCACGTGCGCCCGGACCGCCAGGTTCAGGGCGTCGGAAGGGCGCGCGTCAATGTTCATGCTGCGCCCGTCTACCTCTGCTACGATATTGCCGAAGAAGGTATCATCCCGCAGCGCAGAGACCTCCACCCGGATTATTTGAGCGTTCAGAGAATTAAAGATGTTCTTCAGTAGATCATGGGTCAGTGGGCGGGCGACTTCGACTTCCTGAAGCGCAATCGTGATGGCTTCAGCCTCGTAGATTCCGATCCAGATGGGTAGATACCGCTCAGCGTTCACTTCTCTCAGAATCACGATACGCTGTTGGGACATCAGACTCACCCGGATGCTGTCGATGACCACTTCAACCATATCGGACATGTAGGCCTCCGTTACTGCTCTCGTTTTCCAGGCGGGGGCAGGGTTTCTCGCTCACCCCCCTGCTTCACCTCGAAGAGTTACCAGAATTAACAATACTTGCGGTTCTCATAAACAGGGCCGCAGACCGGCAGCGCTCCTGCCGGCGAGTCGCAACCGCGCCCGATTGTTAAGACGATTCCCGAAACTATTCTAACACGGGGGTTCACCAGATGCAACCTGTTGCCGGGTAACCAGTGCACGGAAATTTTGTTATTTGGGGCGGCGCAGCCGCTCCAAACACAAAAAATCCCCTGACCCTATACTGAGGTTAAATGTTAAAAAAAGCACCTCTGTTCTATTCTCATTTCCGCTGAACGCGTGTATAATTCCCCGCACTCCGGTCCTGTTGGAGGGGGTATCGTTCCCTTAACCCGATACCACATGGATAGAGGTATGAAAGCGAAGATATTGTGGGTGGAAAGAAAACGGGCTGAAGGCCCGTCTTTTATATCAAATTTACAGAAAAAAGGATTCGGAGTCGAAGTCGTGGCTACCGGAAATGCGGCCGTTAACCGCATCCAGGATTATGAGCCAGACCTCGTGGTGATCAACGCCGCCTCTCTGCACTCCAACGGAAAGCGCATCTGCCGCTCGCTGCGCGAGCAGGTGAACGGGATTCCGATCCTGGTGATCAACACCGCAGAACTGCCCCTCAACGACGACAACTGCGCCAACGCCGTCCTGACTCTGCCTTTCACCATGCGCAAACTGGTGAACCGCATCAATCCCCTGCTGCCCGGCGAGGGCGAGAGCGTGATCCGCTGCGGTCCGATCCGGCTGGACCTGGAGCGCCGGCTGGTCTCCTGTGAGGGCAGAGAGCCGCGCCCCCTCACCCCGCACCTGACGCACCTGATGAAGCTCTTTATGGAGCACGTGGGGGTGGTGCTGGAGCGCGACCGGCTGTTCAGCGAAGTGTGGAAGACGGAATACACCGGCGACACGCGCACCCTGGACGTGCACATCAGCTGGCTGCGCCAGGCCCTGGAAGCCGACCCGCGCAAACCGAAATACCTGAAAACCGTGCGCGGCGTGGGCTACCGGCTGGACGTCTGATCAATTTCCTGCTTTGTTTTAATATATCTGTGGGGGGGCCGAGCGAAGCTCAGCCCCCCCACAGATTGTATTGAAATCGTTCACGATGATATTTGGACAGCCCCTTCCGGTCACCGGAGAAGGGGCTGTTCCGGCTATTCCTTCGAGAAGGTCTGCAAGGTTTCCAGATAAGCCGCAGGCAGCCCGATATCGAAGCGCCGCCCTTCGATAATCAGCCCCTGGAAGCCGTCCTCCTGGCGCAGGCGGTCCAGGGCGGAGGTGAGCTGGAATTCACCCCGCTCGCGCACGTTGTGCCGGATGTGCTCCTCCAGGTATTCGAAGAGCTTGGGTTTGATGATGTACTGCCCGAACACGGTCAGGTACTCGCCGGGGGCCAAATCGGGCACCAGCAGGTTGGTGCGGGCGTAATCCACCGTGGGCTTCTCGGCAAACTCGGTCACGCTCAACAGGCTGCCCTTCTCCAGCCAGACCCCGGCGATGGTGCCGAAGTTGCCGATCTCCGCCTCGGGGGTGCGCCGCAGCCCGAGGACGTTCGTGCCGTGCTGCTCGTATGCGTCCAGGAGCTGCCGGGCGCAGGAGACCTCGCCCGTGGAGCGGTAGAGATGGTCGCCGAGCATCAGCAGGAAGGGCTCGTCGCCGATCAGGTCCCGGGCGCAGTAGAGCGCATGGCCGAAGCCCTCCTGCGTCTCCTGCACGGCGAAGGACACCCGCCGTCCGATCTCCAGAATGCGGTGGGCGTACTCCTGGAAGTGGCGCGGCAGCTTGTTGTAATTCTCGATGGAGACCTGGCAGGTGAAGAAGGAGCGGAAATCCTCCAGGTCGTCCGGCTGGACGATGATCACCACCTCCTCCAGCCCGGCGTTAAGGGCCTCCTCCACGATCAGCAGGATGGCGGGCTTGACGATGCCGTCCCGGTCAATGATGGGGAAAAGTTCCTTCTTGGTGGCTTTGGTGGCGGGGAAGAGGCGCGTGCCGAAGCCCGCCGCCGGGATGACCGCCTTCTTCACCTTCGCCCCGGGCCTGAGCGTGAGCTCCAGGCACTCCAGCTTCAGGTCGCGCTCGATGATCTCGATCACGGCCTGCTGGTCGGCGGCGGAGCGGGCGATAAACTGGGCGGTGCCGTCTCCCTGCGAGCCCACCCCCTTGCGCCCGAAAATATGCGGCTTGAGCGGGGCGTAGTCCAGCACCCGGTGCAGCACGGGGGCGGTCAGCTCCTCCGGGCAGGCCGGGGCCGCGTAGCGGTCGAAGAAATCCTGGGCTTCGTCCATCAGCAGGCCCAGCCGCTCGGCGTCCCCCTCCCGGAGGGCTTCCACCGCCTGGTGGGTGATGCGCTTGTTGATCGGGCCGAGCAGTTCCTGCACGTTGTGCTCGATCTCGTTCTCGGGGAAGGGGTAGCAGCGGTTGAGACGGTTGAGGATCTCCATCGTGTCTTTCTTTGCCAGCAGGTCCACGATGACGAAGTAGAGCTCTTTCTTCACGTTCAGCTCCGCCGTCTCCAGGCAGTCCCCGTCGAAGGTCATCAGCACCGGGCGGTTGCCGAAGGCGCAGCCCTGGTCCATGCGCCCGCAGCGGGAGGGAGTGGTGATCTCGCCGTGGTAAGCCAGCTCCATCTCGCCCCGCACGGTCAGCTTGAGGTCGTAGACCCGGTTGAAGGCCCGGGCGGCCAGCACGCAGATGGCGGCGCTGGAGGAGAGACCCTTTTTCACCGGCAGGTCGGTCTTGTAATTGTCGAGCACCAGCCCGCGCACGTGGTAGTTGGTGAGCACCTGGTAGGCCACGCCGGCGACATAGCTCCAGAAACCGCCCCGCTGCGCCTCTTCCATCAGCGCCCGGGGCTCCATGGGCAGCTCGTAGGGGCCGTGCCGTACGCCGTCGGGGGTGGTGGAGCTGAGCACCAGCGAGGTGGGGTGCGGCTGCACCTCGGCATAGATGCCCTGGTCGGTGCCGGCGATCAGGGTATAGCCCTTCTCGATCTCGGCGTTGATGCGGCGGTAACCGCCGGCCCAATCGGAATGTTCGCCAAACAGGCAGATGCGTCCGGGGACGAAGATTTTCATCGTGTGCTTCCTCGCTGCTTTCAGCCGCCCGCCTCTCCAGGCGGCAGAGCGCGCGGAGAGGGGCTCACTTCAGGATCAATTTTGTGGAAACGGGATTTCCGCCGCGAATATACCACATATCCGGCGCCTGTCTTGTGATTCTATGGAAAATATAAAAAATGTTGGTTGAAGCTGTGGCTGCGGGGGGGGCGCGGAGCCTGAGCTGTACAGGGTCCGGTGAGAGCTACCGGCCGCCGCCCGCCGCGCGCGCCGCATACCGCTTCCCCGTCACGGTGACGAAGCGGGCGTAGACCGGCGCTCCCTCGGGCGGGGCAGGCAGGCGGAGCGAGGTGGCGATAGGTCCGCCCCGGCGCGGCCTGGCTGCCTGGGCCAGGCTGTGGAAGACCTGCCCGTCGGGGCACAGGCCCGCCTCCCAGTAGTCCAGCTCTTCGGGCAGCAGCTCGGCCCGCAGGCTGAGCAGGTCCGGCGCGGTGAAGAGGGCGGCCTCCGGCGGCAGTTGAGCGTGCTCCTCCGGGGGCGCCTCCTGCTCGCCCTCCACGGCCCGGAAGAGGCCGAAGGGGGGCGCCTCGCCCTGCACCAGCCGGCTGCGGGCCGTATGCACCGCCCGGAAGACGATATCGGAGGCGATGAAGCGCCGCCCCAGGCGCGCCGCCGCCACCGCCGTGGTGCCCGAGCCGCAGAAGAAGTCCGCCACCAGGTCGCCCGGGTTGGAGGAGGCCAGGAGGATGCGCTCCAGCAGGGCCTCGGGCTTCTGGGTGGGGTAGCCCGTGCGCTCGCGGTGCAGGCGCGCCACCACCGGGAAATACCACCAGTCCTCCGGCACTTTGCCGCGCTCCAGGTCGGGCACCTTGCCAAAACCCGCCTTGGGCGAGGCGGCGAAGGTCTTGACGGTGGAGGGGTCATAGGGCTGGC
The DNA here is from genome assembly GCA_023395675.1 of Chloroflexota bacterium. Classification (GTDB taxonomy): domain Bacteria; phylum Chloroflexota; class Anaerolineae; order Anaerolineales; family UBA4823; genus JAEWYL01. Next base: position 21,184 of record JAEWYL010000309.1, on the reverse strand, counting down.
GCACGGCGTCCACGTTGAAGGTGTAGTGCGGGCTGTTCGTATAGATTAAGATAGTGTCGTGCTTGCGGTTGAAGGCCGAGCGGATGGGGGAGGGGCCGTGGTAGACCCAGACGATCTCGTTCAGCAGCCGCTCCGGGCCGAAGAGCTCGTCCAGCAGCAGGCGGGCGTAGGCGCTGGCGTGCCAGTCCAGGTGCAGGTAAAGCGTCCCGGTGGGGGAGAGCAGCCGGCGCATGAGCGCCAGCCGGGGGTAAAGCATATCCAGGTAGGCGTCCAGATTGTCCCAGCTGTCGGGGTAGCCCTCCGCCAGCTTCCATTCCCGGGGCTTGCGCGAATCCTCGCCCCGCCCGACGCGCGCCGAGTATTTGCGGTTGGTGAAGAAGGGCGGGTCGGCGTAGATCAGGTCCAGCCGCCCTTCGTACTGGGGCAGCAGGGCCGACATGACCGCCAGGTTATCGCCCAGGATGAGCTGGTTGGGGGGCAGAGAGGGGGCGGCGCCGGGCTGCCCGGGGTAGCCGCGCCCGCCCGGGAAGACGAGACTGTCCGCCTGCAGCCGGGCAGGCGCCGGCGAGGGCAGGGACTTGGAGGGCCAGGTGAGGGCGGGCATGGTCCGGCGGCGTCCTCTCAGTGAAAGCTGCAGCGGGCCCGGGCCTGCAAGGCGCACGGGCCCGCCGCACGGTTTCTAACGGTTATTTTCCGAACTTGCGTCGCAGGATGTCCTCCAGGGTCGGCTGGCCGATCTCCTGGAGCTCGTAGCGCACGCGCTGGTAGGGCTTGTCGATCTTGATCACGCGGGTCAGGTCGATGGGGGTGCCGACCACCACCAGGTCCACGTCGGCGGCCTTAATGGTGGCCTCCAGGTCGCGCATCTGCGCCTCGCCGTAGCCCATGGCGGGAAGGATGGCGCCGGTCTTGGGGTATTTCTGGTAGGTGGCGGCGATGGAGCCCACGGCGAAGGGGCGCGGGTCCACAATCTCGGCCGCGCCGAAGCGCCGGGCGGCCACCCAGCCCGCCCCGTAGGCCATTTCGCCGTGGGTCAGGGTGGGCCCGTCCTCCACCACCAGCACGCGCCGGCCGCGGATGCAGTCGGGGTCGTCCACGAAGAGGGGCGAGGCGGCCTCGAGGACCAGGGCCTTCGGGTTCACCTGCTGGACGCTCTGGCGCACGGTGTTGACGGCCTCCGGCGTGGCGGTGTCCACTTTGTTGATCACCACCACGTCCGCCAGGCGGATATTGGTCTCGCCGGGGTGGTAGGTCATCTCGTGCCCGGGGCGGTGCGGGTCGGCCACCACAATCTGCAGGTCGGGCACGTAAAAGGGGAAGTCGTTGTTGCCGCCGTCCCACAGGACGATGTCCACTTCCTGCTCGGCCTGGCGCAGGATGGCCTCGTAGTCCACGCCCGCGTACACGATCACGCCGTTATCAATGTGAGGCTCGTACTCCTCGCGCTCTTCGATGGTGGTCTCGTGCTTGTCCAGGTCGGCGTAATCCGCAAAGCGCTGCACTTTCTGCTTCACCAGGTCGCCGTAGGGCATGGGGTGGCGGATAGCGGCCACCTTGTAGCCCATGCTGCGCAGGATGAGCGACACGCGCCGGGTGGTCTGGCTCTTGCCCGCGCCGGTGCGCACCGCGCAGACCGAGACCACGGGTTTGGTGGATTTCACCTGGGTCAGCCTGGCCCCCATCAGGCGGAAATCGGCCCCGGCTGCGTTCACGAGCGAGGCTTTGTGCATCACCACCTCGTGGGGCACGTCGCTGTAAGCGAAGATCACCTGGTCCACCTGGTGCTCGCGGATCAGCTTCTCCAGGTCGCTCTCGGCGTAGATCGGGATGCCGGAGGGGTAGAGCTTCCCGGCCAGCTCGGCAGGGTAGGTGCGCCCTTCGATGTCCGGGATCTGGGTGGCGGTGAAGGCCACGACCTGGTAGTCCGGGTTATCGCGGAAGAAGACGTTGAAGTTGTGGAAGTCGCGCCCGGCGGCGCCCATGATCAGAGTACGGTTGGGGGTCATAGATTCGAGTTGCTCCTTATGAGAGATATTTTTTTGGACTTACACAGCGGGTTGGGAACTTTCTCTAAACTGCGTAACTCCTGTTTTATTAACAGACGCCGGCCCGGGGGATGGGCAGGGCCGGCGCTGGCACTCACATCACATCCGGCGCTTCGATCCCGAGTAGCTGCAGGGCGTTGGCAATCGCCTGGCGCGCCGCGGCCACCAGACGCAGCCGCGCTGCCCGCACCGCAGGTTCGGCCTTGAGCACCGGGCAGGCGTTGTAGAAATCGGAGAAGGACCGGGCCAGCTCGTAGGCGTGGTTGGCAATATGCAGGGTCTTGTACTCCTCGGCGGCGCGCAGCACCTCGCCCGGGAAGCGGGAGATCAGGTCAATGAGCTGGATCTCGGTCGGGTCCAGGGGATAATCGAAGCTTGCGGCGGGCGGGCTGCCGCTCTCCGGCGCCTGGGCGTTCTCCGGGGCGGTGCCGGCGGGCGCGCCCGGCTGCAGGGCCAGGACGCCTTCCGCCTGCGCCCGGCGCAGGATGGAATTGCAGCGCACGTGGGCGTACTGGATATAGGGCGCGGCCTGCCCGTTGAAGTCCAGGGCGCTCTCCCAATCGAAGGTGACGACTTTAGTGTTGTCGCGCGAGAGCAGCGGGTAGCGCAGGGCGCCCATGCCCACGGCGCGGGCGACCGCCGCCTTCTGCTCCTCCGAAAGCTCGGGGTTCTTCTGCTCCACCACCGCCCGGGCGCGCTGGACCGCCTCGCGCAGCAGGTTCTCCAGCAGCACCACGTTCCCCTCCCGGGAGGCGAGCACCACGTTCCCGGGCAGGACCACCAGCTCGTAGGCCAGGTGCTGGCAGCGCTCGGCCCAGGGGAAACCGGCGATCTCCAGGGTCTTGAACACCTGCTGAAAATGCAGCGACTGGCGCACGTCCACCACGTAGATCGAGCGGGCCAGGTCGGGATAATCGCTGAACTTGCGCACCGCCAGCGCCAGGTCTTCGGTGGCGTAGAGGGCGGTCCCGTCCGAGCGCAGCACCACCAGCACGCGATACTTCTCTTTCTTCAGGCCCAGCAGCTCGTCAACTTTGACGATCACCGGCCCTTCCGGGCGTTCGTCAATGGCGATCCCGCGCTGCACCAGCTCGGCGACCAGCTCTTTGCCGGGCTGTTCCTCTTCGCTGTTGAAATAGTAGCGGTCGAAGCGGATATCGAGCTGTTTGTACAGCGCGTGGAAGCCCTCCAGCGACCACTGGCGGCTCTCCTGCCACAGCTCCACCACCTCGGGGTCCCGGCTGTCCCAGCGCTTGTAGAGGGCGCGCACCTCGGCCTCCAGGGCCGGGTTTTCCTCCAGGCGGCGGTTGGCTTCGGCGTAGAGATCGCCCATCCAGCGCGTGATATCCGCGGCGGGCTTCTCCCCCGGGTGGTGCTTCATATAGTTCCACAGCCATTTGATCACGTGCAGGCCCATATCGCCGGGGTAGTTGGCGCGCACCACCTGGAAACCGGCGAACTCGAGCATGCGCGCCACGGCGTCCCCCAGGATGGCGCTGCGCAGGTGCCCGACGTGGAAGGCCTTGTGGGTGTTGGGCTGGGAGAACTCGATCATCACCCGCTCGCCGCGCGCCGGGCCGCGGCCGAAGTCCGCCCCCCCTTCCAGCACGCTGTCCACCACCCGCCGGGTGTATTCTTCGGGGGCGAAGTACAGGTTCAGGTAGCCGTTGGCGGCCTCGACCCGGCTGAAGCCGGGGAAGGCCTCCGGTCGTGCGGCCTCCAACTGCCCGGCGACCAGCTCGGCCATCTCGCGGGCGCGCTGGGGCACCGGGGCGGCCTGGCCCCCCTGCTCTTTGCGCTGGCGGGCTTCCTGCGCGGCCAGTTGGAAAAAGGAGGTGGAGATGCCCCACTGGCCCGCGAAGGGGATCGGGGTCCAGTTGAGGCCGACGGGGTCCGGGAGCCCGGCGGAGGCGCAGATCTCCCGCAGCCGGGTTTCGACGGCTTCCTGCTCTGATTCAAACATAACACACCTTTGTGAAGCTGTGATGGATCCGAGGCCGGTGCGGCTGGCGGCGCCGGGCCTGTATTTCAGGATTCAGCGTAAAATATCGGGCGCTTGGGCGCACCAAGGGTTTGGATGAACCGAAAATCACCAAATCTGTGCCGCCGTTACAGGAGAGTTGGGCCGCGCGGGCCTCAGGATTATATCACGAGGCGCTGATTAAATAGAATCGGCGGGGGCGGGGGCCCCCCCCGGGGTCACCCGGGGGGCGGGGCCCCCCGCCACTGGTACACGCTGTCTGCTGGAAAAATCCGCAGGGAGGGCGAGCTCCGTTCCACTACCGGTTGTGTAGAGAACGCAGCTTGCCTTCCCTGCCGATTATTGCCCGGGAGGTTGAGCCGTCCTGAATTCGAACGTCTGCTGCGCCGGTCAGGCGCTCTCACCCTGCTGCAGGGCGTTGAGCCGCTTCATCAGGCGGCTTTTCCGGCGAGAGGCGTTGTTTTTGTGCAGCACGCCCTTCTCGGCAGCCTTGTCCAGGGCGCTGATGGCCTCGATGACGGCCTGGCGGGCGTCGCTGAACTCGCCCGTGGCGATCTCCTGGCGGGCCCGGCGCACATAGGCGCGGGCGCGCCCGCTGAACATGCGGTTGCGAAGGCGGCGTTTCTCGTTCTGCCGGTTACGTTTAATTTGAGACTTGATATTAGCCAAAGCGGTCCTCCGAAATCTGTCAATCCAATTGCACGGCGTGTTATTTTACATGAGGAAGCTCGTTTTGTCCAGTAAAAGACGGGCCGGTCTTCGAGACTTTCTCCATATCGAAAGCCACCGGGAGCCACACCCCATGCCCGGTGCGGCCTCAGGGGCGCGGGGCGGGAGAAAACCATGGCATGCCCTTCCGCGCCGGCACGGGGCCGCCGGCTATCCAAGCTGCTCAACTGCGCCCCACGCTGCACGGGTTATAAACCAAAACCCTGGCGCTTGCACACCAGGGTTTTGGTTTCAGGTGCTGATTCTTCCGGAAGTCTTAGTGCACGATGGTGACGTTGCTGGCCTGAGGACCTTTGGCGCCCTGTTCGACCGTGAACTCAACGCGCTGGCCTTCTTCCAGGTTGCGGTAGCCGTCGCCCTGAATGGCGGAGAAATGGACGAAGACGTCCTCTCCACCTTCGCGTTCGATAAAGCCGTAGCCTTTGCTTCCGTTAAACCACTTGACCGTGCCGATGATACGTTCAGCCATTGTTTTTGTCTCCTTATGGCAGGTAAAAAAATATTCAGGTACTCGGTCTGTTTCATCGGACGGGGAAAACAAAAGGCCCATGGAGTCTGCCATGAGCCGCTGTTGTCGCTTCCAACGTAAACCTACTGGTAACCTTCAGGTCTCTATTATAACCCGGCAGACCTGATTTGTCAAAAAATTCTCATCCCTGGGAGCAGGGCGATTGCATTCTCCCCTCACGCCGGGGCGCAGCCCCACAAACAATCCTGCTCTCTCCTCTGGGGTGGGAGAAAAAAGGCAAGACGCGCTTGCCCTATCCCTGGAGGCGTGAAAGGTGCGTGCAGGGGGTGAATTGTGCACCTGCTTTCTCGCCCTGCCTTGACTTTTGCCCCACGCTGTGTATGATATAGCTGCAGGCTGGTCGGGCGATCGCGGTCCCACACGCTGGGGTCGAGGAAAGTCCGCACTCCGTAGAGCAGGGCGCCGGGTAATTCCCGGGATGAGGCAACTTACCGGATCGGGCCACAGAGACATACCGCCGCCGCAAGGCGGTAAGGGTGAAAAGGTGGTGTAAGAGACCACCGGCGCGCCCAGTAATGGGCGCGGCCAGGCAACCCCCGCCCGGAGCAAGGCCAAGCAGGGACGAACGGATCGCGCGGCGGTGGCTTACTTGTAAGCTTACCGCCGGGCGGGCCGGGGAGGCGGCTCGTCTCCCGGCCTCTTCGTGAGGCGGCAGTCCCGGGTAGGCTGCAAGAGCCGCGCGGAGACGCGCGGCCCAGAGAGATGATCGCCCAGGCGGGCGCGGCAGGATGGGCTCCGGCCCAACCCCTGCAGCCCCCGCCGGACAGAATGCGGCTTACAGACCAACCTGCCAGCTCCGGCTGAACCTGTTGGTGGATCGAAAATGTCCGGCGCAGCGCGCCGGACATTTTCGATCCACCGTATTCATGACCCGCTGGAAGAGAGCGAGCAGAGGATTTCCGGGCGCAGTGGGTGAATCAAAAGCGCCCTGCGGTCTGCAGGGCGCGAAATTCTTTAAGTGCTGGCTCAGTTCAGGCCGAGGCTGGAGAGCCGCATGCGCACCGCCCCTTTTGCCACCTGCCGGGTCTGGGGCGCCCGGTTCTCACCGTTGAGGCCGTGCACGGCGTGGGCGGGCTCACGCTGGGAGGGGATCTCCCACCACTGCATCACCGGCATGGGCAGCCCGGCTTTGTGCAGCGCCTGGGCGAAAAGAGAGTTCAGGAAATGGGCGGAGGCCTCCCAAGATTCCCATACGTCCATCACAATCAGGCTGCCCCCCTTCGGCCCGGGGATGTGCACGGCAGAACCGCACAGAATCTTTCCGTACCAGTTGAGGGCGCGCACCAGCGTCTCGTACTGGTCCTGTTTGATCCGGGGCCACTCCATCAGATAGGCGGTTGCCATGCTCATTACTCCTTTCGCGCTGTTAAGATTGTACCTCTAGAATGAGCTTTTGGAGAAGCCGCTTTCAAGTCTGAAAACTGTTCGTTTTCTGGTCAGGCTTCGCTTCTCATTTTTGAAGTCCGGCTTCCGGGTTTCTCAAATCACCTCCCTTGCCGTCCTCCTGTTTTCATCCGCTGCGGTTAGTGGTATGATTCTGAACGCCATGCGGAACCAACATTCGATCACCCGGCGCGGTTTTCTGAAGCTGGCGGGGCTCGGGCTGGCGGGGGCCGGACTGCGGCCCTGGCGCGGCCCGCTCGCCCTGCAGGGCCCGCTGCCCGAATTCCCCGAGGGCGAGCGGCTGGGGCGCGTGGTCTGGTGGGGCACCGAGCTGAAGACCCGCCCGGCGATGAACGCCCCGGCGGTGCGCGCCCTGGTGGAGGACGAGGTCTTCCCCTGGCTGCGCGAGGTGGTCGGCTCGCACCCCACCGAGATCAACCAGCGCTGGGTGGAGACGCCCGAGGGCTACATCTGGGCGCCGCATATCCAGCCGGTGCGCAGCCGCCCGAACACCCCGGTTTCGAGCCTGCCGCAGACCAGCCTGGGCCCCGGTATGTGGGCCGAGGTAACCGTCCCCTACGTGGACCTGCTGCTCGCCAACCCCCCGGCCCGTTCGCCCTGGCTGGAGGATCGCCTGAAATTCGGCCTGGCCCCGCGCCTGTATTACAGCCAGGTGCTGTGGGTGGATGAGCTGCGCACCACCGAGAGCGGGCAGGTGCAGTACCGGGTGAACGAGCGCTGGGGCTACGGCGATATTTTCTGGGCTGCGGCCGAGGCCTTCCGCCCCATCACCGCGGAGGAGGTGGCCCCCATCCGCCCGGAAGTGGAGGACAAGCGCGTCGTGGTCAGCGTCCCGTACCAGACGCTCTCCTGCTACGAAGGGAACCGCGAGGTGTATTTCTGCCGCGTCTCCACCGGGGCGCTCTACAACGCGGAGGGGGCGCGGGTGGACGCCTGGGCCACGCCTCCCGGCGAGCACCGGGTCTGGCGCAAGCTTTACTCGCTGCATATGAGCGGCGGCACCACGGGCGGCGGCTGGGACCTGCCCGGGGTGGGCTGGACCACCCTGTTCGTCGGCACCGGGGTGGCGGTGCACTCCACCTTCTTCCACAACAACTTCGGCGTGCCCATGTCGCGCGGCTGCGTGAACGCCTCGCCTGAGGACGCGAAGTGGATCTTCCGCTGGACCACTCCGCAGGTGGCGCACGATCCGGGCGATATCACCGTCGAGCTGCCCGGGGGCACCGCCATCCAGGTGGTCGAGGGTTGAGCGCGATCAGTTAATAAATAATTTTGGGGCCGAGCGGTGCTCGGCCCCAAAATTATTTATTAACTCCCTGCACAGGCATTAAGGCGCGTTTGGTTCGGGCGCCTTGTTGCGGTTATGGCGCACGAAGGCCAGGGCCGTCTCGGGGTCGAAGCTGTCGAACTCGAGGATGCGTCCCCAACTGGTCATCACCACCGGCTTGTCAATCGCCGGCCAGGGGAAGCCGATCACCTTGAAGTTGTCCGCTTCATCCATCACACCCTGGATCTGCTGCTTCAGCTCGTCGCAGCTCCCCCCCTCGGGCAGCGCCTCGCAGTTGTACCAGAAGATGACGTAGCCGTGCTCCAGGTTGTGCACCAGGTAACCCTCGTGCCGCTGGGGCAGGGTCGCCGCCCGCGCTTCATCGTAAAAGCCCACCTGGTAGGTGCTGGCATAATGAGGCCCGGAAGTGGGCGGGTTGGAATTGTGGATCGGCAGGGCCTCCCCCTCCGGATAGTGGCTGGTGTCGGCCATCACCGTCACGGCGCGCCCGGGGTTCCCCAGAAGCGAGGTCCCGTTATCCTGCGCCCGTGCATTCACCGCCCAGATGATCCCCCCCAGGGCCACCGCGGCGATGATGATGGCGCCGGCCACCGTGATCTGGCGGCGGCGTTTGCGCTGCTGGCGTTCGATCTGGCGCCTGGACTTCATCTCCGCCCTGCTGCTGCGCCCCTTGTTGTCCCCCGTCTTTGTCGCGGCAGGCGCTTTCTTGGTGCTCATCGGTCTGCTTCCTCCTTAGATTTTGGCTCTTAAGTTGTACGGGTCGCTGCGGGCAAAACGCAGCTCCACACGCAGCCACCCGTTCATCACTGAGCTTTTACGATAAAAGTGAGATTAATTATCGTAATTCTAACATCCTTCTGCTCCCACGTCATCCGTTTTTTCCCTCGGTGCAATGGCTTTCTCAACTTCGAATACTGGGGTATGGGCGACCGTCAGCGCCTGTCGCCCATACCCCAAGTTCCATTGTGAGAAATCATAGATTTTCGGCGGGTTGATGGCTGTTACTTTTTCCTGCTTTTCCGCAATAATATGGATAGAAGTGTGTGCACGCACCCAAAACAAGAAGACTTCTACCTCCCATGATAGCCCTGCCTCAGCCGTGGTTGTTCACCCTACCTCATGCCCTGGGGGCGATATCCAGCAGCCACGGTTTTCTATGGAGCTACCCAATACATCATAAAGGGGCAAGAAAGACCAATGGACCTGTTCGAAAAACGATACAACAGGCGCACTCAGTCGCCTGAACCTGGAGGGCTATGGCCTCGCTTCTAACTACTTTGAACACCCAGACAGGGAGTGATGACGACGCCCTGGCCCTGAAAGCTCGCCAGGACCGGGCCGCTTTCGCAGAACTCTACCGCCGGCACTTCGAGCGGGTCTTCCGCTACTTGATGGCCCATACGGGCAGCCGGGAGGAGGCGCAGGACCTGGCAGCGATCACTTTCATGGCGGCGATGGAAAGCCTGCCGCGCTATGAACCCAGGGGCAAGTTCCTCGCCTGGCTCCTGGCGATCGCTCGCAACAAAGCGGCCATGCATCACCGCACTCGCAAGCCGCAGGTGCCGCTGGAAAGTGCTCATGAGATTGCCGACCCGTCCCCGTCGCCCGAAGCGTTGGCCTCCCGGCGGCTGCAGGGGGAGCAGATCGCCCGCCTGCTGGCGGGGCTGCCCGGGGAGCGGGCCGAGGCCATCCGTCTGTGCATCTTTTCTGATCTGAGCGCCGTCGAGGCGGGGCAGGTGCTGGGGAAGAGCGCGGCCGCGGTTAAAATGCTTGTCCATCGCGGCCTGAAAGACCTGCGCAGCAGCCTGCTGGTTTCACCAATGGAGGAACAATGAGCATCCATACCGAGGAAAAAAACGCCGAAGCGCTGTATGCTTTTTTAAAAGGGGAGCTGAATCTGGAAACGCCGGAACTGCCGGTGGAAGAGGCAGCCCTCTGCCAGGCTCTCCTGCGGGCGGCTGGGGAGATGCAGGCCGACCCGCAGTTTTCGGCGCAGTTGGAAAAGAAGCTGCTGGCTGCAGCCCGCCAGGGGAAGGCAAGGAATTCCTCCTCCGGCCTCACTGAGTGGTTCTCCGGGCTGGGGCGAACACTGGCTTATGCCGGGCTGGCGCTGGCACTGGTGGCCGGCCTGAGCTGGGTAGTACGCTCGCTCGTCCCCGGTGATGCCCTGATCGGAGCCGCATCGCGGCAAACGCCCTCCCCGGTCGTTTCCGCTTCTCCGGAAGCATCATCCACCCCCTTGCTCGGGACCGAGCCTGCCTCTACCCCGGAGGGCGCCGGGGAGCAGGGGGAACTCCCGGGCGTTACGAACCGGCCTTCGCTTTCCTTCGCAGCCGGATTCCCTGAAGCCCCGGCAGAGGCGCCAGTCTACCAGGTGGCGGCGGGCCGCCCGCTCACGCCTGATGGCGCACTGGAGGCCGCCGCCCGGCTCGGCATCGAAGGGCAGCTCTACGAATATCCGAGTGAGGCCGGGGGGACGAACTTCCTCGTCTCGGACGGCTGGTCCCAGGTGCATTTCATGGGCTCGCTGGACTACTTCGCCTATACCGCCGATATCACCACCGTGCTGGAAGATCACCCGGATGGACTCCCCTTCGATGAGCAGGCGCAGCTCGCCGGGGAGTGGCTGGTGAACCGCGGTCTGATCGCCGACCTGGGCGGCTACCAGGCCGAGGCCCTGCTGCCCTGGCCGAACACCGTGCGCTTTGTGCCCCTGCTGGAGGGACGCCCGGTGCGTTTCGCGGGCTTTGAAGCCCCTCGCATTGACGTCGAGCTGGACCTACAGGGAAAGGTGACCAGCCTTACCTATCAGCTCCTGCAGGTGCAGCCCGCCGGCGCGCTGCCGGTCGTCGCGGCGGAGGAGGCCTGGCGGCAGGCGCAGGCGTACCGGGAAGGGCCGGGCGTGGCGCTGGCCGTCCGGGACGCGCAGCCGCTGCAGTTCCAGACCTGGCTGCGGGAGTACCCGCTGGACGAGCGCGTGGATCTGTGGGACTACGCCTCCTGGCTGGTCCCGCTGGATGCCGGAGCGCCGCCCTTGGCTTATCTGCGCAACTACCCGCTCTCCGGCGATGTGACAGGCCTGGTCTCTCAGGTCAGCATGGGGCAGTTTCTGCATGCCTGGGGGCAGTTCCGCGAGCCGGAGCCCGGAAAGCGCGTCTTCGATCTGGAGGGTTGGGAGCCCGCCGAGGAGAACAGTGGGGAAGGCCGCTCCTCCCAGCAGTACGAGAGCCGGGAAGGGACGGTGCGCCGGGAGGGAGAGCGGGCTTACTTCGAGCTGGGTTCAGGTGAGCGGCTGGAACTGCCGGGCTTACCCGCGAGCGTCCCCGATGGGCTGCAGGGTACGCTGTGGGGCAAACCCCAGGACAACCCTGAACCCTACATGGAATGGCATATCTTGCAAAGTGGGGAGGGCGCGACCGGGCCTGTGATTCGCACAGGCTGGCTGAGCCCGGTTTCCCTGGTCCCAGTCCAGCCCGCCCCCGGACCTGAACCCGGGGTGGAGCGCGGGCAGCGTATTGAGGGCCTGGAAGGTGTGTTGGGAGTGCGCTACTGGGAGGCTGATTCCGGCGAGCGCACCCTGGAGGTGCTCTTCTCCAGCGAGCCGGCGGAGGGTTTCCCGGTGGAGTTCTGGGCGAGCTTGAGCGGGCTGGCGCTGCCCGAGCTGGAAAGCGCCCACCGGGCAACCGTGCGCCTGTGGGGGACGGTCACAAATATTTTGGACGGCTTGCCGCAGGTCGAGGTTGAACGCTGGGAACTGGCAGCCCCTGCGCCCGAGGTGCGTGCCTGGATGGGGACCTGGGAGACCGCCACCCTGGATGGGGTGCAGGCAGTCCTGTTCACCAGCCAGGATGGGGCGCAGTATGTTTTCGGCCCCTCCTTCGACATGATGGCTCAGAGCATGGTGGGGCGCCCCGGGGATGTGGTGATCGTCGAAGGGGTGCTGCTGGCAGGGGAGACCCTGGGAGGCTACCCGGTGATCCAGATGGCTGGCGCACAGGTTCCCGGACGTATCAGCGACCTGAGCCAGTACGAGACCCAGAGCGACAAGCCGCAGGTGCGCTACCGGGAGCCGGGCGGCTGGGAGGCCCTGCCGGGTGGTGAGATCGTGATCGAGCAGATTGAGCTGGTGTACATCACCGAGGATACGAGCCACGGCTCCCGCTCCCAGGACGCCCCTCCGCTGTACCTGCAGCCGGCCTGGCGCTTCACCGGGCGCTACGCCAGCGGGGAGCAGGTCGAGATCCTGGTCCAGGCCGTACCCGAAACGTACCGGTAAATAAAGACCCTGAAGGTTGCGAAAACCTTCAGGGTCTTAATCTTCCCAGTCGAGATTATCAATTCAGGCACCCGCCCGCCGGCTCCCAGCCGACCGGGTCCACCCAGCAGCCGTCGCAGGGTGGCTCGCTTTTTCGCCCGAGCCATTTGTACTGGGGCATATAGTGCCCGCACTTCGGGCAGAGCCAGCCTTGGGTGCCCGGGCGGGCCACCTGCTCCCAATCGCAGCCGCAGCGCTCGCAGACCTGGCCGCGGTAGGCGCTCCAGCCCCTGCCGACCGGCGTCCCGTGCAGCTTGCGGTCCATCAGCACTTCAAAATCGTCGTGGTTGAGGGTCGTTGTTTTGCTCATCTGTAAAATACCGTTTCTAGCGCGCCTGTTCGCCGCATACGAAGGATCCACAGATGGCGCAGATGAGCGCAGATATTATTCAATAAATAAGATGGTCTTCATTTACGTCCATCTGCGTGTATCTGTGGATAATTTAATTCTGAGTAGGTTCAAAATTCATTATAAGAAAAATTGGACCGAAGCGGCCTGATATTTTCGTAAGCCCGGGGAGAGGGCGGCCGGGAAAGGATTCTGGAACATCCAAGGAGGCGGGCCTTTCGGGCAAGCGCCCGGCGGCGCATCCCTGATACAATACAGGGAAAGAACAGGATAAAGGGGTAGCTGATGAATGACCAACAAGTGATTTTTTCCATGGTGCGGGTAAGCCGCATCGTCCCGCCCAACAACCGCCAGATCCTGCGCGACATCTCCCTCGGGTTCTATTACGGCGCCAAGATCGGCGTGCTGGGCCTGAACGGGGCCGGTAAGAGCACCCTGCTGCGTATCATCGCCGGCCAGGATGACGGCTACAACGGCGAGGTGGTCTTCTCCCCGGGCTACTCCGTGGGCCTGCTGGAGCAGGAGCCCGAGCTGGACCCGGGGAAGACCGTACGCCAGGTGGTGGAGGAGGCGGTGCAGCCCGTGGTGGACGCCATGCGCCAGTTCGACGAGGTGAGCGCGAAATTCTCCGAGCCCGACGCCGACTTCGACGCCTTGATCGAGGAGCAGGGACGCCTGCAGGAGTTCCTGGACAACCACGACGCCTGGACCCTCGACAACCGCCTGGAGATCGCCATGGACGCCCTGCGCTGCCCCCCGCCCGACACCCCGGTAAAGGTGCTCTCGGGCGGCGAGCGCCGCCGGGTAGCCCTCACCCGCCTGCTGCTCACCGAGCCGGATATCCTGCTGCTGGACGAGCCCACCAACCACCTGGACGCCGAATCGGTGGCCTGGCTGGAGCGCCACCTGCAGCAGTACGCGGGCACGGTGATCGCCGTCACCCACGACCGCTACTTCCTGGACAACGTCGCCGGCTGGATCCTGGAGCTGGACCGGGGCCACGGCATCCCCTGGCGGGGCAACTACACCTCCTGGCTGGAGCAGAAGGAGGAGCGCCTGCGCCGGGAGGAGAAAGCGGAGAGCAAGCGCATCCAGACCCTGGAGCGAGAGCTGGAGTGGATCCGCATGTCGCCCAAGGCCCGCCAGGCCAAGGGCAAGGCGCGCTACACCGCCTACGAGAACCTGCTCAGCCAGGAGGCCGAGCAGCGCCGCGAGGATCTGGAGATTTACATCCCGCCCGGCCCGCGCCTGGGGGAGGTGGTGATTGATTTCAAGGCCGTTTCCAAGGGCTACGGCGAGCGCCTGCTGATTGACGGCCTGGACCTGTCCATCCCGCCGGGCAGCATCGTGGGCGTGATCGGGCCGAACGGGGCGGGCAAATCCACCCTGTTGAAAATGATCACCGGTGCCGAGAAGCCGGACGCCGGGGAGGTGCGCATCGGCGAGACGGTGAAGCTGGCCTACGTGGACCAGAGCCGCGAGACCCTCGACCCCGAGCAGACCGTCTTCGAGGAGATCTCGGGCGGGGAGGAGCAGATCGAGCTGGGCGGGCGCAAGAAGAACGCCCGCGCCTACGTGGCCTCCTTCAACTTCCTGGGCGCCGACCAGCAGAAGAAAGTGGGGGTGCTCTCCGGCGGGGAGCGCAACCGGGTACACCTGGCAAAGGTGCTCAAGAGCGGCGGGAACGTGATCCTGCTGGACGAGCCCACCAACGACCTGGACGTGAACACCCTGCGCGCCCTGGAAGAGGCGCTGGAGAACTTCGCCGGCTGCGCCATTGTGGTCTCGCACGACCGCTGGTTCCTCGACCGTATCGTGACGCATATTCTCGCCTTCGAGGGCGATTCACAGGTGCGCTGGTCGGTGGGCAACTGGTCCGACTACGAGGCGGATAAGAAGCGGCGGTTGGGCAAGGAGGCGGAGACCCCGCACCGGATTAAGTACCGGAGTCTGACAAGGTGAAGAGGTAGCGCAGCTGGGCGGGCCCGGCCGCGTCGGGGTCAGATTGGTTGTCGCCCGAGGGGTAGGGGCACGGCGGTGCCGATACAGGATCTCGCCCAAATCGGGTGAAGCCGTGCCCAGGCGCGTCGTAAAAAAATTTTTCCGGGGCGTAAAGAAGTTCAACTTCTCCGAAGAAGTTGAACTTCTTTCTCTCCAGTCGGGCGCAGCGGCGCCAGCCTGATAACTCCGGTTCACCACGCAGAAGCCAACCCGCATCCTGCCTTCGAGCTGATAGAATTGGGTAGTGAGGCGCGGTCTCACAGCCTACCCGGGCTTACCTTTTTTCACGCCCTTTCTAGAATAATCTATGGACCCCCTCCCCCTTCTCCAATCCTTCGGTTTCCCGCCCCCGGACGGCGGGCCGCCGGCCAGCATTTACCCCTACGCCCCGGTGTTCAAAGTGGAGGCGGGCGGGCAAGATTGGATCCTCAAGCGCGGGCAGCGGCCGATCGAGCGGGCGCAGGCGGTGGCAGCCTGGGCGCAAGCCCTGGCGGCGGAGGGTGTGCCTGTGGTCACCCCGGCGGAGGGCTTTGGGGAGAACCCGCGCCGCTTCCCGGGCCCGGACGGCGAGGAGCAGGTGTGGGTGGTCTATCCCTTTATCGCCGGGACCCCCTACCGCGGCTCCCTGGACGAGATCCGCGCCGGGGGCGTCCTGCTGGGCTGCCTGCACGCGTTCCGGCCTGAGGCCGAGTTCGGCCTGAAGGTCAGCCGCACGGTGGTGGAGATCGAGCGCGAAGAGGTCGAGGAGGACGCGGCCGGGATCCTGGCGCGCCTGGGCCGTTTTTACCCCCAGGACCTGGCGGCGGCGCGGGCGGTGCTGGCGGCCAGGGCAGAGCGCTACTTCTCCACCGCCCTGCCGCGCCTGCTTTCCCTGGAGCTGCCCCTGGCGAACTGCACCTGGGACTATAAAGCCGGCAACCTGATCTACCGCCGGGAGGATTTTCCGCCCGGAGGCGCGCCGGCCCGCCCGGGGGCGCTCCCGGTGCTGGTGGACGCCGACAACGCCGGGCGCATCCCGCGCCTCTACGACCTGGCGATCGCCGCCCTGCTCTTTCATAACGACGGCATCGGGCCCGGGAGGCTGTTCACCCCCGCAGAATGGTCCGTCTTCCTGCAAGGCTACCTCAGCCGGGTGCGCCTGACCCCGGAGGAGCTGGAGGCCTGGGATGACCTGCTGCTCTGCGCCTGGGTGGACGAGGCCTTGTGGCTATTAAACGGGGACGAGGAGGACTGGGCCCACCCGGTCCAGGGGCCCATGCAGCGCAGCCTGCTGCTGCAGGACCTGGGCAGTTTTGCGCTGCCGCATTGAAGCCGGCGAAATTGCTGTCACGTTCCCCGGGATTGATTCCTGTAGTCTGATGAAATCAGATGGTTGTGCAGGTCCCCCTAGGCGCCTACCACAACCACGCATTCTTGCTCGGAGCGGTATTAATGGTTCTACCAGTTACCGGAGGTGAAATATGCCTGATCTAGAGAAGCGGGCCCCCACGGCGGCGCGGCCGCTCATGCCCGACGGCTACGGGGTGCCGGAGAGCACCCAGGGCGTGCTGCCCTGGAGCTTTGTGGAAGAACGCATGGAAGCGGCGCTGAATTACTGGGTGGCCACCGTCCGCCCGGACTGCAGGCCCCATGCCATGCCGGTCTGGGGCGCCTGGATTGACGGTGAGCTCTATATCGAGGGCAGCCCCGATACCGTGCGCCACCGCAATATCCGCTCCAACCCGCACGTGGTGGCGCACCTGGAGAGCGGCAGCGAAGTGGTCATCCTGGAGGGGGAGGCGTATGCGGTCGAACGGCCCGAGCGCAGCCTGGGGGAGCGCCTCTCGCAGCAGATGAGCGCCAAGTATGCTCCGGACTACGCGCCCGGTCCCGACGCCTGGGATGAGGGCGGGCTGTTCGTCATCCACCCCAAGAAAGTGTTCGCCTGGAGCCGCTTCCCCTCGGACACCACCCGCTGGACCTTCTAACCGGCCGGTATTTTATGGGAAAGGGGCGGCCCGGCTGCCCCTTTCCTATATGCCGCACCCTGCCTGTTCATTCCGGCAGGGGGATGCTCACTCCCGCCGCGTATAGACGGTCGTTGCGCACGTGGCGGAACCCGATCTTCTCCGCCACGCGCAGGCTGCCCAGGTTGTCCGGGGAGGTGGACCAGCTGCCGAGCCGGCCGCGCTCGAGGATATCCTGCAGCAGCGCCCCGGCACAGGCGGCGCTCAGACCCCGCCGCCGGTAGCCCGGTTCAGTGACGATGCCGATGTCCTCGTAGCGCTCGCCCACGTAGAAAGTGGCCGCCACCGAAGCCAGCCGCCCGGCCTCGAAAGCGCCCCAGGCCATGCCGCTCCCGGCGCAGGTCTCCGGGCTGCCCCAGGTTACGTAAATCCAGGAGGAGACCGGGCTCAGGCGGCGCAGGTGCCCGGCATCCCCGGCTTGCAGCCGGCGCACCTCCACTCCCTCCGGGGGTGGGGGCTGCAGCGCTTCCTTCGCCTCCAGCACCACCCGCTCCCAGAGCTTCAGGTCCGGGAAAGCCTGCTGCAGGCCGGGCGCAAACGCCTCCGGCGCCTCCACAAAGCCCTGGATCAGCTCAGCCAGCTCCGCCGGGCTGAACGCCCCGCCCTGCCCGTGCAGGCTGTAGTTGCCGCCGCTCTCCGCCAGCACGGCCCGCGGCTCGGGCCAGCGGTCCACCGTGATCGAGCCCTGCCCGGTGTGCAGCACGTGCAGGCCCACCATGGGGCCGGGGCGGCTGGCGGGGAACCAGGCGCGCAGCTCTGCATACTCCTGAGGGGATAAACGCAACATTGCCATTCTCCTGTTGACACTCAATTTCACCTGATGTAGAATGATCTTGTCATGACATGTAGATACATGTTGTCCGGCCGGCCTGAACTTTTGCTCAAAATTTTACCTGAATTTTGAGACTGCACCCTGTTCTATGGCTTCTCTGGATACCGACAGCCCGATCCCTTTATACTACCAGCTCAGGAAATTTATCACCGACCGCATTGATACGGGCGAATGGCAGCCTGGAGACCGGCTGCCTTCGGAAAGCGAGCTCGGGCTGCAGTTCGGCATCAGCCGCACCACCGTGCGCCAGGCGCTGGGCGAACTGACTTCGCAGGGCCTGCTGACTCGCATCCAGGGCAAGGGCACCTTCGTCGCCCGGCCGCGCATCCGCCAGCGCCTGAACGCCCTCACCGGTTTCACCCAGGACATGCGCGCCCGCCGTTTGCGGCCCATCTCCCGGGTGCTGGAGCTGAAGCTGGTGGGGGCCGGGATCCAGGAAGCCGCCGGTCTGGGGCTGGGCGCGGGGGAGGAGCTGGTGCTGCTGCGCCGCCTGCGGCTGGCGAATGAGGAGCCGATGGCGCTGGAGACCGCCTACCTGCTGCCCGAGTTTTTCGGCGCGCTGCAGGCTGTCAGCCTGGCCGAACGCTCGCTTTACGAGGTCCTGCGCCAGAACTGCGGGATCACGCCGACCCTGGCCGACCAGCAGATCGAGGCGGTGGCCTGCCCGGCGGCGGAGGCGGGCCTGCTCGGCATTCGCAAAGGCAGCCCGGTGCTGCATATGCAGCGCACCAGCTACGACCAGAACCGCCGCCCCTTTGAACAGGTGGAATCGTATTACCGGGGCGACCGCTATGTCTTCTTCGCGGAATTATCCAACAGCTCCAGGTGAGCGGCCCGGCTGATCGCCCCGGCGCTGAGGGGGCTGCTTGCAAAAACCCTGATTCGAGTAAGGCGGGCCGCGCCCTGGTTTCAGGTCCGCCTGCAGAGAGCCGCCGGAGCGGTGCAGCAGCGCTCTCGCACACCGCAACCACATCACGACCCGATCCGCCTGCAGGGACGCGCCGTATCCTGGCGGGCGTCGGGGGTTGGACCGAAGGACGGGCAATGGAACAGACGGAAGGAATCCTCGCTATCGGCCTGGACGTTGGGGCCACCAAAATCGCCTCTGCCCTGGTCGCCCGGGATGGGCGGGTAATCGCCTCTCGCCACGCGCCGACCGGCGTCAGCCAGGGCCCGGAGGCCGTGCTGGACCGCATCGCGGCGGAGGCGAACGCCCTGCTCGGGCAGGGAGACGGGCGCCTGCAGGGCATCGGCATCGGCTCGCCCGGGCAGGTCATCTCGGACGAAGGGGTGGTGGTGAACGCGGTCAACATGGGCTGGGAGCGGGTCAACCTGGTGGAGGAGATCCGCCTCCGCCTGGCGGCGGACCTTCCGGTCTGGATTCAGAAGGACGCCAACGCCAGCGCCCTGGGAGAGTATTATTACGGGGCGGCGCGCGGCTGCGAGGATTTCATCTTCCTCGGGGTGGGCTCCGGCCTGGGGGGCGGGGTGATGGTGGGCGGCAGGCTGGTGACCGGGGTAAACTGGAACGCCGCCGAGGTGGGGCATCTTTCGCTGGACCCGGAAGAGGGCCTGCGCTGCAACTGCGGGCAGCGCGGCTGCGCCGAGACGGTGGTCTCCGGGCCCGGCCTGGCGGCGGCGACCCGCGCCCTGCTGGAGCGGGAGCCGGCTGCCGCGCAGCCCGCCACCTCCCTCGTGCCGGACGAGAGCCTGACCCCGGCCCGCATCCTCGCCGCCGCCCGCGCCGGCGACCGGCTGGCCCTGGTGGGGCTGGCCGTGGTGGGCCGCGCCCGGGGGAGGGTGGCGGCAGCGGCCGTCGCCCTGCTCAACCCCGGGCGCATCGTCCTCGGCGGCGGGCTGGGGGTGGCGGCCTTCGATTACCTGCTCCCCCCGCTCCAGGCCGAGCTCAGACGGCGCACCCTGCTGTCCAGCCTCAGCACGCTGCGCATCCTGCCCTCGCAGCTCGCCTCCCCCGCCGTCGGGTCGGCCTGCCTGGTCTGGTACGGCTCCAAACTGGCGCAGCTCTGATAGACCCAGGATGATTATCGCTCCGAGCAGCGGATCTGTGCGCCGGTTGAGTGCGGCGCGAAAAAGGAGGTGAGGCCTATAAGACCTGGCTGGACCCGGACCGGACAACGAATTTCTTACCCAAACAGCCCATGCTCTGGGCGCAGGAGGGTGCAGGGGAGAGAACATCGCCGCATATCCACCTCCAGCCTGCAGCCTTCCATCTGAAGCGAAAGAAGGAGAAGAAAAATGCGCAAATTCACGTTCCTCAGCCTGCTCATCATCCTCTCGCTGGTCCTGGCGGCCTGCGGAGGCGGGCAGGCGACCACCGCCCCCACCGAGGCGCCCCCTGCCGGGGAGACCGAAGCGCCCCCCGCCGGGGAGGAGCCCTCGGGCGAGCAGGTGACCATCACCATCGAAAGCTGGAGAAATGACGATATCACCATCTGGCAGGATACCATTATCCCCGCTTTCGAAGCCGAACACCCCAATATCAACGTGGAATTCAACCCCTCCGCCCCGGATGAATACAACGGGGTGCTGAACACCCGCCTGGAGGGCGGCACCGCGGGCGACCTGATCACCTGCCGCCCGTTCGACGCCTCGCTCCAGCTCTTCCAGCAGGGCTACCTGGCCGACATCACCGACCTCCCCGGCCTGGATAATTTCAGCGATGTGGCCAAGAGCGCCTGGATCACCGATGAC
This sequence comes from Chloroflexota bacterium, assembly GCA_023395675.1. GTDB lineage: Bacteria > Chloroflexota > Anaerolineae > Anaerolineales > UBA4823 > JAEWYL01. The sequence continues at coordinate 993 of JAEWYL010000309.1, read as the reverse complement.
GGCACCCAGGTCTTCTGCGTGCCGATGGCCTCCGTCATCCACGGCTTCTTCTACAACAAAACCGCCTTCGACGAGCTCGGCCTGCAGGAACCCACCACGGTGGAAGAGTACTATCAGGTGCTGGACGCCATCCAGCAAGACGGCACCTACGTCCCCATCGCTATGGGCACCGCCGACATGTGGGAGGCCGCCACCATGGGCTTCCAGAACATCGGCCCCAACTACTGGGCCGGCGAGGAAGGCCGCCAGGCGCTGATCAACGGCGAGCAGAAGTACACCGACCCGCAGTACGTGGCCGTGTTCCAGGAGCTGGCCAACTGGGCGCCCTATATGCCCCAGGGTTATGAGGCCGTCCCCTACGCCGACGCCCAGAGCCTGTTCACCCTGGGCCAGGCCGCCATCTATCCCACCGGCTCCTGGGAGATCTCCGTCTTCCGCGGCCAGGTGCAGGATGAGTTCGAGATGGGCATCTTCCCGCCTCCGCTGCCCAACGCCGGCGATACCTGCTACATCAGCGACCACACCGACATCGCCATGGGCATGAACGCCGCCACCGATCATCCGGACGAGGTGCGCGCCTTCCTGGAGTGGATGACCACCGCCGAGTTCGCCTCGCTCTACAGCAACGCCCTGCCCGGCTTCTTCACCCTCTCCAACCATGAGATCGAGCTCGAAGACCCGCTGGCCCAGGAGTTCCTGAGCTGGCGCGGGGACTGCGAGGAGACCATCCGCAACTCGTACCAGATCCTGTCTCGCGGCGAGCCGAATCTGGAGAACGAACTGTGGCGCGTCAGCGCGGCCGTGATCAACGGCACCCTGAGCCCCGAGCAGGCTGCCCAGGAAGTCCAGCAGGGCCTGGAATCCTGGTACGAGCCCCAGCAGTAACAGCCGCAGGCTGAACTGCCGCCTCGACCCAACCCGCCTTTCCCGGGCTGCAGGTCCGGGTAGGGGGAATACCGTTCGAGGGCTGCGGCCCCACCCGCCCCCCGCCCA
>JAEWYL010000297.1 GCA_023395675.1 Chloroflexota bacterium | reverse complement strand
GGAGCGCAAAATCTTATCACAGATGGCTCGCACAGCCGCCCCTCGCGCGCCGCCTGACAGAACTGGGAAGCCGCCTAACCTCGCTCGACCGCCTTGCCGTTCTCGCTCTCGAAGGCCTCCACAATGGCGTGGATCTCCTCGTCGCTCAGCCAGCGCGGGTTGGTGTTGCTGGCGTAGCGGAAGCCGTCGGGCAGGGGGTCGCCTTCGTACTGCAGGTCGCGCTGCCAGAGCGGCAGGCTGGGCGTGACTACGAACATATCCTCCCGCTCCAGGGTGGAGCGGGCCTCGTCCTCGTGCACCAGCACCTCGTGCAGCTTCTCGCCCGGGCGGATGCCCACCACCTCCAGCTCGGCCTCCGGGGCGATGATGCGCGCCAGGTCCACGATGCGGGTGGAAGGGATCTTGGGCACGAAGACCTCGCCGCCCTGCATCAGCTCGATGCAGCGGATCACGAAGCGCACGCCCTGCTCCAGCGTCAGCCAGAAGCGGGTCATGCGCGTGTCGGTGATGGTCAGCTTGCCGTTGCGGCGCTGCTGCACGAAGATCGGGATCACGCTGCCCCGGCTGCCGACCACGTTGCCGTAGCGCACGCAGGAGAAGCGCGTGCCGCTGGCCCCGCCGTAGGCGTTGCTCTGCACGAAGAGCTTCTCCGCTGCCAGCTTGGTGGCGCCGTACAGGTTGATGGGGTTGACCGCCTTGTCGGTGCTCAGCGCCATCACCTGCTTCACCCCGGCGTCCAGCGCGGCCTCGACCACGTTGCTGCTGCCCAGGATGTTGGTCTTGATGGCCTCCATCGGGTTGTACTCGCAGGCGGGCACCTGCTTCAGGGCCGCGGCGTGCACCACCACGTCCACGCCGTTCATCGCCCGGCGCAGGCGCTGCACGTCGCGTACGTCGCCGATGAAATAGCGCAGGCTGGGGTGGTCGAAGCCGTTTACCCGCATCTCGTGCTGCTTAAGCTCGTCGCGGCTGAAGATGATCAGCCGGGCGGGCCGGTTGTCGCGCAGCATGGTCTCGGTGAATTTTTTGCCGAATGACCCCGTCCCGCCGGTCACCAGCACGGTTTTGTCAGTCCAGTCCATTCTTTTTCCTCATAATGATCAGCGGGTACTGCCCCTTTTCTCCGAAATAATGCGGGAAGCGCTCCTCCAGCCGGTAGAGCAGGCCCAGCCAGAGGCGCCCGCCCAGCCGGGGGTGGACCAGCGCCCGCAGAAAACGCACGCTCACGCTGCGCCAGACGCGCACCTCCAGCGGGATGCTCCGGCCCAGCTCCCCTTTCACCCAGGCCACGTCGTGCCGGTTGGTGAAGGTGCCTTTGGGAGATCCGGCGGAGGCCGCAGGGGCCGCCCCGCCGCGCTCTTTTTTCTCCGCTTTTTTCTCTTTCGCCTCGGTCAGCCCCAGCCTGCCCCGCACGCGGTTCGCCAGGCGGATCAGGGGGTTGAAGAACTCCATCAGGGCCGAGGAGGGCCAGCCGTTCACCACCGCCCCGCTGGAGCCGGGCGCCAGCACCCGGTAGAGCTCGTGGTAGGCCCGGGCGTGCTCCGCCTCGGGCAGGTGGTGGATGGTGTGCAGAGACACCAGCCCCTCGAAGACGCCCGGCTTGAAGGGCAGGTTGGCGACGTCCGCCACCACGAACAGCCCGTGCGCGCCGATGCGCTTGCGGGCCTCCTTCAGGGCCAGGATGGAGATATCGGCGCACACCCGGTAGCGGTAGCCGCGCGAATATTCCAGGTATTCCGGGTACTGGATCGGCCCGGAGCCGGCGTCGAGCAGGAAGCGCCCGGAGGGCTTCAGGTGGCGCCGGACGCGCAGGTGGCAGCGGTGGATATAATCGCGCGCCACCGGGCGCAGGTCTTCGTAATGGGCGTTCTGGTACAGCCCTTCGCCCACCTCTTTCCAGCCCACCTGATCGTAAAATTCACGCACCTGGCGCTTGATGTCGGGTTCGATGGTCATAGTCACTCAACCGTCCACAAATTGGGGAGGCGCCTGCTCGTCTGAGAGCGCAGGTTCTCCCGCGGGGTCGCCCCAGCGGCGCGGCTCGCCCGCCAGGCAGCGGAAGGCCTCGCCGAACAGGGCCTGCCCCTCCGGCGAGAGCGCCCGCTCCAGGCTCCACTGCTCCAGCTCCTCGTAGAAAAAGAGCAGGTGCCAGGGGAAGGGCAGGGGAAATTCGAAAAAGAAGCGGTAGGCGTAGTTCCAGGCCTGCTCCACCTGGCTGCGCTTCAGAGGGGGCTGTCCGCCGGGTTTCAAGGCCGCCTCCAGGCGCTCGAAATACTCCTCCCAGGAGGCCGGGTCCAGGGTGAAGCCCTTGCCGCGATAGTGGGTGCGCCCGGCCACCAGCACGGGCACCCCGCTCATCGCCATCTCCATCCCGGCGGTGGTGGTGTATACCAGCCCCAGGCTGGCGAGCTCCACCAGATCGTAGGTGTTCACCGGGTCGCCCGCCGCCACCAGGTGGATGTGCTCCGGCAGCTGCGGCAGGGCGCGCTGCACCAGGTCCGCCACCGAGGGGCCTTGGGTGTAGCGCTCGCCGGGGTGGATGCGCACCACGAGCTGGGCCTCGGGCCGCCCGGCGAAAAAGCGCACCGTGCGCTCCAGCCACTCGCTCATGCTCTCGCTGAAGACCTGCCGCCCCAGGGTCAGGCTGTCGCCGATCACGTTCGCCGCCAGGAGCACGATGGGGCGGGCATCCAGCCCCAGGTCCCGGCGTGCCTGCTCGCCGCCCTGGCTGGGCCGGCCCTGCCAGCGGCGGGAGAAGTTCTCCCACAGGCTGGCCTGCCGGCGCGAGGCGTACAGCTCGCGCGCCTGTTCCCACTGCGCCTCGCTCAGCGGCTGCCCGCCGCGCGCCTGCCACAGCTCGTCCGTCTCCTGCTGCATCACCTCGGCCTCGCGGGCCAGCCAGATGCGCCCGCGCTGCTCGCCGAACTCGTAGGTCACCGCCGGCAGGCCCAGGCTGCGGGCGGCGGCGTAGACCGCGCCCATCTCGAGGATGCTCCCGTTTGGGGTGAGCAGCAGGTCGGGCCGGAAAGCGTCCAGCCAGGCCAGGGCGGCGCGGGCGGCGGCGCGGTTGCGCTCCAGGCGCAGGCGGTAGAGGCGGGCGGCCTCGCTCTCGCCCTCCCGCTCGATGTCCTCCACCTGCAGGGTGTACTGGGCGTCGCGCACCGAGATCTCCTCCAGGGCGCGCCCCAGCTCCTGCGGCAGGGGGGGCAGCCCTGCCCCGGAGGCTGCGCCCAGCAGGGAGACGGGCTTCACCAGCGGTTCGGCCCCGCGCAGCACGTGCAGGGCGTAGGCGTTCTGGCGGCGCAGGTCGAAGCGGTTGAAGGGCTTGCGCCACTGAGCGTAGGGCAGGAAAGCCAGCTCGACCGTGTGCCCCAGCCCCGCCAGGGCCAGCCCCAGCAGGGCGCCGTGCTCGATCCAGTAGCGCAGGGTGCAGAAAATGGCGATCTTCTTCGGCGCCTCCCCGCCAGCCGCGCCGCCCTCCAGGGCTTCGCGGGCAGCCCGGGCCTGCGCCAGCAGGTCCGGCAGGCGCTTCTCGAGCCTGCGCAGCGAAAAGCTCTTGCTCAGGGGGCGCCCGTTCTGCCGCAGCTGCCAGTACAGCTCGGCGGTGAGGGGCAGCTCGCCCAACAGGTCTTTGACGGACTTCTTCGAGATCATGCGCTCTTCTCGATGCTCCAGTCCAGGCGCGGGCGCACCGGCCCGGGGCGGGCTTCCGCCCACTGCATGCCCGGCGCGCCGGCGGCGTCCACCGTGAAGGCCAGGGCCTGCTCCTCCTGGAAATAGCGCCGCACCCGGTAGGAGCTGGCGTTCAGCCCCAGCACGTAGCGCCCCTCGTTCAGGAAATCGGCGGGCAGGCTGAAGCGGCTGGTATAGCGCCCCGCCGGGCGGGTGCTGTAGCGCTCGTACAGCTCGGGCGAGTCGGTGTCGAAGGTGGTGAAGACGAACTCGCCGCGGGCGGTCATCAGGTAAACGCCCACGCGCAGCCCGGTGATGGGGGCGTTCAGGGCGTACTCCACCTCGACCGTGACCGGCTCGGTGGAGCGGGCGCTGTCCAGCACCCGCCCCGCGGCGTCGCACACCCGCAGGGCCAGGGGGCAGAAGGGCTCGGCCTCCGCCGGGGCCTCCCCCGGCTTCCACACCCGCTCGCCCACCAGCCCGTAGCCCGAGGACATGTAGTAGTCCACCGCCTCCGGGGTGGGGCCGCGCATCACGATGCGCCCCTGGTCCAGCACCAGGGCCTCTTCCGTCAGGCGCAGCACGGCCGACATATTGTGGCTCACGAACAGCACCGTGCGCCCGGCCTGGGCCACGTCGCTCATCTTCCCCAGGCATTTGCGCTGGAACTCGGCGTCGCCCACCGCCAGCACCTCGTCCACCACCAGGATTTCCGGCTCCAGGTGCGCGGCCACCGCGAAGGCCAGGCGCAGGTACATCCCGCTCGAATAGCGCTTGACGGGCGTGTCAATGAATTTCTCCACCTCCGAGAAAGCCACGATCTCGTCAAACCGGGCCCCGATCTCGGCCCGCTTCATGCCCAAAATGGCGCCGTTCAGGTAAATATTCTCCCGCCCGGTCAGCTCGGGGTGGAAGCCGGTGCCCACCTCCAGCAGGGAGCCGACCCGGCCGCGGATCTCGGCGCTGCCCTCCGAAGGCTCGGTCACCCGGGAGAGGATCTTGAGCAGGGTGCTCTTGCCGGCCCCGTTGCGCCCGATCACGCCCAGCACCTGGCCCTTGCGCACCTCGAAGGAGACGTCCTTCAGGGCCCAGATACTGGCTTTCCCCCCCTGCCCCTGGCCGCGCAGGCGGCGCGCCGGGGCGCGCAGGGCCTGCACCAGGCTGTCGCGCAGGGTGCGGTAGCGTTCGGGGGCGGCGCCGATGCGGTACTGCTTCCCCAGGTTCTCAACGCGGATGGCGACGTCGGTCATGCGCTGCTCTTCGCCCTTCTAAGCGGGGTAACGCCTCTAAACAGTGTCTGCAAAAGTTTTCTCCATGCGCCGGAAGTAGTACATCCCGGTCACCAGCAGCGCCAGGGCGATGCCGGCGGAAATGAGCAGGGTCTGCAGCTCGGGCGGCTGGTCGCCCAGCAGCGCCCAGCGGAAGCCCAGCACCACGCCCACCATCGGGTTCAGGGCGTAAGCGGCGCGCCACGCCTCCGGCACCACGTTCAGGGCGTAGGCCACCGGGGTGGCCAGCATCCAGAGCTGGGTCAGGAAGGGCAGGATGTACTGCACGTCCCGGTACTGCACGTTGAGGGCCGAGAGCCACAGCCCGCAGCCCAGGGCGGTCACCAGCGCCAGCAGCAGGAACAGGGGCAGGGTCCACACCGCCCCGGTGGGGGAGATGCGGTAGTAGACCATCATCAGGATCAGGATGGCGAGCTGAATGGCGAAATCCACCACGCCCCCCAGCACCGAGGCGATGGGGATGATCAGGCGCGGGAAATAGACCTTGGTGATCATGCTGCGATTCTGCAGCATCGAGCGCCCGGCGTCGGAGAGCGCCTTCGCAAACAGCCCCCAGGGCAGCAGGGCGGCGAAGGTGAAGACCGGGCGGGGGATATCGTTGGTGGGCATTTTGGCGAAGCTGCCGAAGATCACCGAGAGCACCACCATGTTCACCAGCGGCTGCAGGATGGCCCAACCGGCGCCCAGGGCGGTCTGCTTGTAGCGCACGATGATGTCGCGCCAGGTGAGGAAGTAAACCAGCTCGCGGTAGCGCCACAGGTCGCGCAGGTTCAGCGCGGCCCAGCCGCGCGAGGGGCGCAGGACGAGCACCTCTTCTTGAGCCGGTTTCAGGGCAGCAGGCTGCGTCGTCATCCTCACCGTCACTCCGCCCGGGCGGCGCGGGCCTGGTACCAATCCACCGTGCGGCGCAGCCCTTCCTCGAAGGCGGTCTTCGCCCGGAAGCCGAAATACTGCTCCGCCCGGGAGACGTCCAGCGCCCGGCGCGGCTGCCCGTTGGGTTTGCTCGTGTCCCACACCAGCTCGCCCTCGAAACCGGTCAGGCGGGCGATGGTCTCCGCCAGGTCGCGGATGCGGATCTCGTTCCCCGAGCCCAGGTTCACCGGCTCGCTGCCGTCGTAGCGCTCGGCCGCCAGCAGGATGCCCTCGGCCGCGTCCTCCACGTAAAGGAACTCGCGCGTGGGCGAGCCGTCGCCCCACAGCGTCACCTGCCGCTCGCTCCGCGCCCGGGCCTCCAGGCACTTGCGGATCAGGGCCGGGATGACGTGCGAGGTCTCCAGGTCGAAATTATCCCGCGGCCCGTACAGGTTGACCGGCAGCAGGTGGATGGCGTTGTAGCCGTACTGCTGGCGGTAAGCCTGGGCCTGCACCAGCAGCATCTTCTTCGCCAGCCCGTAGGGGGCGTTGGTCTCCTCGGGGTAGCCGTCCCATAGATGCTCCTCGCGGAAGGGCAGCGGGGTGAACTTGGGGTAAGAGCAGATGGTGCCGATGCCGACGAACTTCTCGATGCCCGCCCGCCAGGCCTCGTGCAGGAGCTGCACGCCCATCATCAGGTTGGAGTAGAAATACTCGGCGGGGCGCGCCTGGTTGGCGCCGATCCCGCCCACCTGGGCCGCCAGGTGGATCACCACGCTCTGCAGCCCTGCCGCCCCCGGCAGCGCCTCGCGCCGCTTCCGGGCGTCGCCGTACAGCCGGCGGATGGCTTCCAGGTTGGTCAGGTCGTACTCCTCCACTCGCGGCGTCAGGATATCGGCCGCGCCCAGCGCCTGCAGCTTCTCCACCACGTAGGAGCCCAGGAAACCGGCCCCGCCGGTGACAATCGCCTGCCGGGTGCTCCAGAATTCCGAGCCTCCGGGTCTGTGTTCCATTTTCGTCGTTTCTGCAGAATCGTACATCTTGCCTCCAATGCTCGCGCCGGCAGTCTTGCGGCTACTCCACGATGAACAGCGCGTTGCGGTAGCGAATGTGGTTCGGTTCCTGAATCAGCCCGCTGCGCAGGGCGTGCAGCACCTCGCGGATGCCGTCGTCGGCGCTGAAACGGGTGGAGAAGCCCAGCTCACGCTGAATTTTCTCGAAGGACACGCTGATATCGCGCATATCCCCGCCGAAGGTCATATCCTTGTAGCGCACGCTGGTCTCCGGCAGGCGCTTCAGGATCAGGCTCACAATCTCGTCCTTGGTGTGGTTGCCCGCCTCGGAGCCGACGTTGTACACCTGGCAGCTCACCTTCTCCCGCGCGGCCTGCAGCCCCAGCAGGATGGCCGCGGCGCTGTCCTGGACGTGCACAAAGGAGCGCGAATAGCCGCGCTGGTAAATCAGCAGCTCGCGGCGCAGATAAGCCTCCAGCACGAACTGGTTGAGGAGCAGGTCGAAGCGGGTGCGGGGGGAGAGGCCGAAGAGGGTGGTGAGGCGCAGGATCAGCGGGGCGCAGGGGCTGCTCCCCTGGCTCAGCAGGTAGCGCTCCGAGGCCGCCATCGTCTCCGCGTACAGCGACTGGGGGTTGAGGGGCGTCTCCTCCGTCACCGGCAGGCCCCCGGCGGTGAGGCCGTAGTTGCTGTAGGTGGAGGAGTAGACAAAACGCTCCACCCCCAGCTCCAGCGCCTGCTCGTACACGCGCTGGGTGGCCTCCACGTTGTAGCGCCAGGCCACCTGCCGCCCCACTGCCTGGCAGGCGGGGAAGCCCACGATCGCCGCCAGGTGCACCAGCGCCTGGGGTTTGGGCCAGTCGTCCCGGCAGGCGGCGCGCACGGCGCGCGGCTCCCAGACGTTGGCCTTCACGAAATGGAACCCCGGGTGGGGGAAATAGGCCAGCAGGGATTCGCCGCCGAAGAGCAGGTCGTCCACCACGGTCACCCGGTAGCCCTGGCGCAGCAGCTCGCCCGTCAGGACCGAGCCCAGGTAGCCGGCGCCGCCGGTCACCAGCACGTGCCTCTCGCCGCTCTGGCCTGCCAGCTCGTTCTCAGCCATCATCTCTCCCCTCCATGTGTAAAGATACCCGGGTCCCGAGCACCTCCAGCGCCGGCAGCTCGGGGGCCTCGCCGACCGCCACCCCCTGCTCCAGGCAGGTCAGGCGGCAGATATCGGCGATATCGCCCTCTCCGACGATGCGCACCGCGCCGTAGCCGCCCGCTTTCGCCTCCGCCAGCAGCTCGCGCACCCGCTGGCGGGTGCGGCGGTACAGGCGCATGGAGGTCTCGATATAGTTGATCGTCAGGCGGGCGCGGAAGGCGATCCCCTCCGGCGTGATGATATAGCGCAGCTTGCGGCGCTGGGCGCGCTTCACCTTGACGTAGCCCTTGGCGATCAGGCGCTTCAGGTGCCAGTTGACGGTGCCCACCGCAACGCCCAGCTGCCCGGCCAGGGTCGCCTGGGTGACGTCGGGGTCGCGCTCGATATGCTCGAGCAGGATTAATTCGCGGTCCGGTTCGGATAGGGTATCCATAGATATCTAAAATTCAGCCGTTGAATTATAATCCCGGACAGGGACAGGTCAAGAGGTAATTTTCTCCGTACGGGCAAAATATGATTGCAAGGGCGGCGGCGCGGGCGCCTTCCGGCGCGCGCCGCCCCGCTTTTCTACCGGCCCCGCTCTTACCCCGGGTCCTCCGCCAAGTCGCGGCAGGCGCTCACATCCAGCAGCCAGCGGAAATCGAACTCGTGCACCACCTCGCCCACGCGCTGCACGCAGGGGCTGCCGTAGGCCTGGCGCAGCTCGGCGGGCAGGGAGCGCCACCATGCTTTCTCCATGTAAACCAGCGGGTAGCCGGCCCCGGCAATGGCGGCCGGGTCGGGCCGCTCGATCAGGTCCTCCCACTCGTCGTAGGGGGTGTAAACGTCGGCGTAGGCCCGTGTGGCGCGCCCGAAGAGGGCCACCCCGCGGAAGGGGTTGTTGTCCAGCACCTGCGCCCCGGGCGGCAGGCGGTCCCAGAATAGTTTGCTGGCGTGGGCGTCAATCTCCTGCACGTAGTAGGTGAGCTGGTGGTAGGGGATGGCGGTGAGCTGCACCGCCAGGATCACCACCCCCCCGAAGGCCAGCGCGCCGCCGCCCAGGCCCAGGGTCAGGCGCGCCCCCCGCCCGCCGGCCTCGAACCGCCGCCAGAGCCAGGGCAGGGCGAGCAGCAGCCACAGCCACAGGGCGGTGGCGGGCAGGCGGGTGGTGGAGCGGTCAATGCCGTAGCGCAGCAAGAGCGGCAGGAGCAGGTTAAGCAGCGCGGCCAGCCCCAGCCCGGCGAAGAGCCAGTCGCCGCGGCGCCCGCGCCCCAGGCTCAGCCGGGAGGCGGGCAGGGCCAGCAGTAGGGCCGGGCCCAGCTCCGCCAGCAGCACCACGAGCTGCCGGGGGTTGGTCAGCGAGAGCTCGCCCAACTGGCCCGAGATCAGCCCCGGGGGCCAGCGCAGGCCCAGGGCGAAATAGTTGTAGTCCTCGCGCATGCTCTGGACGGCCTCCGGCAGCAGGCGCGAGCGCAGGAATTCGGTGATGAACGCCCCCTGCACCGCGCTCAGCAGGGCGCTCAGGCCCAGGATCAGCCCCCACTGCAGCAGCAGAGCCCGGTCCAGGGTGCGGCCCTGCAGGCGGGCGCGGACCAGGCTGAAGAGCGCCGCCGCGGCGATCCCCAGCCAGAGCAGGGCGAAGAGGTGCTCGGCGCTGAGCGCCAGGGAGGCGAACACCAGCGCGAACAGCAGCGCCCCTGCCGGGGGCAGGCGCCGGCGCGGCAGCAGCAGGAGCATCACCAGCGGGGTGAAGAACGGCGCCGCCCCCGAGCTGCCCAGCACGAAGATCACCGGGGCGAAGATGCCGTTGTGGTAGGCGATGGGGAAGGGGTAAGGCGCCCCGCCCTCGATCAGCCAGGGCGAGGTCAGGGCGGAGATCAGGTCGGGGGCCGAATCGGCCGCGGTGTTCACCAAGACCACGCCCTCGTTCAACCACTCCAGCAGCCTCTGCGGCGCCAGGAGCAGCAGCCAGCGCGCCCCGCCCGCCAGCAGCAGCAGGGCGCTGCCCGCCCCCGCCGCCGCGCGGCTGCGGGTCAGCCGCAGCACCCAGAGCCAGGCCAGCGCCAGGGTCAGGGCGATCGCCAGGGCCCGGCTCAGGTCCCAGGCGCTCCAGGGGAAGAAGCCGCCCACCCGCACCAGGCTGGCCGCCAGCACCTGCAGGCCGTAGTGGTAGGAGAAGGTCTGGGCCGGGTCCAGGTAGAAATGCGGGGGGATATCGCCCGCGCTCATGATCGAGATCAGGGGGATGTGCAGGTACTCGTCGAACAGGGCCAGGCCGCGCAGGATCTGCACGAAAAGGTAGGTCGCGGCCAGGAAGACCGCCGCCTGGGGCCAGCTCCCCAGCCCCAGGGAGCGCAGTTCCAGGCGCCGCGGCGAGCGCCAGGCCGAGAGCAGCCCGGCGGCGAAGATCAGCCCCGCCGCGGCCCAGAAGGCGGCGCTGAGCGGCGCGAACCGGGCCAGCAGGTTGCTCAGGGTGATGAACAGGGCCAGCCCGGCCCCCAGCCCGGTCATCAGGCATTCCGCCGCCCTCAGGCGGAACAGGCGCGCGCAGAGCAGCCAGCCCCCGGCCCACCACAGCCCGGCCATCAACAGCCATGCCAATAGATCCAGCGGTTCCCCGCTCCTGCTCCAGTACATCTCAATTACTTTCCGGAAAAATGGATTGGGTGGTTATGCTGGACGGCGCTGCCGCCGTCCAGCATAACCACTCACAATGTCCTTATTCGGCGCAGTCCCCGCTCCCGCTGCGCGGCAGCAGCAGTTGGATGGGGAGGTTCGGGATGGCGAACCGCTCGGGCTTGTAGTAGCACAGCACCGGCCTGGAGACGTTCCGCACCCAGGCGTTGTTCTCCTCCCCGAAGATATTGGACGAATCCTTGATACGCTCGAAGAGCGGCTCGCTCACAATCAGGCTGAAGCGCTTGCTGCGCAGGTCCTCGTTGAAGCGCCCCAGGTAATCGGGGTTGCCCGCCATCGCCATTTCCATCAGGAAGACCTTCTCGTAATCGGGGACCAGCCCGGCGCCCTCCAGGTAGTCGAAGGTCAACAGCTGCCGCTCGGTGATGAACAGCACCTCGCCGCCCTGCGCCACGGCCTCTTTTACGTAGCTGCGCAGGGTGTCCAGGGCCTGCCGGGTCTGCTCCGGCGGAGGCAGGCGGTAAGCGCTCCCGCTCATCAGGGTGAAGACGGCGGTCACCGCCAGCAGGGCCCCCAGCGCAGCCGGGCGGGGGGCGGGCGCCGGCCCGGCTCCGGGCGCCTCCGGGCTGAAGCGGTCGAAATAGAGATACGCGCCGGTCACCAGCAGCAGGGCCATATAGGCGTCCAGGTTGTGCAGGTTGCTGCCCCCGCCGATTTTGGTGCTCACCACCAGCCCGCCGGCGAAGAGCACCAGCAGGATCGCCGCCAGCCCGAGCAGGCGGATGGGGTGGTAGCGGCGGCGCCAGCCTTTCAAACGGCTCCCCATGATCCAGAACACCGGCGCGGAGGCCACCAGGATGGCCGGCAGCACCCCCGGCGGGTAGGTGGGGTTGGGCAGCAGGCGCTGCCAGAGCAGGTCGGAGGTGAAGCTGGAGGCGAAATGCTCCGGCGGGTTGCCCGACCAGAGCAGGTAAAGCGCCTGGACGCCAAAAGCCAGGGCCGTGCCCGCGATCCCCAGCGCAAAGGGGTAGGCCAGGTAGCGCCACAGGGGCCGCTTCCCAACCGGGAGCTCCAGGAAATACAGGGCCGCGGCCAGCATGGCCGGCACCGGGTACCAGTTCACGCGGCTGATCCCGGCCCAGGCTGAGGCCGCCAGCACCAGGGCGAACGAGCGCCAGGGGTGCGTCTGCGGGCGGAAGCCGAGCAGCACCAGGGCGAAGGGCAGGGTCAGGTGGTAGTACACCGGCCCGATCAGCAGGTAAAGAAAGGCGAGGGCGGTGAATGCCCAGCGCCGCAGCCCATCGCTCAAATTGAAGCGCCTCGCCAGGGCCCAGCTCGCCAGCAGGGTAATTCCCACCCAGAGCAGCGCCTGCCACAGGCGGTGCAGCCAGAGGGGCGAGCCGGGCAGCAGGAAGGGCAGCGACTGGAGCAGGTAGCGGCTGGGATGCAGCACCGTGGGGGCCGCGCTCGCCCCATAGATGCGCTCCGAGAAATAGAGCGAGGCGTAGTAATAGCGGCTGGCCTCCGACCAGTTCAGGGTGAAGGGATAGCTGGAGATATCCGGCAGGTAGGCCGCCAGCCGGTAGGCGAAGGCCGCCCCCAGCAGGGAGAGGCCCAGCGCCTCCAGCGGGCGGGCGCACACCCCCGCCGCACGCAGAAAGACCCAGCCGGCCAGCGTCAGGCCGCTGAAGAAGAACAGGCGCATGGGCAGCGAGGCCAGCAGGTAGCCGAAGCGCCCCAGGACCAGGAAGGAGAACAGGGCCGCGGCCAGGGCGAAGAACAGCAGGTTGAGCTTCCCCAGGCGCTGCAGCAGCCGGAAGCCGGCCTGCGCCCCGGCGGGGATCCGGCCGTGGTAAGGCGACAGGCTCACCAGCAGCAGCGCGGCCAGGCCCGCCAGGCCCAGGCCGCCCAGCGCCAGCACAGCCACCCAGTGCGGGGTCTGGAACAGGTAGCCGCCCTCGTAGGGCGCGCGCAGCAGGCGGTAAAGCACCAGCGCCGCCAGGGGCAGCGCCGCGAGCAGGGTCAGGCGGAGAAGCAGGAGCGGGTTGCGGATGCGCATAGTTTTAGTGGAGGGGTTCGGGCTGCCCGTCCGTGCCGGTTCCGGCCAGCGGCGGCTGCCCGGCGCCCGGGAGCAGGCCGGGGAGAAAGGCCGCGCCGGGCAGGCTGGCGAGCATCATCAGGGTGCGGAACAGCAGCGCGGCGCTGATGGCGCTGCTCTCCGAGACGCCCCCCAGGGCGGCGAACAGGTAGGTGAGCGACAGTTCCTGCAGCCCGTAGCCGTTGATGGAGATCGGCACCAGGGTGACGAAGTAGACCAGGCTGTACAGCCCGGCCGTGGTCGCCAGGGAGATGCGCTCGCCCATCCCGGTGAAGAGCAGGGTCAAAATATAGAAGGTGCAGAGCATGTGCACCCAGGAGCAGAGCAGGGCCAGCAGCAGGGCGCCCGGCTGCCGGGCCCACAGGCGGGCGGCCTCCAGCATCCTGCGCCCCACCCGCCCGGCCTTGGCGCCCAGCCCGCCCAGGAAGGGTACGGCGGCCGTCCCCACCCCCGGCGGCCGGACCCCATTCAGGGGCCGCAGGCTCAGGAAGGGGCCCAGGCCCAGCGGCAGGGTCATCGCCATGCCCGCCATCCCCACCAGGCGGTCGACCACCAGCGAGGCGGCGCTCAGGCCCGCCCCGGCGCCGGAGCGCACCGCACCCGCCAGGCGCACCACGTCGCCCCCCACCGTGGTCGGTAGAAAATTGGCCGCGAAAAGGCCGGCGAAGGTGAGGCGCAGGCTCTGGCGCAGGGGGATCCCGGCGTGGGCCGAATGCAGCAGCACGTGCCAGCGCCCGGCGACCGCCAGGCGCGAGACCAGCATCAGCCCCAGGGCCAACGCCAGTCGCCAGCCCCGGATGCGGCGCACGTCGTCCAGGATCTCCCCCCAGCCCTGCCGGCTGAGCAGGTAGACCAGCAGCCCCAGGGCGATCAGGCTGCCCAGGGCACGCAGGGCCGCCTGCCCCCTGCCCTTCCCGAAGCTGAAGCCTTTCATGGCGTTTAAGGCTGCACCCGGGCCAGGTTTTCCGCCGCGCCCGGTTCGCGGATCACTTTCCGCAGCGTGTAGGTGGGCTTGGCCTGGGATTCGTGGTAGGTGCGGGCCAGCAGCTCGGCGATCAGCCCCATCAGGATAGACTGGAAGCCCAGGATCATGAACATGCTCCCGATCACGAAGATGGGCGAGTCCAGGATATCGGTCCCGATCAGGAGCTTCCGTACGACCAGGAAGATGAACATAATCAGGCTGGAGAGAATCAGCCCCAGGCCCGTCCCGCCGAACAGGTAAATCGGCTTGTGAGCGTAGCTGATCAGGAACTTGACCGTGAACAGGTCGAGCACCACTTTCAGCGTGCGGCTCAACCCGTATTTGGTGCGCCCGAAACGGCGCGGGTGGTGGTTGACCGGGAGCTCGACCATCCGGGCGCCTACGCTGTGGGCGTAAGCCGGGATAAAGCGGTGCATCTCGCCGTAGAGGCGGAAGCCGGTGAGCGCCTCGCGCCGGTAGGCTTTGAGGGTGCAGCCGTAGTCGTGCAGGTGCACCCCGGTCACGCGCGAGATCAGCCAGTTCGCCATGCGCGAGGGCAGGGTGCGGGTGATGAAATCGTCCTGGCGGTCCTTGCGCCAGCCGCTGACCACGTCGTAGCCCTGCTCGATCAGCTCGAGCATGCGGGGGATGTCGGCCGGGTCGTTCTGCAGGTCGGCGTCCATCAGGACGATCACATCGCTGCTGGCGTGGTCAATCCCTGCCGCAATGGCCGCGGTCTGCCCAAAATTCCTGCGCAGCGAGACCACGCAGGTATGCGCCGGGTCCCGGGCGGCCAGCTCCTCCAGGCGCTCCAGACTGCTGTCGGAGCTGCCGTCGTCCACGTAGACCACCTCCCAGCAGCCGCCGGGGAGAGTGTCCAGGGCGTCGTGCAGGGCCTGGTGTAAGAGCGGCAGGTTCTCGGCTTCGTTAAAAACCGGAATGACCACAGAAAGAGACATCAGGAAATCTCCCGCGCCACCCGTTTCAGGTCCGCATCCACCATGAGCTGCACCAGCTCGCGGAAAGATACGGTGGGTTTCCAGCCCAGCTCGTTGCAGGCCCGGCTGGGATCGGCGACCAGCAGATCCACCTCCGCCGGGCGGTAGAAGCGTGGGTCCTGGAACACGTAATCTTCGTAATCCAGCCCGACGTGGCTGAAGGCCGCCTCGCAGAACTCGCGCACCGAGTGGGTCTCCCCGGTGCCCAGGATATAGTCGGAGGGGGTCTCCTGCTGCAGCATGCGCCACATCCCCTCCACGTAGTCCCCGGCGAACCCCCAGTCCCGGCGCGCGTCCAGGTTGCCCAGGCGCAGCTCCTTCGCCAGGCCCAGACGGATGCGCGCCACCCCGTAGGTGATCTTGCGCGTCACGAACTCCAGGCCGCGCCGCGGGCTTTCGTGGTTGAACAGGATGCCGGATACCGCGTACAGGTTGTAGGACTCGCGGTAGTTCACCGTGATCCAGTGCCCGTAAACTTTTGCCACTCCGTAGGGACTGCGGGGATAGAAGGGGGTGGTCTCCCGCTGGGGGACCTCCAGCACCTTCCCGAACATCTCGCTGGAGGAGGCCTGGTAAAAGCGGGTGTCGGGTTTCACCAGGCGGATCGCCTCCAGCATGCGCGTGACCCCCAGGGCGGTCACTTCGCCGGTCAGGACCGGCTGCGTCCAGGAAGTGGGCACGAAGGACTGCGCCGCCAGGTTGTAAACTTCATCCGGTTTGTAGGCTTCCATCAGGTCAACCAGAGAACTCTGGTCGTGTAAATCTCCCTGGATGATGGTGATGTCATCCTGGATATGCTGCACCCTTTCGAAGGTCAGGGTGCTGGAACGGCGGACCATCCCGATAACCTGGTAACCTTTGGCGAGCAGCAGTTCGGCCAGATAAGAACCATCCTGGCCGGTGACTCCGGTGATCAGGGCTGTGGGCATGCTTGTCTCCTGGAAGTAAAATTCAACGGCTGAAATTATAATCCCTGCCGGGGTGGGGTCAAGGGCGATCTTTTCCCCCGGTGCGAAGCATTTACCCCCACTGCCAACGAGACAGGGCAGGCACAGCAAGGCAGGCCGGGCGGGCCCGGCAAAGGCGGGGACACGCGCTGCACCTGCCATTTCCGCACGATTTACCAGGGTGAATATCCGCCCGTACACAAAAATTCCGCTAGAAATACCAATCGCGTATAGCGCGCATGGCGCATAAGTCTCTATCGTCCCCTTGCGCTTTATGGTTAAATACAAGCAGGGCCTATCCTCCTTTGAAAAAACCGTATGGGGGGTGCGAGTCTGCGGAGCAGGCCCGCATCCCCACCCATCCCCTTCCAACCCCGCCGGAAGCGGCGGAACCTTGCAGGAGAGAGCGGCAGTTCAGCATCAGGTACGCGGCGCTGCAACCCGGCGGCGATTTCTCCGTATAACAGATTGACAGCGTGATTTCTGGCTCATTAAGGAGATTTTAAAATGGATATTGGCGAAATTTTGACTCGTTCCTGGCACATCATCTGGCGCCACAAAATCCTGTGGGTGTTCGGTATCCTGGCCGGGTGCACCAACGCCGGCGGCGCCTCCGGAAACGCCGGTTCGGGGTGGCGTTTTGAAGCGGATTCCAACGATTTCGACTTCTTCAACCGGCTCAACATCCCGGAGGAGACCTGGATCATCATCGCCATCATCGCCGCGCTGGTCATCCTGCTGCTGGTGGTCCTGTCCATCTTCCTGGGCACGATCGGGCGCATCGGCATGATCCGCGGCGCGGTCCAGGCGGACCGCGGGGCGCAGAAGCTGGTGTTCGCCGACCTGTTCAACGGCAGCATGCCCTACTTCTGGCGCGTGTTCGGCCTCGGCCTGCTGATCGCCCTGGCGGTGATCCTGGTCGTGGTGATCCCCATTGTGGTGGTCTCCATCGTGACCCTGGGCGTCGGCCTGATCTGCCTGCTGCCCCTGATTTGCCTGCTGGTCCCCCTGAGCTGGTTCCTGACCATCGTCGTCGAGCAGGCCAACATCGCCATCGTGGTGGAAGACCTGGGCATCATGGACGGTCTGCGCCGCGGCTGGGAGGTGGTGCGGGCCAACCTCGGGCAGATGATCGTCATGGGGCTGATCCTGTTCCTGGGTGTGGGCCTCATCGGCGGCGCCATCGTCAGCCTGCCCATCTTCCTGGTGGTGATCCCCGCCGCAATCGGCATCGCCGCCCAGACGGAAGGCTCGGTCATGCTCGGCATCGGCATCACCATGCTCTGCGTGGCGGCTTTCCTGCCGGTAGTCCTGTTCCTGAACGGCATCCTCACCAGCTACACCGAGACGGCCTGGACCCTCACTTACCTGCGCCTGACCGGTCGCCGTCCCGAGACCGTGGACGCCGCCCCCGAAGTGGTCTGAGGCTTTCACTTAACAGCGGCGCGAAGTGTATGGCGTAAACTTTGCTGGGGCCGGGCATCGCCCGGCCCCAGGTCATTTAAGAGCTTTCACCAGCCCCTGCAGAGCCTGCCGCAGGACTGCACCCGCCGCAGCGCCATCGCGTCCTGCCTTTTTCTCCCACTTGAAAGGACTTGCAGGCTTGTTTGTGGGGCGCAGCCCCACAAACAAGCCTGTATTTCCAAATTTTACGGAATTGCGCCCCGGCAGGAGGGGAGGAGGCAATCGCCCTGGCCCCCGCCGCAGAGATTGCTCCCTTTTATGTTAAAATTTGTTTCATGTTGATTCGGTTTCGCCGGGGCGTTAGGCTGCTCGTGTTGGCGCTGGTGATTTCCATCCTGGCAGGCAGGGGCGGGTTCGCACCTCCCCTCTGGCAGCATGCCCTCGCCCAGTCCGGCCTGCAGGCAGTCATCACGCCCCCTGTGATCGAGACCTTCCCCCGTATCCACACTTATCTGGATATTCACAGCAGCCAGGGCTTCCTGCACGGCCTCCAGGCGAGCGACGTGCGCGTGATCGAGAACGGGCAGGCGCTGCAGCCCAGCGAGCTGCGGGAGCTGCGCCCCGGCGTGCAGTTCCTGGTGGTGGTCAACCCCGCCCCCTCCTTCGGGGTGCGCAACAGCCTGGGCGAATCGCGCTTCGACCGGGTGGTCGGGGCGCTGCGCGATTGGGCGCGCAGCCGGCAGGGCTCGACCCTGGACGACCTCAGCCTGCGCCTGGACGGCGGGGCCGAGGTCACCCACGTCTCTGACCCGCTGGAGCTGGTCTCCCCGCTGGAGAATTACCAGTTCGAGGAAGCCGAGGCTGAGGCCGGGGTGGATATCCTGGTGAATTCCATCGAGGTGGTCAATGCGCCTCTGCCCCGCGAGGGCATGGAGCGCGCCGTGCTGGTCATCACCGGTCTACCCCAGGGGGACGTCTCCCTGGCCCTGCAGAACATGGCCTCCATGGCTGCCCAGGGCCGGGTGAAGATCTTCATCTGGCTGGTGGCCTCGCCCGAAGTCTTCGGCACCCCGGCCGCAGACCAGCTCGCCCAGCTTGCCCAGCAGACCGGCGGGCAGTTCCTCACCTTTTCCGGGGAAGAAACTCTCCCGAACCTGGAGCAGTACCTGGCCCCCATGCGCAGCATCTACTGGCTGGCATACGAATCCCGCATCAGCGCCGGAGGGACGCACGAGCTGGCGGTGGAGATCCAGACGGAGCAGGGCAGCGTGACCACGGACCCCCGGAGCTTCGATTTTGAGCTGCTCCCCCCCGACCCCGCTTTTATCTCCCCGCCGGTCGAGATTCTGCGCCAGTATCCGGCAGACGGGGCCGGCTCCGCCTGGGAGAGCCCGGACCCCGCCCTCCTGGCCCCCGGGCAGTACCCGCTGCAGGTGCTGGTGCACTTCCCGGACGGCAGCCCGCGCCAGGTGGTTCAAGCGCGCCTGCTGGTGGATGGGGTCCCGGTGGAAGAACGCCGGGAGGCCCCCTTCGACCGTTTCACCTGGGATCTCAGCCAGTACACGGCGGGCGGCCAGCATATGCTCCAGGTGGAGGTGGTGGACAGCCTGGGGCTGCAGGGGACCAGCATCCTCACCCCGGTGCAGGTGCAGGTGGAACAGCCGGAGGTCAGCCCCCTGGCTGCGCTGCTGCCCCGCTGGCCCATTCTGCTGACCCTGGCGGTGCTGGTGCTGGCCGCGCTCCTGCTGCTCTTCCTGATTCTGGGCGGGCGCATCGGGCCGCAGGCGGTTCTGGCCCGCCAGCGGGCGCGGGCGGAGGCCGGGATGCGCGCCCAGATCGAGGCGCGCCAGGCGGAACAGGCGGAGAGCGCCGGCGGCGAGGCGGGCGGGCGCCGCCTGGCGGGCTGGGTCAACCGGCTGCCCTGGCCCCAGCGCCGCCTCTCACCCAACGCCGCCGCCTTCCTTCTGCGCCTCTCGGATCAGGAAGAGGCCGGCTCCGAGCCCCCCGTCCCCATCACCGCCGCGGAGATGACCTTCGGCCGGGACGCCAACCTGGCCACCCTGGTCGTGGACGACGCTTCGCTGGACGGGCTGCACGCCCGCCTGGTGCGCGATGAGGACGGCTGCTTCCGCCTGCTGGATGAGGGCTCGGTGGCCGGGACCTGGATTAACTACACCCCGGTCGGCCGGGAAGGGGCGCCGCTGGAGCACGGCGATATTCTCCATATCGGGCGGGTCTCCTTCCGGTTTATCCATCGCGACCCGGCCCGCCAGCGCAGGCCGGTGGTCGTTCCGGCGGAGGAACTGGCGTGATTACAGCCGAGCAGGCGCACCTGCACGTGGCCGCGGGCTCGCACCCGGGGATGAGCGGCAAGAACAACGAGGATCGCTACGCCGTCTCCGCCCATTTCCTGGACCCGGAGCGCACCCGGCCGGCGGTGCTGGCGGTGGTGGCGGATGGGATCGGGGGGCACCGCGCCGGGGAGGTGGCGGCCGAGCTGGCGGTGAACACCATCAGCCAGGCGGTGGCCGAGAGCGACGGGCGCGACCCGGCCCAGACCCTGCAGCAGGCCATCATCAGCGCCAGCCAGGCCGTGCTTGAGATGTCCGAGAGCGACCCGGCCCTGCGGGGGATGGGCACCACCTGCGCCTGCGCCTGGGTGATCGAAGACCGCCTCTACACCGCCTCGGTGGGCGATTCGCGCATCTACCTGATGCGCGACGGGGGCATCCGCCAGCTCACCCGGGACCACACCTGGGTGCAGGAGGCGATCGAGAACGGGCTGATCAGCCCCGAGCAGGCCCGTGCGCACCCGAACGCCCACGTGATCCGCCGCTACCTGGGCTCGCGCCAGCAGGTGGTCCCCGACCTCAGGCTGCACCTGCGCCCGGCGGAGAGCGACGCCCACGCGGAGGCCAACCAGGGCATGCGCCTTAAACCCGGCGACGTCCTGCTGCTGTGCAGCGACGGCCTGACCGACCTGGTGGAGGCGGAGGAGATCCTGGAGCTGGTGCGGGCGCGCGGGCCGGAGAACAGCCTGGACGAACTGATTGACCTGGCGAACCGCCGCGGCGGGCACGACAACATCACCCTGATTACCCTGCGCTACCCGGAGAAAGCCCCAATCTCCGCCCCCCAGGCGGCTCCGCCGCAGCCCGCGCCCGGGCGCAGGCTGCCTTTCGGGGTGGGCTGCCTCCTGTTTGGCGCGCTGCTGCTGACCGGGCTGGCGGTGCTGGCCGGGCTCTACTGGTTTTCCGGCTTTCCGGGCGGCATCCCCGGGGTCACGCCGGACGCCTCGCCCGGCTCTACCCGCCTCTCTCCCCCCGCCCTGCTGACCGCCGGCCCTACCGGCGCGCCCTCGCCCGGCCTGCCCACCCCCTCGCTCACCTCGTTCCCCGCCCGGCAGGCCACCGCCACCTTCACCCTGCGCCCCGGGTCCACCCCGCGCGGCGAGGGCGGCCCCACCCTCACCCCCTGGCCCACCAACACCCCGGCTTCCAGATAAAGCCGCCCCGGCTGGTCCCCGCCTTTTGACAGGCTGCTTTTGAAGGCCCTGAGTACCTGTCTGGAAAATGTTTTGTTGTTGTGATGGGGGGCGTAGCCCCCATCACAACAACAAAAGTTTATTTTTGGGATAGGCTCTAACGGCGCCGGGGCGCGGCAGCGCCCTCCCCCAGCCCGTAGATCCGGGCTCGAGGGAGGGCGCTGTGCGTCCCGATAAATTATCTTCGCTGCAGGAGTGGGGCTGCCGCCGCCCCTCAGGGGGTGCCGGCGTAGTACACCTGGTCCCCCAGGGCCAGGAACGCCACCCGGCTGTCGGGGCTGAGGGCGAAGGCGGTGGCGGGATCGTCCGGGAAACCCAGGTTTGCGCCCTGCGCCCGCAGGGTCACCGGGCGGAGCTGCTTCTGGAAGGTGAGCAGGCGCAGGCTGAAGTGATAAATGGCCTGAGACTGCGACTCCAGCAGGTAGAGCGAGGGGTCCGGGGGCTGGGTGGTCACGATCTGGGTAAAGGCGTGCTCGGGCTGCATGGGCTGGCCCTCCCGGCCCGGGCGCGAGTCGGAATAGGGCACCGGGTCGGCGCAGCGGGTAGGGGAGACGCCCAGGTCGCTGAAGGTGCACAGGGTCAGGTGCCCGTCGGCGTGCAGCAGGTACAGGTCGCGCTTGTCCACCGCCAGGTCGGTCACGTCGCCCATGGGGGGGATGTCCTCGTCGAAGAAAAGCTGCGGCTGGATGGAGAAATCGGACCCCCAATACGCCCACACGGCGTTTTTCTGCGGGTGCGGGTCGAGCACGTACAGGTTCCCCCCGTCCAGGGCGAAGCCCAGCGGGGTGCCCCAACCGGCGGGCGGCGGGGCGAGCATGCTCGCCAGCGGCTGCGCCCCGGCCTGGCACTGCAGCAGGTTGCCGGAGCCGTCCATCGCCAGCAGGTCGCCCTCCAGCTCGCTGTCGCTGGGGATCAGAGCGATATCCACCAGGGCCCCCACCGCCAGGGCGCCCGGCAGGCTGGGGCCGCAGGCGAAGTTCGAATCCAGCTCGTAGCCGCGGGTGGTGCGCAGGGCGCGCAGCACGTTGCCGCTCTCGGCGTCGAGCATAAAGAGGTCCTCTGCGGAGGCCACAATACGGGTGATGCGCGTCCCGCCGGGCAGCCCGCCGGCGATGGCGGGCTGGAAGTCAATGCGGCGGATGTTATCGAGCTGGTCGAACACGCCCTGGGCCTCCGCCTGAAGCCCGCGGGTGGCCTCGGTCACCTGGTAGCCCTCGGCCTGCTCCACGGCCGCCAGCACGCCCGTCCAGGCCTGCCGCCGGGCCGCGGGTTCCGTCTCGGCCCGGGCCGCCTCGGCCGCCCGGGAGGCGGCGTCGAACGCGGCCTGGTACTGGCGCGACACCCCTTCCTTCAGATACACGTACATGGCGGCGGCCACCACCATCACCGGAATCGCCACCGCAAAAAAGGCCATCATGGAGGCGGGCAGGCTGCCCTCTCCGGGCAGCAGGCGGCGCAGGACGGCGCCGCTGACCCGGGCTGCGCCCCGCGAGAAGCGGTTCAACCCGCCGCCCACCGCGGCGGCGCTGCGCAGCAGCGGGCTGGGGCCGCGGGCGGTCTGCCCGGCCGGCGCGGCGGGTTCCGCAGCCGCTGCAGGC
>JAEWYL010000284.1 GCA_023395675.1 Chloroflexota bacterium | reverse complement strand
CCTTGCACCTGCAGGTCGCAGCAGCCACAGGTGCGAGGCGCTGCCCGGCCCTGTTGCCGTGCCAGCCGACCCTTCCCCCATTGCCGGCTTTGCGGGCTGGGGAGGGTGCCGCTATGCTTTGCCTCCGCCGCTAAACCTTAGCGGGCGGGGAGGGGATTCTTCGCCCCGCCCACCAACTCCAAACGTAGATTACAATAATAAATCTACCCGCCCCAGGCGCGCTGCGGCGAGGTGCAGTCCACAAATTATGCGTATAGGTAGTGTTACGATGATATTTGGTGGCCTTTACGAAAAATCTCTGTTCCCCTTCTGCTCTCCGTTCCGGCAGGCCCGCCTCACTCTCTCCTCTCCCCGGGAGGCCGCATGAGCGCGCCGCGCACCCTCGAGCTCCCGGTGCGCGGCATGGACTGCGCCGACTGCACCCGCCACGTGCGCAGCGCCATTGCCGGTCTGCCGGGCGTCTCCCAGGTGGAGGTCTACCTGGCGGCGGAGAAGGCGGTGGTGCAGTTCGACCCGGAGCGCGTGGACCTCGCCGCCATCCGCAAAGCCGTGGCCGGTGCGGGCTACGAGGCCCCCGAAGTGGACGCCGCCTCCGCTGCCGCGCCCGACCGCGCCGCCCGGCTGCAGGACTTCACTCGCCCCGTGCTGGGGCTGCTGGGGCTGGTTTTCGGGGCGGTGCTCTTTGTGGTGCTGGTGGGCGAGTGGCTGGGCCTGTTCGAGGCCCTCACCCGGCGGGTGCCCTTTTTACTGGGCCTGCTGCTGGTGCTCGCAGCCGGTTTCCCGGTCTTTCTCAACGTGATCCGGGCGGCCCTCAAAGGGCAGATTATCTCCCACACCCTGATGAGCCTGGGCGTGATCGCCGCCCTGGCGGTGGGAGAGTGGGCCACCGCGGCGGTGGTGGTCTTCTTTATGCGCGTGGGCGATTACGCCGAGCGTTTCACCACCGGGCGCGCCCGCCGGGCCGTGCGGGACCTGGCCGCCCTGGCGCCGCAGACGGCCCGGGTGGAGCGCGGCGGGAAAGAAGTGGAGGTCCCCGCCGCTGAGGTGTCGGTGGGCGAGGTGGTGGGCGTGCGGCCCGGGGAGAAGGGCCCCGTGGATGGGGAGGTGGGCGCCGGGCGGGCCACGGTGGACCAGTCCGCCATCACCGGGGAGAGCCTGCCGCTGGAGGCCGGGCCGGGGGCGCGTGTGTTCGCCGCCAGCCTCATCAGCCTGGGCAGCCTGCGCGTGCGCGCCGCCCAGGTGGGGGCGGAATCCACCTTCGGGCGGGTGATCCGCCTGGTGGAGGAAGCCGAGGCGCACCGCGGGCAGGTGCAGCGCCTGGCGGACCGCTTCTCCACCTGGTACCTGCCCCTGGTGGCGGGCCTGGCCGCGCTGACCTTCCTGCTGCGCCGGGACCCGCTCGCCACCGCGGCGGTGCTGGTGGTGGCCTGCTCCTGCTCTTTCGCCCTGGCTACGCCCATCGCCATGCTGGCCTCCATCGGCGCGGCGGCCAAAAACGGGCTGATGATCAAAGGCGGCAAGTACCTGGAGCTGCTGGACCGGGCGCAGGTGCTCCTGGTGGATAAGACCGGCACGCTGACCCTCGGGCGGCCCGAGATCACCGACCTGATCGCCCTGGACGGCTCGGAGGCCGGCGCGGCGGAACTGCTGCGCCTGGCGGCCGCGGCAGAGCGCTATTCCGAGCACCCTCTGGCGGAGGCGGTGCGCGCCCGCGCCCGGGAGGCCAGCCTGCCCCTGGAGGAGCCCCAGGATTTCGAAGCCCTGCCCGGCCTGGGTGTGCGCGCCGTGGTGGGCGGGCGGCGGGTGTCGGTGGGCGCCCGCCGCCACCTGGCCCCCGCGCAGCCCTCCGCGCCTGGCGCCGGCTTCCCCGCCCCCGGCGCCCCGGCGGGCTTTTTCGAGCGCCTGGAGGCCCTGGAAGCGCAGGGCAAGAGCCTGCTGTGGGTGGAGGTGGACGGCCGCCTGGCGGGCGCCCTGGCTGCCGCCGACCGGCTGCGCCCGGAGGTCCCCGCCGCCCTGGCCGAGCTGGAGGCCCTCGGCCTGAAGCAGATCGAGCTGCTCACCGGCGACAACGAGCGCGCCGCGGCCGGCCTGGCCCGCCGCCTGGGCCGGGAGATCCGCTGGCGGGCGAACCTGCTCCCCGAGGATAAGATCCGGGTGGTGCGCGAGCACCAGGCCCAGGGCCGGGTGGTGGTCATGGTGGGCGACGGGGTCAACGACGCCCCGGCCCTGGCCCAGGCGGATGTGGGCGTGGCGATGGGCGCGGCGGGGACGGAGATCGCCCTCGAAGCCGCCCACGTGGCCCTGATGCGCGACGACTGGCTCCTGGCCCCCGAGCTGCTGCGCATCGCCCGCCGCACGATGCGCGTGGTGAAGTTGAATATCGCCTTTACGGCCGTCTACAACGTTCTGGGGCTCTCGCTGGCTGCCCTCGGCTACCTGCCCCCCATCTTCGCCGCCGCCGCCCAGTCCCTGCCCGACCTGGGCATCCTGGCGAACTCGGGCCGCCTGCTGCGGCAGCGCAGGCGAGAATGACGGATGCGGGCGGCAAAGCCGCCCGCTCTATCTTTCTCCGCTTTTTCGAATATAATAAATAGACTTGATTTTGCAGCCAATCATATATTTTTCGTGCGGTCGTGGAGGAGCGCCAATGAAATTCTTGAGAAGGTTTCTTGGAATCCTGGTGATGATCGCGGGGATCCTGGGTCTGATCCTCAGTATTGCCGGTCTGGTGGGGGTGTGGGTTTCCAAGCCGGCCGTGGTTGATTACACAATTTCCACCTTGGATACGCTGAATAACGCCGTGATGACCAGCCAGACGACCATGGCGGTCACCCGTGACGCGCTCGGCTCCGCCAGAGAGAGCGTGGACGCGCTCTCGGTCATGCTGGCCTCCACCGCCGGCTCGGTGGAAGCTTCGATGCCCGTGTTCCAAAAGGTGAACACCCTGATGAGCGAGAACCTGCCGGGCACGCTCGAATCCGCCGCCGGCTCGCTCGACTCGGCCCAGCAGGCGGCCGTCGTGCTGGACAGCTCCATCCGCTCGCTCGAATCCTTCCAGCGGGCCATGAGCGGCGTCCCGCTGGTGAGCGCCTTTGTGGAGACCCCCACCCAGGCCTACAACCCCGAGAAGCCCCTGGCGGTGGCGCTGGGCGAGGCGGCGGACGAGTTGAAAACCCTGCCGCCCATCCTGGTCTCCATGTCCGAAGATCTGGACCGGGCGGACGACAATCTGGAGACCGTGCGCGGCAGCCTGGACACCATGTCCATCAGCGTGCAGGGCATTTCGCAGAACCTGGGCGAGTACGACGCCATGCTCGCCCAGTCGGAGGTCTCGCTGGGCAACCTGGCCCCGACCCTGGCGGGCATCCAGGCCAACCTGCCCGGCATCCTCAACGGCGCGGCGCTGGCGCTGACCCTGTTCTTCCTCTGGCTGCTGGCGATCCAGGTGGTGGTGCTGAGCCAGGGCTGGGAGCTGTTCCAGGGCACCGCCGGGCGCATGGAGGGCGGTCCAACCGGGGAGCCCGCTTCCCTCTCCGCCGGGTAAGGGCCGGATAAATCTGTGGTCCTCTCCGCTCGGGGTGAGCGGGGATAATAGGTCAGGACTCACACACTTCAAAGAGACAGAAGGGATGCGGCGGCGTTGGCCCGCCCATATTCCCCCCACGCGCTCACCGAAGCCAAGAGTCCTATCCGTATTGGCATTCAGATGGATCAAAACGGAGGCTGAAATGCATTTTACGCTTGATTCGACCCTGGGTGATCTGTTAAACCATCCGCAGGCCAGAGCTCTGATCGAACAATACGTACCGGGCCTATCCACCAATCCGATGGTTGAGATGGTGAAAGGGATGTCTTTGAATTCGCTGCTCTCCATGCCGCAGGCGGCGCAGCTGGGTTTGACAAAGGAGAGGGCGGAATCGCTTTTGGCGGAAGCCAACAAGCACGTTTGAGTCCTGGGATAGACAGCGTCAGTTCGGGGTACGGATTTTGAGAGGATGATGGTTGTTTTGGGGGGGG